>DAOTYA010000243.1:0-13911 GCA_034435075.1 Anaerolineae bacterium
TGTTGAACACCGGGCCAATCTCGACCTATCAGCCACTGGATTTCAGTGTCACGGTGGCTAATATAGGCAGCCGGCCGGTGAATACCATGTTCTGGGTGGACCTTTACGATGCCGATCCTGCAGAAGGAGCGAGAGGTATCGCCTGGGGAGCGTTAAGCGGGCTGGGAGCAGGACGCAGCAACAATATCGTCATCACTTTACGGCATGGCTTCGCGGTGACAGGCACCCATCATGTCTGGGCAAAGGCCGACTCCTGGCTCCAGGTGAGTGAACTCAATGAAAACAACAACTCTGCCGGGCCGATCGCGGTGGACGTCTCGATGATAGGGACGCCACCACCTGAAACGCCACCGACGACAACGGTCGGCTCGATCGTGGGGGAGACGTGGGTATCGTTGACCGGCGCTCCTGTACCGCACGGGCGGGCCAATGTCTACGTGTACGATGGGGAGACCCTGATCGCTTCGACCGTCTCCGATGCCAACGCAAGCTACGCTCTGTACGACATTCCCGTGGGTACGTATACAGTGGTCGGTGAGACATGGATCAACGGTGTCCGTTACTCCAACACTTACCCCGGCGTTGAGGTCGTAGAGGGCCAGAGCACAGTGCGGATCATCATAATGTACAGAAACTAGGCACATGGGTTGGGTTCAACGCTGCCTCCAAATGGCTTCACGTCCTCTGGTGCTTATTGGGCTGACATGGCTGACGCTCCTGTCATCGCTGGCAGGAGTGGCGATCGGCGCGACCGCTAACAACGTCAACCCCGATTGGCCTGTGTGGAGCGGTACCCGACCTGTGGCGCTCTCTGCTGGCCTGCCTGACTACGGCTTGCAGCCGGCCATCGCCACCGATCCCTCCGGATTGGTGGTCGTGGTCTGGAGCAACCCTTCTTACCAGGGGGGAAAACGGAACATTTACAACGCTATATCTAACAACAACGGCGTTACCTGGTCTGAGCCGGCGCCAATCTCTGTAACTGACCAGGACTCATATCTGCCGGACGTGGTTATCGCGGGGGGCAAGATATATGTGGCCTGGACTGGGGGTCAGCCTCCTCTCGCGGTCTATGTGGCCGAGCGACCGATAGAAGGCAACTGGAGTGAGGCACATTCCATTCCCACACCACCCTCGGTACCGGTGAGCGGTTTCACACGGCCACGGCTGGCAGCAAGTTCTGCTCACGTACACATAGTTTTCAGTGCCGGCGATCCGTATCAAGATATTCTCTGTGCTTCTCGCCCTCTGACGGCCACGGTCTGGCCTACAGCGACTGTGATCTATACTCACACCGGAGCTATCAGTATGCGTAACCCAGCGCTGACCGTCGGGCCTGATGGTAACACTATACATATGGTGTGGGAAAAGTACAGCTCTCTGAACCAACGAGAAATATTGTACATGCGTGGCCAGTTGGCAGGAGATGGTATACAGTGGTCTGTCCCCGTCACTCTTTCCACGGGGATACAGCGCCCCGTCTGGCCTGCTATCGCCGCAGCTAATGATGGTGGGTTGCACGTGGCCTGGGGTGAGGAGATCGGCGAGACGGACAAACCGGAGTATCACTATGTGCGTTATACCCGCTACGATGGCAGCACCTGGAGCGCATCGGAACGTATCAGTTCCTCACCTGTGAAGATCAATCATGAGAGCCCGGCCTACATCGCCCCGGATATTGCATTATTTGAGGACGGTGGGCGTACAGAGGTGTGCGTGGTTTTCCAGGGGTACAGTAGCGACAGCGATGTACAGGCCGAGGAGGTGTTGGTAAGTTGTACGACACCAGGCCGTAACTGGCCTCCACTGCAAAATGTCTCGCGCAGCCCTGACTACGAGAACACGTTGTCCATCCTGCCCTCTCTTGCCTTTGGCAGGAGAGGGAAGCTGCATATCGTCTGGCAGGAGCTGGCCGGAGATGATCTGATCGAGAATTACCGGATTTACCACTCCCGTGCTCTCGATCGCGCATTCCTGCCGTTCGTGATCAGGGGAGGTTGAGTTATGGGAACTTACAGCAGGCACAAATGGATTTTAGCTCTGGAAATAGCAGGAGTGATGATCCTGATTCCCCTGCTGGGCTATCTGATCTATGAGCGGCGGGACATTCTTTTTGAGGCCGGGCAGGAAGCCACCCTCCCACGGCTCACCCCATCTGCTCTGACGCCTCCACCGATAGAATTAAGGGATGCTTACGAGGCTGCACTGGGCGTAGCCAGGGGACATGCTGAAGATGCGCAAATCATCTCTGCTTCAACAAGCTGGCATGACGCCGACAAAGAGGCGCTGCTGGCCGGGGCTTCAGCATGGTCGTTCGTCTTCTACGCGCCAAAGGACAGCCAGACCCTCGACATTGTCGTTGACGGTAACGGGGCCAGTCTTGTCAAAGCCACCAGGGTGTGGGAGGCACCGCATCCTATCAGCGGAGATACCTGGCACTCTGAGCTAAAAGAGGCGGTGCTGGTTTTTCTGGCTTATGGAGGAGAGGAATTTCTTGCTGCACATCCTCATGCCCAGACAGACCTTCACCTGGGGCCAGATAGTGAGGGCAGGACGGTGTGGAACATTGTGGCATTCGCTAAAGAAGAACAGGCTCTGTGCTCAGTGACGATAGATGCCACCACACGGCACGCCCTGGAACACCAGAAGCTGGTCCGCAATGCAGTGAGGTGATATATGAAGCGAATTCGTGGAGCTGGAGAGAGAGGGCAAAGTCTGTTGGAGATGGCACTTGTGTTGCCGGTGCTGCTCATTACCCTGGCGGGTCTGTTGGATATAGGGCGTCTGTATTATGCTTATGTGGCCATCAAAGACGCAGCAGGAGAAGGCGCCACTTTCGCAGCCATCCACCCAGAGGAGAGCTACCGTACCGAGCTTTACAACCGCATTCAGAGTGCAAGCGGGGGGTTGGTGCAAATTGACCCCGCGTTGGTTAAGGTTGACTGCCCGGTCATTGCGACAGGGGCGACTGTCACGGTGACCGTGGGGTACTCCTTCACCGTGGCAACTCCCCTGGTCAACGCTATAGTTCCGGATGGCGTGATACCGCTTCGCGCCGTTGCCAGCGAGGTCATCCTGGCGGGGGAAATGACGCCCTAGCAGGCTGTCGGGGAAACCCTTGCTTCCAGGGAAGCTGCCGCCACAGATGGTGGTAAATTTTCGCCTGATCCACACATATACGGGGATGTTCTGTGCCTTCAGAGAGCCTCTCCGACAGGCTGCTGGCATCAGGTTTGCACGTGAGTGTGAGATACGCATAACTGGATTCCGCGCGTCGCTCCTGCCAGACGTGCCCGCCGGACGTGCCCAGACGTGCCCGCCGGACGTGCCCGCCGGATCACAATCCGGCGGCGGCCGGTAGGCGGCCAGCACCCGGCCCGCGTGGATCGGATCCACGCGGTGCATAGTCAGGGATTGGCCAGAACCTTGCGCCTCAGAATCAGTTATGCGAATAAGAGTAACTACCCAGGCTGTGGCCGGTCTCTGACCGGGCCACTCAATCCAGCGGTTATTTGGCCGGATTACGGCATCCGCTTCCCATCGTGGCGACGTCGGGCGCGGTCTGGAGACCGGCCCGAGCCGGGGAACTGGGTAGTTACGAATAAGAAAGCCTGTAGAAAGCTGGCCGATATGACCGTATAATTCCTGTCAGATGAATCAGGGTAGCACCATCTTACCCGGGCACACGCTGTACCCGGAGAACAGGAGGTTGATATGGAGAAGGAATCTTCCCAGGCGGAACGTGGTCAGGTGGTCATAATTATGGTGTTTGCACTGGTTGGGTTGCTTGTTATCACCGGCCTGGCCATTGACGGCGGCACAGTGTTCTTCGAGCGCCGCAGCATGCAGAACGCTGCCGACGCCAGCGCCCTGGCCGGCGCGCGTGAGCTTTCCAATGCTATATGCGGTGGTAAGAGTGCCCCTGCGACGGACGCAGCCGTTTTCGCAGCAGTCAACGAGTATAGCAGGCGCAATGGAGCTGGCGGTTTTGAAGCCTCATACACCAGGTTCGAGGGTAATTCTGTTGTGGAGTACAGCCCGCGTGTACTCGTGGGCAGCGGTATGGTGCCTGCGGGTGCCTCGGGTGTGGCTGTCACTGCCACGATCACGCGCTCAACTTTCTTCATGACTCTGATCGGCATCCACGAGTCGAGTGCCTCAGCCTACGCACTGGCAGTGACTGGCCCGCCGCTGATGGCCGGGGGACTCAGGCCGTTTGGGGTCCCGGTACAACTGATGCAGCAGACTTCCCCGGGCGACGTTTTCGCGATTGATTTCGACAACAACGGAGGCACCATCCGTTGGGCCAGCGAAGTGGCCCAGCACAGGGGATGGATGAACCTGGGGTATATGTGGAATCAGGGCGAGCAGAGCGCTGGCTGGCCGCGCGCCATTGACGAGAGCGCAGGGGCAAACGTCATCAAGGTATGGATGGTCAACGGCTGGGATGGTCCTCCCATCTATGCTGATTGCATTGGCTGCCGCTGGGGTGATTACATTCATGCCAAGCCGGGCTCCAATGCCAGCGCTGTTTGCCAGGCACCGAGAGACACGCTGTTTTACATACCTGTCTACGATGCTGTGCTTGATTGTCCTACGGAAGTGCCGGCGCCAAAAGCACCGTGTCCGCACCAGGGCAGCAGCTATGTATACCACATTGTTGGCTTCGCAGGTATCAAGATCACAGATTGCGACCAGGGGAAGAAAGAGATCACCGCGGAACTGGTGAGATCACTCCTCGGCGAAGGAGTACCTCTACCTAACAGCGGGTTCGGCTCCGACGCCTGCTACGGTGACACGATGGTCGTGACCTTGTGGAAGTGAGGACCGTGTTGCGTATTGCGTGTTGCGTATTGCGTAAGCTCTCACGCAACACGCAACCATTATCACGCTTGCGAGCAGGGCCCAGCTTCAAGTGCCCACACGCCAATATTATCAACACCTCCGGCGTTATTGTTGTTTCCTTACCTTCGGCAGAAGCACAAGTTTCGATACCTGCCGTGTAACTACTCCGGCTGAAATTGGCCTCTTCAGGTGCTTTGTGCCGGTCGGCGCAGGCCCCAAAAGGTGTACGGGCAAGGCGTGCCTCGGCCCTACAGTCACCGCCTGACCATACCGTTGCGCCCGGCGTACTGATCATCCGCGCTGCACATAGCAGGCAGTTACCGATCAACGCTTCGGCGGCCCTCCCTGTATCCGCCCGTAGTGAAGGACCACCCCAGGCTTCAGTTGGGCAGTTTGTCATAATGTAACTGCGTGGTAAAATGTTCAACGTAGCAGGAGAGATCACGTTGCGATCACTTTCGATGTCTCGGGGTGTGGAAGTCACAAGTGAGAGACAAATCAGCAGCGCGATTGTTGGCAGGAGGTGTACTTGTCGTGATCGTTGGGATAGCCCTGCTCTATCACCCTTACATCGGCTCCCGGCTGGCTACCTTTACTGCCACCCCGCTGCCGGTTCCGCCAACCGTCGTTACCACCCCTACCTCACCCGGCGTTGCGACTACCATTACCAGGCCGGCCATGTTTTCCTCAGCTGTGCTGATACCATCCCTGGTGCCGATGCCCACCGCTACCCAGACGGTCCCCCATGCTATTCCTGCCCGCATCGTGATCCCGGCTATAGGTGTGGATGCGCCCGTTGTGCCTGTGTCAGCAAAGACTACCCGGGTTGGAGGACAGGAATATTCCATCTGGGAGGTGCCGGACACATACGCTGCAGGATGGCACAATACCTCTGCCCCACCTGGCATGCCTGGTAACACTGTCCTGAATGGCCACAATACCACGCATGGCGAAGTATTCCGTGATCTTTACAGGCTGCAGACCGGCGACTCTATAGTCGTATATGCGGGCGATGTACCTTACACCTATACCGTAAGCAGCGTGCTCACACTGCCAGAGGCCGGGCAGCCGATAGAGGTACGCCTCGAAAATGCGCGTTATATCTTGCCAACCAGGGACGAGCGCCTGACACTCGTGACATGTCACCCTTATGGCAGCCTCCGTTATCGGCTGATCGTTATAGCTTTCCCGGATAAACAACAGAAATGCGAGGAGTCAGAGGGGCACAAGATACCCACATGTCCTTTGGAGTAGCTCAGGAGGGTTGATGTCCGCTATCCGCGTAATGATCGCTGACGACCACCGGCTTTTTCGCCGGGGCCTGCGCCAGATATGCGAGAAGGTGGGCCATCTGGAGGTTGTCGGCGAAGCCGAGAACGGAGAAGAGGCTGTAGCACTTGCCTGCCAGCTAAAACCCGATGTTGTACTGATGGACATTCGCATGCCGGTCATAGACGGCGTGGAAGCGACACGCCGTATCACTGAGAGCATCCCTTCGGTGCGGATCATCATCCTCACCATGTACCGGCAGGACCAGTATGTCTTTGAGGCCATCAAGGCCGGCGCACGGGGTTACCTGCTGAAGGACATTGATGAGCAGGAACTGGTGGACGCTGTACGGGCCGTCCATCGTGGCGAGGCTCTTATTGACTCTGGCCTGGCAGCCCGGCTGCTCGAGGAATTCCGCCGCCTGAGCCAGAGTGCCCCCGATGTGGAAGCTCTGACCCAGGCCGAGATGGACGTATTACGTCTGGTCGCGCGAGGGCTGGATAACAAGGGTATCGCCAGAGAACTGAGCCTTTCGGAGCGCACCGTTACCAACCGCCTGAGCGAAATCTACCAGAAACTGCACGTCGCCAACCGCACCCAGGCGGCACTGCTCGCCCTGCGCCGTGGCTGGGCTTCGCTGGATGAAGATCACAAGGAGACGACATAATTGTTCAGGCAGTGACTGGAAGTCACCTTTTGAGGCCTGCGTCGGCCTGCCCCGGGTAATCACCAGATATAGCAGCAGGTCAATCCCGGAGATGCGTGCTCCAATTTTAGGCCTGAGCGCTCGTAGTACAACTGCGAGCAGTTATCTACCTGATCCCGCCTGCCGGAAGGTACACTCCGGACTTTTCCTGAACGGCGATTATGGGGATGGTTTACCAGGCTGTGAAAGAAGAACTGGTCTACCCCAAGCACCTGAAGGCCTGTCCCCTCGATGCCCTGACCCAACTCATCCGCCAGGTCAGCCACGGCAAGCTGGCTGCTGAGCTGGGCCAGGCCCTCGTCCAGTCGGCCAGAGCGTCGTTGTCTGGTTTGGCTTCGACCCCAGCGTCTCTGAGTCGGCTGACAAACCTTCAGGCACCACCCTGACCAGGCGCGGCCACCAAATACGGCCGCCGTATCATGTGGTTGGTAGCCCGCGATACGACGGAGCCATCTGTGTCCTGGCGCCAGGCCTTGTTACACGCGGTGCCGAGTGTGCCGTGGCGGTAGCAGGCCGGGATTCCACTCTCGCGCAGGAGCGCCACCAGCAGGCTGGCTTTGTCCAGCGAGTTGCCGGCCTGGCTCTACTCCGCCCCGCGCAGGGAGCCGTAGTACGTCTCGCAACCCGACAAGCGCACGTACCTGAACATCGCGCGAACACCCCGATTCGAGCTCTCAAATAGAAACCGGCCGGCGCGAGGAGCTGCGAAAGCCTCCACACGGCCGGCCGGGGATGGTTCGAGATGGGGTTGTGTGGCTGTTTCCTGCAAGGGGAAGGCGCGGGGTCTGGCATCGCGGTGGCCTGGCTTCCCCAAGCAGGGTGTGCTATTGCCGGCTCCAGGCGCGCGAATGGGGCCGACAGACAGGCGAATTTATATGACGGTCCTGCACTTTCCCTGGCACTTTCATTCTCCTGCGAGACCCGGACTATGGATAGACATTATACCCGGCGCGGGCTTTTTCAAATCACGCCACCGGACCGGGCTTTCAAAGCAACAGTTTCCAGACCTCCCCCCGAATTCATAGGCTCTCTAAACGCGTTCGCTCCTGCCCGTTGTGGTGATGGTACGCATAACCGCATCAGGCTCTCAAAAACCGACGTTTGTAATACACCCCGAAGCGCTGACCTCAAAGTTATCGAACGCCGCCGAATAGGAATCGCCAATACTGATTCCCACCGATCGCGGTCCGACGTAAGGACTATACTCATCGGTTGTGGTAGTCAACGTCGTGCCATTGATCATCAGAGTCATTACGTTGCCGCTCCGTCGCACCTCTAATTTCTGCACAGCTTTCAGATCGTTCAAGATGGCATCAGAGTTGCCTGTCGCCAGAGTAATCTCACTTTCGCCTCCATAACCCCATTTGATTAGAGCATATCTCTGGTCCCGCGGATAAACCCTGAAATCGTACCAATCCAACCAATACATATACCCCTGATACGGATAGAATCCCAGACCAAAGACCAGCCCAATAGCAGGATAGTACCCCAGGCCATGGGGAGCGCTGTCAATCCAGGCATCCACCCGTATTACAGCATCATCCGGCACCATCCACTCAGGAGAGTTACCAACAAAGCGTATTGTTCCATCGGTGAGTATCCTGTACACGCCGTTATCGTAGTAGAACGTGCATAAGGGCGAGTAGCGGTGCCCCAGCCGCTCTCTGGGTTGCTGAAATCATCGAACACATAGAAGCGGCAATTCCTTGCGATGAAGGGCAGGAATGTGGTAACAGTAACAGGAACTGTACCTGTTGGCTGTGTCGCATACTCCAGTTGTCCTGAACTGTCTGCCCGTGCAACCAACAAATCGGTGGATGCTGTCGAGGGCCGCGCAAAGTGCCAGCAGATTACCACCAACAATGCAGCCATCAGCCCTGGCAGGATTGAAGCCACATGCCGTGAATTAAGCCTGTTCATGCTACAAACCTCACACAGTTACAACGGTGTGCAATAGCCCGCAGAGCCATCCCACAAAAGCTGATATCGAACAACATTTGTTAACTTTCCGCCATAACCGGGCGGCGTGCCGGAGTCGTTCTGGAACTGCTCGTGTCAGGGTAATGTTCAGGCGGTGACTTCAGCCACCGCCTGAACAGTTTAGCATCATTGGCTTCGAGGCTCACTTTTCGGGGACCTGCTTTCGAGCAGTTTCCGCACCTTCTCCAATAGCACATCTGGATCAATCGGCTTATCCACAAAATCGTCCACCGGCAGGTAGGCCTCATCCGGCCCGAAGCGCAGTGAGGTGGTGGTATGAATGGCGGTGAGCATCAGGATAGGTATATGGCTGTACGCAGCATATTCGGACTGTGGAGCGGGGCTGCGCAACTGGAGCGAGACCTGAAAACCGGCCGTGGTCGTCTCCATCATCACATCCAGGATGATCAAATCAGGCTCGATCTCCTTGACCTTCCGTAACCCCTCCTCGCCTGTAGCTGCTTCAAACACTTCATAACCGTTGGCCTCCAGCGGCATGCGCAGGGCCATCACCATATCAGGATCATCCTCGATCAACAGAATCTTGGGCATGCCTGTCTCCTTTCGCGTCCACAAAGTATGGCGATTTACAACTCCTCCAGGATGGCATCGCTCAGGGCCGGGATGGCTGCTTCGACCGCCTGGCTCAGCCCTTCTCCCCAACCGATCTCGGCCGGCTGCACGCCGAAAACCACAATCTCCGGAATCCTGCGGCCCAGTGCGCTGGCTAACATTATCACTTCTCCCAGGCCGGCGCTATGAGAGGAGAAGCAATCATCCCGAAGTTTTATCTCGGCCAGTGTAAAGCGTGCAAACTGTCCCGGCTCCAACCCCAGTTCAGCCGCGTCAACAATTACTATGCGTTCCCACTCCTCCAGCTCGTCCAGCAGGTCCAGACCGGCATTTCCACCGTCAATGGCCGTCACATCGGTCGGAAGCCCACGGCGGCGCAGCTCGTTAACGACGCGTGGCCCGACCCCGTCGTCGCCGCGCAGGGGATTGCCCAATCCGATAACTGCTGTACGCATAACTATACGAACTGGACTCTCAGGAAATGGGTCGAACAGGAGATACAGGGATCGTAGGCCCGCACCAGCATCTCCAGCAACAACCTTATCTCCTCCTGAGGACGGTCGAGGATAAGGGGCAGGAAAGCCTGCATATCGGCGTTCAGATTGGCCATATTCTGGTTGGTGGGAATGATGCAATTGGCTTCTGTGCAGATGCCTCTCTCGTCGTAGACGTAATGATGGAAGAGGGTGCCGCGCGGCACATCGCATGCCCCCACACCTTCACCGCCACCATTGAGTTTCACGACCGGGGGCTTTTCCTGCTGAATGCCTCGCGTGAGCAACTGGTCAATGATCTCGATGCTGTCTTCGAGAGAGTGCACCATTTCCACCACCTGGGCGGCGGTGTTCAGGAAGGGATTGGTTACCAGGGGCTTCATACCCAGTCTGGCGGCAGCCTCTTTGGCGCGCGGATGCAACTGGTCGTAGTTGTTGTTGAATCTTGCCAGCGCCCCCACCATATACGATTCGCGGTTGTGTCTGGCCCATTTGGCTGTGGAAAACGGTACACACCACTCGTTCGTCACCTTGCGATAGTCCTCGATAGGGTAGGTGAAACCATCCGAGGAGGTGATCACCCCGTCAATGAAAGCATACTCTTCGTCTTTTTTGAGGGAGATATACTCCGTCTCCCGCTCGAACTGGGGCCAGGACAGGGAAGCGAACAATTCAACGGTCGCATCCATATCTGCCCGTGCCTCCTCAAGGCGGGCTTTCATCTCCCGTAATCCGGCCTCATTGGGCAGGTAGGTGAATCCCCCCACAGTCATAGCGATAGGATGGGTATGGCGTCCGGCGACCAGCGCGCACAGATCGCCGGCGAGTTTCTTGATCTTCAACGCCCGCAGGACCACGTCAGTGTGAGTTTTCGCCAGCGGAATGACGGAGTTGACGCCGAAGAAATCCGGTGCGACCAGGTAATAAGTATGCAAGACATGGCTGTCAATGATCTCGCCATGGAACAGGAGCTTGCGTAACAACACCGTCTGCTCTGATGGCTCGACTCCCAGTGCCTTCTCGGTGGCGCGCAGGCTGGTGGTCGAGTGGCCGACGCTACATATCCCGCAGATACGGGAAGTGATATGGCTGAGCTCATAGTAAGGGCGGCCACGCACAAAGGCCTCGAAGAAACGTGGAGCTTCGACAACCTCAAAACGGCACTCCTTGATCTGTCCGTTTTTAACGTCTACAACGACGTCCCCATGCCCCTCGACACGGGTGACATAATGCACATTAATGTTTACGTTGGTCATAGTCTACTTCTCCGTGCCTTTATCACTTGCTCACCCTGTATGTATTGAACATGGTGAAGCGTGACATGATCTCCTCGACGGTCAGGCCCGCATCGGATAGCACATCCTTCATCGCGTTTTCATTGGGATTGGGGATGAGCCCACGGCAGCCCTCGCACCCGTCGTTGTAAGTCGGGCAGATGGCGCCACAGCCGGCCCGCGTGACCGGCCCCATGCAGAACTTGCCGACGTGGAACAGGCAGACGTTCTCCTTAAGCTTGCACTCTACACAGACAGGGTAGTCGGGTATCGGTGGCTTCTTGCCCAAAAGCAACGCTTTGACCACGCGGATGAATTCCTCACGGTCTATGGGACAGCCCGGGATGATGGCGTCAACTTCGATGACGGCGCTGATGGGCCGTGCTTCATAAGTTTCGTACCACTCTGCCTGATCGCCGTAGACCCAACGGCGCACATCTTGCAGCGGATGGAGGTTTTTGAGTGCGTTCACGCCGGCGATGTGGGCACATGCCCCAAGCGCGACGACGATGGCAGCCTGAGCGCGGATCTTCTCTAAACGGGCCTCATCTGACTTGCGGGTGCAGGACCCCTCGATGAAAGCGATCTGATAATCCTCTCCACGGTCGGAGATGGCCTCCCGGAACTGAACGATCTCGACCGCGTCGAGCAGGTCCAGGTGAGTCTGGAGAGCATCCACGACCGTTAACTGGCATCCCTCGCAGCAGGCGAAATCGAAAAAGGCCACTTTGGGCTTACCGTTGTTCCTGGCAGTCGGCTCGCTGGTCATTTAAAGCGCCTCCTCAACGTTCTTGATCTGAGCATAGGTGAAAACCGGGCCTTCCTTGCAACAATAAAGATTGTTGATCTGACAATGGCCACATTTACCCACTCCACATTTCATCCGCCGTTCCAGCGAGAGGTAAATCTGGGTCTCCGGGATACCCTTACCCAGCATCTCCATCAACACGAAGCGGTACATAATGGGTGGGCCACAGGTGATGGCAACGGTATTGCGCGGGTTGATAGTGATCTTGGGGAATAGCGTGGTGATGACCCCGACGTTGCCGTCCCAGGTCTCATCACCCCGGTCCACGGTGACCAGGCACTCGACATCCGGGCGGGCGACCCATTCTTCCAGCTCGTTGCGGAACAGCAGCTCCTGCGGGCGTCTGGCGCCGTAAAGGATGATCACCCGGCCGAAGGAGCCGCGCTCGTCAAGCACCTGGTTGATCAGCGAACGGAGTGGAGCAAGTCCCAGACCACCGGGAGCAAACAACAGGTCCTTCCCGCGCATCTTCTCGATGGGGAAGCCGTGACCAAAGGGGCCACGTATACCCACCATGTCACCTGGCTGCATTTTATGCAATGCATTGGTCACATCCCCGACCCGTCGCACGCATAACTCAAATGTGCCGTTGGAACGGCTGGGCGACGAGGTTATGGAGATCGGCGCTTCGCCGATTCCCAGTAACGAGACCATCACGAATTGTCCCGGGTTATGGCCCAGGCTACGCCCTCCGGGCATTTCGATGGTAAACAATTTCTCCAGCGCGGTCAGTGTCTCCACTTTGACCAGGCGAGCCATTTCCGGTGCGTATATGGATATTATCATGCTCTCCCTCCCGAATTACGCCGACCTGTGGATAGCGTTGAAGCCGTCCACGATGCTGATTTTGGCCACACAGGCGCGTATACACCTTCCACATCCCACACAGCCCAGTTCCCCGAACCTTTCGTAGAGGTACTTTCCCTTGCGCATAAAGCGGTGTCGCTGGCGGGCAGCACGGGCATGGCGGAAATTTTCGCCGCCGGCGACCCGGGCGAATTCATCGAGTTGACAGGAATCCCAGCATCGCCAGCGTGTCCCTTCGGTCAATTGCATGTCCACCTCGTCGAAGACGTTGAAGCAATAGCAGGTAGGGCAGACGTTAGTGCAGGAGCCGCACGCCAGGCAGCGCTCTCCCAGCTCTTCCCAAACGGGATGGTGGTAAGCCGTGCTTAGCAAGGCCGGCAGACTGGCGGCGTCGAAATCCAGGCGATAAGTGAAGCGCGGCCATTTGGCACTGAGCACCTCATTGAGGCGGCGCACATCGGCCTCGTTTGCCTCGCGGACGGTCGCGTAGCGGGTCAGTATCTGCCTGCCGGTCTCAGTCGCCACATCCACAGCATAGGCAGCTCCCAGGTCGGTGAGGTGCAGATCGTAGCCCGTGTCGGCGGTCAGAGTGCCCATGCTCTTGCAAAAGGAGTGTTCATCACACGGCTCCAGGCACTCCAGGCTGATGATGACCGTCTGGCGCCGCCGCTCCAGGTAATGGGCGTCGGGGTAGTCCGCAGAGAATGCCTTGTCCAGCAACTGGAAGGCATGCAGGTCGCAGGTGTGGACACCCAGCAGCACCACCGGGGCAGCTTCGATAACCGGCTCCACTCTACGCTCACGCCGGTTGAACGAGGCCAGCCGCTCCTGTTGAGGCTGAAGCACCTTCTTGGGAGGTAAAATGGTCGTGTTATAGTCAAGGCGCAACTGAGCAGGATCGGTGATCAAGCCGAAAGCGAACTGCGGCCCTCTGGCCTGCGGTCCGATCACCCGATAGTCAGCTCTCAGCGCGCTAACCATGGGAGCAATCGCACCCTTGTCCAAAATCATCAGCTTCATAGCACTCTCCTTGTGATTTAGTATCTATTCAGCCTGTGCCCGCCGGACTACAGTCCGGCGGGTCGAAGGCCATCTGAGCCATTTGCGGGTGTCTCAGTGTAGCCAGCGTTTGCAGTATCTGCCTCGTGCGGACTG
>DAOTYA010000244.1:0-2156 GCA_034435075.1 Anaerolineae bacterium
GTTCTGTATTCATACTGCCAAATCATCGGCAGATTTCAGATTTTGTCAAGCCCTAGCCAGTTTGGGCTCTAAACTCCAGTTAACATAACAAATATATAAAGAACGACGCTGTAAGCAATGTAAAATAACATTATATGCAAAATCCAACGACCTAGCATTACCCTTAAATGCACCTTAACAACCGCATAATTGGAATTGACAGTGGAGCCAGCGCGTGGTAAACTAGGGGCCATCCCTTGCCACGAGGAGGTTGCAATGAACCGTCCCCCAGCCGTATGTGAGAAAGCCCGGCAGATCGAGCAGCTCCTGCTGCGGGTCGAGGCCGGCGAACCCTTCGAGTCCGCGCGGGTCGCGCTGGGCTTGCGTGTCGAAGAAGGAAACCTGCCCAGGCTGCAAGCCCGGTATGAGGCCGGCGGGCGACGGTGGGAGGCCCTGATTGACGGTCGGTATGGCCATCCCCAGAAAGCCCATCCTGCCCTGCGGGAGTGGCTGTATGAGCGGAAGCGGGCAGACGATTCGCTGACTGCGCCGGAGTTAGCGCGGGAAGTGGGAGAGAAATTCGAGGTTGAGCTGAGTGCGGGCCACATCAACTACCTGTTGCGCAAGGTTGAATTGACGCACCCTCCCGGTCGGCCATTCCGTGCCAGGGAGCAAGAGACGAGCGCCGGGGCGGCGGCTGAGGTCAAAGAGAGCGATTCGAGCCTGGCGAACGCCGGGATTTTTTTCCTCGAAGCCGCGAAACAGGAGATGGGCGTGGTGGAGGTGGTTGAGGCGTGTCTCGCCACCGCGCGGCAGGAGTATGTTGAGGCCCATCCAGACACCACCTTGCGCATCGTGGCGAGCGAAGCGGAGACGCTGTGGTCCAAAATGGATCATCTGCTCTATCTGCCGCTCCTGCACCTGACCCGCCCGAGCGAATTGTACTACTACCAGGGCGAAGGCTTGAAGGTACTGTACGGCTTCACCTACAAGTATCTCACCGTCGAGCACTTTCTGGGTGAAGCCACGCGGCTGCGGATCGGCACGCCCTTGGCGACCGCGTTGGCCTGCTGCTACAGCCAGGCCTGGTATCCTGGGGATGAGCCGCTGTTCATCTTCACCGACTGGCACGTCAAGGCCCATTGGACCAAACACCGTGCGCATTCCGGCCACATGGCCATGCTGGAACGGGTGATGCCCGGCACCAAGCAATTGCTGGTCAACGGGCCGGACGGTCATCTTCTGGGCGGGTGGAACTATGCTGTGGATACCCACTTGAGCGGCGTGCTGGTGGATCTGGAAGCAGAGCTGGCGATCCAGCTGGGGCGGCCCATCGCCTACAACATCTTCGACAGCGAGGGCAGCGGCCTGCCGCTGGCCGAGCGCTACGCTGCCGCCGGGCGGTACTACATCACCGTCCTGCCGCGCCAGGGGGATCAAAGCCTGGCGGCCTTCGAGGTGCTGGGGGAATGGGAAGCGGTCGAGAATGACCCCGACCACGAGGCGGTGTATGCGCGCTGGAAAGCACCGCAGAAGGCTCAGGCCGACCCCCGCCGGCTGGTGCTGATGCGGCGGCGCGGTGATACAGACCCGACGCGGGTCTACAGCGGGTGTATCCCGGAACACCTGTCTGCCGGGGCTGTGCCGGCCTGCTTCCGGCAACGCTGGGCCTACCAGGAGCGGGTCATCCGGCAGATGGTGAATGGGGCCAATCTGAACGCCAACTATGGCTACACCTACCGGGAGGTCCCCAACCGCACCGCGCAGCGCCGCTGGGAGGAGGCGCAAGAGAGGGAAGTCACCGAACGTCGTCTGGCTCAGGAGGAAGAAGCGCTGGCGAATCTCCGCCGCCGGCTGGAAGCGCTCCGGCAGCGTTATTGTCGAGAGTGGGCAGAGGTGGAGAAAGCCATCGAGTGTAAGCGGAGCGAGATGACGCAACGTCAGGAGGCCGCACAGCCGGTTCGACTGGTTCAGAAAGGGCTGCACCGTCGCCAGCAGCAATTGGCAGAGCTGACCACCCGCTTCCACCTGCGCCACCGCCGGCTGCTGAAACGTTGGGCCGACCACCGGGCCCAACAACGCGAGCTGGCGCGCGAACTGGCGGAGCGGCAAGCCGCCCGCGATGCCATTGACACGGTCACCCTGTGCCGGGAGCGCGAGCTGGAGAAGGACCAGAT
>DAOTYA010000245.1:0-61357 GCA_034435075.1 Anaerolineae bacterium
GACCGGCCACAATGTAGGGCAACTGCTCGCAGTTGCCCTACAACTGACGTCGCCACGGCCAGCCATAGCCTGCTCTCGCTCTCTTCTCGCGCAAAAAAGTGACGGACACCCCCGCAGGCAGTTACGTTTGACAAGCCTTTAGTAGCATGGTACACTCTAAACCTCGGAGCGGCGAGAAGCAATAGAGATCAGGCTGACAGATCCGAAGCCAAGAGTATGCGCTTTGTGACCAGCCAGGCAGTGACTGAAGGTCACTTTTGGGGGCCTGCGCTGACCGGCGCGTCGGAGCAGAGCGCCTGAAGGGGCCAGTTTCAATCAGCCTGAACAGTACTACAAAGATGGTTTGACCAGGACACTGCTTTCTCACCGCGGAGACGCAGAGTTCGTAGAGGCCTTTATGGATTATCTCTGCGACTCCACCGCCTCTACTGTGAGTACAGCAGGCAAACCATCGTTGTAGACCTGTTGCTTTTTAGAACCTATCCAGTACAGGCGGCATCCCCATGCCGCTTATACCCTAATTTATTCCCAGAAAGGAGCAACGGTGTCCGATCAAGTGATCAGATTCACCCGCGGGGTGCCGGCTACGGAGAGCTTCCCCACCACGCAACTGGCGGAATGCGCGGTTACAGCTCTGGCCGAACAGGGCAGCGTGATACTCCAGTACGGGCAGGCGTATGGCTTACCAGTGCTGCGTGAGATAATTGCCCGAGAGGCAGGAGTAGATAATGGGAGAGTGATCATCGGTAACGGTTCCCTGCAACTGCTCGATCTATGCGCGCGGCTCCTGGTATCTCCTGGCAGCGTCGCTTATGTAGAACAGCCGTCCTATGACCGCACCTTAACGGTGTTGCGTCGGTGCGGCGCCCGCCTGGTGGGCTTCCCCGTCCAGGAAGATGGGCCCGACATTGACCAGCTCGAGGACCGGCTGAAGCAGGGGGAAAGGCCCGTGCTCTTCTACATCATCCCCGACTTTCAAAACCCCACTGGCGCAGTAATCTCATTCCATAAGCGGCAGCGCATCGCCTCTCTGGCTCGCGAGTACGAGTTCTGGATTATCGAGGACATACCTTATCGCAAATTGCGCTATCGCGGTGAAGAACACCCCACCATCTTCAGTATGGCTCCAGAACGTACAATCTTGCTATCCTCCTACAGCAAGCTGATCAGCCCGGGACTCCGGGTCGGCTATCTTGTGGCTCCCACCTCCCTGGTGGATGCACTGGCCAGGATGGCCGAGGATACCTATATCAACGCCAGTTACCTGAACCAGGCCATTGTCGCTCAGTTCATCCGGCAGGGATGGCTGGAGCCGCAGATTTCCAGGCTTAAAGCACTTTATGAACCCCGTCTGGATGCAACCCTGAACGCGCTCGCAAGTTACATGACTGACCTGGCAACCTGGTTCAGGCCAGAAGGTGGTTTTTACGTCGGTGTTATCCTGAATGGTACAGTGCGTGCCGATGAACTGCTGAAACTGGCCCAGGAAGCAAACCTTCTGTTGACCGATGGACGCGGCTTCTTCGCTGAAGGCAGCGGCGACAACTTTATCCGCATCCCCTTCTGCGCTCTGACTCCGGAGGAGATTGAGATAGGGATAGCCCGGCTGGCCGGTGTAATACGGAGGGCTATCTCCTGACCCTGGCGTGCCTCCCCCAGAGGCTATACATTTCTTAGTTGAGGTGGCATATGGTCGAATTGGAGGGTAAGGATATACTTGAGGGGGGACAGTTTACCCGCCAGGAGCTGGAGTACATCATATTTGTCTCCGGCTACATGCGCCGGCAAATGGAAAAGAGAAGGCGACTGGACCTGATGCGGGGTTATATTCTGGCCACCCTTTTCTTTGAACCCAGCACCCGCACACGGCTATCATTTGAAGCAGCCATGCACCGGCTGGGCGGCAGTGTGATAGGGTTCGCTTCGGCTGCCACTTCGTCCACTGCCAAAGGCGAATCCCTGGCCGACACGGTCCGCACCGTAGACCAATATGCAGACGTGCTTGTGATCCGTCACCCAGAGCTGGGATCCGCAAGAATAGCTGCTGATGTCGCCGAAGCACCTGTGATCAATGCCGGAGATGGAGCAGGGCAACATCCCACGCAGGCTCTGCTGGACCTGTTTACCATCTACTCGGAGCTGGGGCAGGTAGATGGAAAAACTATTGCCCTGTGTGGAGACCTGAAGTATGGCCGCACGGTACATGCTGGCGTGGAGCTGTATAAACACTATCATTGCAAACTCATCTTCATTGCCCCGGAACAACTCCGTATGCCCCCAGAAATTACCGCACGCCTGCGCCAGCACGGTGTCCAGGTCGAGGAGACGACCGACCTGGAGGCAGCGATAGCCGAGGCCAACGTGCTCTACATGACCCGCATCCAGAAAGAGCGCTTCGAGGATGTGATGGAGTACGAACGGCTTAAGGGAAGCTATATCCTTACCCGTGAGATGGTAGAGCGGATCAACCCCAACCTGGTTATTCTACATCCACTGCCTCGCGTGGATGAGATCGCAACAGACGTTGACAGCCTGCCCGGTGCCGCCTATTTCCGCCAGGCGAAAAACGGCATATATGTGCGGATGGCATTGATTGCCCTGGTGACCGGCCGGATCTGAAGCGCAGCGTCTCACCACGCCCCCTGGGCTTTCGTTGCCGCCAGGAGGAGTGGTTCACCAACCCCAGCCCGTGTAAACGTTTTCCTGGAGATCAACCGGGACGGCCTCGTGACCGCAGATACGACCATCTCACAAAACCGGTAGTGGAGAGTGTGCACACAGGCAACAATGGCTGTGATATGGGATGAGGCCCATCTTAAGGCTCTCCTGCGCCTCCCCCGTTACCCGTTCAGCCTGATCACTCGGCCCCCCTGGCAAGAGTGGATCGAGGCGCGCGGAGGACTGGCCGCAGTCTACGGATACCTACGCACATGTCTGCTTTCCGATGAACAGCGCAACTTGCTTGACACCATCCTGACATACCCCGGCGCGCCGGCTGAGTACTACGCCGACAGGCTCTACATCAGCCGACGCACCTACTTCAGACGCCTGGAAGAGCTGATCCAGACGCTGTTGCAGCGTCTGAACGCGTGGACACCCCACCCGGAACGCTTTTATACCAGTTTACCGGTGCCAGTGACCTCTCTCATCGGAGCGAACAGGGTGGTGGAGGCCATCTCCACCCTGTTGTTGCAGCCGGACGTGCGCATGGTAACACTGACCGGCCCAGGCGGAATCGGTAAGACCCGCCTGGCCATAGAAGTAGCCTGGCAACTCAGAGAGCGTTTCAAGGCCGGGGTCTGCTTCGTGCCCCTGGCCCCGGTGGAGAGTGAGGACATGCTGGTCATCCAGATCGCCCGCTCCATGGGTGTGGAAACGGTCAACAGCCAACCCCTGCTCGATTTACTCAAGACCAGCCTCAGGGAGCTGGAGCTGCTGCTGGTCCTGGATAACTTCGAGCAGATCATCCCCGCCGCTCCGCTGGTGAGCGAGCTGCTTGAAGCCGCTCAATACTTAAAGGTGCTCATCACCAGCCGGGAGATGCTGAACCTGTACGGTGAACACCGCTTCGAGGTGCCTCTGCTTCCCCTGCCCGACCGTGAACACCTGCTTCCTCTGGAGCAATTGCTGGAGTGCCCTGCGGTACGCCTTTTTGTTGATCGTGCCAGGGCCGTCTGCCAGGAGTTTGCCCTGACCGAGAGCAACGCCGCGGCTGTGGCTGAAATCTGTCACCGCCTGGACGGCCTGCCCCTGGCTATCGAGCTCGCTGCCGCACAGGTATACCGGTTCAGGCCCGAGCAAATACGCGCTCAGTTAGAACACCCTTTGGTATTCCTGCAGAGCGGACCACGGGATAAACCGGTGCGTCATCAGGCGCTGCGTAACACCATAGCCTGGAGCTACAATCTGCTGGAAGAGAGGGAACGCACTCTCTTCCGTCGGCTGGCGGTCTTTCATTGCTGGGACGTGGCCGCAGCGGAGACGGTATGCCAGGTCACGGAAACCCGGACTTTGCTTGATGCCCTGGCCAGAAAAAGCCTGGCGCAGGTCGTGGAACCAAACGGTGCTTATGGCCCACGCTTCCAGATGTTACAGACGATACGCGAATACGCCAGGGAGCAGCTCGAAACCAGCGGAGAGGCCGAGGCGATAAGGCGACGGCACGCAGCATACTATCTGGCACTGGCTGAGCAGGCGGAACCTTATGTTGGAGCAGGCCGGCAGAGTTACTGGGTGGTCCGCATAGAGAAAGAGCACGACAATCTGCGGACGGCGCTGGCCTGGATGCTGGAACGGGGCGAGGCAGAAATGGCACTGCGCATGGTGGGCAGCCTCTGGCGTTTCTGGCAGGTGCTTGGTTGTCTGACCGAAGGACGACGCTGGATCGAGCAGGCATTGGAACATGGACGCCATGTCCGCACCCGGGCACGAATCAGGGCATTGTTGGGGGCCGGATGGCTGGCCATCAGCCAGGGTTATGTCACAGACATTCACCCCGCGTTCATCGAAGGGCTGACGCTGGCCCGGGCGCTTGGCGAGCGCCACCTTTTGAGCTCTCTGCTCCAGGGGATAGGCTATGGTATTGCGGACCGCGATCCTGAGCAGGGGCGTAAACTGTTCGAGGAAGGGCTGGATATAGCCCGCGAATACGGCGACGATGAGGAAGCAGCCTGGGCATTGGACAACCTGGGGCAGCTTGAACGTGAGCGCGGCAACTACGAGCTGGCCCAGACACTGCTGGAACAAAGCCTGACGCTGTTCAGGAAGCTGGAGCACCGCTGGGGTACTGCCTTTGTGCTCGACCACCTGGGAAGGGTGGTACTGGACCGGGGCGATACGGAGCAAGCCTGCTCCATGCTGGAGGAGGCACTCGCGTACATGGAGAACTTCGGGGCGCGCTGGCATATCCCCTGGACCATGGAGGCCCTGGCCCACGCCCTGATCAATCAGAGGCGTCTGGCACGCGCCCGCTCTCTGCTTGAGCGCAGCCTGCACCTCCACCTGGAGGCAGAGAACAAGGTGGGAGTGGCACTCGTGTTAAGCGGATTTGCAGCGCTGGCCGCGGCAGCCGGGGATTACGTCGGCTCGGCGCAACTGGGGGGAGCAGCGGGAATAATGATCGGTGTAGTAGACCCTGACAGGCCGCCCGTTATTCGTTCACACACTCAGAGAGTTCTGGAGAAAGACCTGGCGGCTGCGCGCATCCATCTCGATGCGCAAATATTCGCGGCAGCCTGGCTCCGGGGACAGGCTATGACGCGGGAGGAGGCAATCGCTTTCGCGCTCCACACGGTGGTCTTACCGTAACGCAAACAGTAGGGCTCAGGTGACTGCGCTTTAGAAATGCTTTCTCAATCCGGACTTTTCGCCTGAAGGGTAACTGCCTGCCCCTGCCGACTGAAGTTCCCCACTTTGGGCCTTCGGCCAGCGGTCGGCGCAGGCCGACGCCCGGCGCCGCAGGTGCCCGTATAAGGTCGATCTCCAATCGGCACACGGCGGCAGGCAGCCGGGCAGGTAATTACCCTGAAGGCCTGATTTCCGGGCGTTATTTATCGGGCCAAAGCCGCTGGCCAGGGTGTGACCTGTTTACATCTCAGCACGCTCATTCGACCAACCTGCTGTTCTCCTGGCAGATCACCCTGATTCCCTGCCAGAATCTCTGTGCCCGCTATGAGCGGACGGTGGCCGTGGCGACCATAGTGTCGAAGATATCCGCTCCGTTGCGGCAGGTCCTTCCACTCACTGCCAGGCTCAGGTCACGGCGGAAGCTGCGCGACAGGTCCTCGCCGGTGGCATAGAGCGTAAGCGCGAGCGCGCGGATGCCGTTGGCGATCGCGTACCTTGGCTCAAGCCGGTCGAGATCGTCGAAGAAGAAGGCACAACTGGCGTACATACGCTGCCTGTAATACTGGGCCTCCAACAACCAGAGTAATCGCTCCTGATCAATGCGGGGCATATGGCCCAACCCCCGCGCTTTCAGGAAATCCGGACCATCCATCTGCCCCGTAACTACGGTGATGTAACTGTCCCGCAGCGGCCATGGGTCAAGGCCCCTTTTCTCTGCAAAGCAACGGAAGGCCAGGTCCAGGTCACATGCGAGATTATCCATCGCCCGCCGTAATGCCCCTTTCCAACGACTATCGCCGGGCGTGCATTCACACCCCAGGGACCAGCGGTCCAGGCGGTGACTGCAGCTCCAGGCCGTATTCTCAAGCACCTCCACATCAGCCCGGGGAGGATGGTCGCGCAGGTACACTCCCAGAGTCGTGAGCTGATAACCGTATTTTTCCCCTGCGCTCAGGATGCGCTTGAGCACCTCTACCCCGTGGCGATGGTGATGGCCGAAGGTCTCCCCGTCGGTGGCGATCAGCACCAGACGCCCCTCATAACAGCGCCAGGTCAGTTGCTCTCGCAGCCACTCATCAACATGGGCCGGGTCGGGCATGCCGAAGGAGAGGGCGTTTGAGAGATGCCGGTCGCGCACAAATACAGCTATCTCGCGCGAGCCGGAGAGTCGCACACGGTATGGTCCGGCTCCATGTTCCAGATCGCCGCGCACCTGCTCATCAGAGAGAATGGTGAACCGGATCCCTTCTGCAGCCATTACCTCCAGCGTCTCATAGTCCACAGCCAGCTCCGGCAGCCACATACCGACCGGCTCGTGGCCGAAGCGGTGCTTGAAGCTGGCGATGCCCCAGCGCACCTGGCACACTTTATCGCGGTGGCGGGCGAGCGGCAGGATGGTATGGTGCACCGGCTGAGCCAGTCCGTTACCAACGCCGTGCTGCGCAAGATACGCCCGCTCATCCGCGATGATGCGCTCGTAGGTGACAGAGGCATACTGGCTGAGCCAGCGGGCAAGCGTACCCCCGATATTGAAACTGAGCATGCCGAAGTGGCCTGCCTCGGCATTCGGTGTGTAACACTCAGCATTGATGCGCTCGTTCCAGTTGGCATAGGGGGCCGCGTCCGGCTCTCGGGGTATGTAGCCGGTGAACGGGTCTACCCGTGGTGGTTGATAGAAATGACCATGGATGCAGAGATAGCAGTCTGCCATAGGCAACTTTCCGTTATGAGCGATTCAGCTTATGCGGTAGAACTCACCATGCGACATGATGGAGCCTGCCCCCGGTCTTATGTGGCGGCACGTCGCCGCGAGGTCCCCATCCGCCACCCGAGCAGGCCCGCTACTGCTGAGGCCGGGATGTACAGCAGCGTCAGACATGCCACGGTGGGCAGAGCGTCAAGGCTTGTGGAGGCGTTCTTTGAAGAGGACCAGGCTGCGTAACCGACCACCTCGCCCAGCCATCCCGCCAGTCCTGTGATGGCACCAGCAGCGATCCCCTGTAAAGGGCTTTTTCTTCCCACCCCCTGTGCTGCCAGCCAGCCCGCTGCCAGCCCCAGCACAGGGGATACCAGGAAGCCCAGACATACCACTGCGCCGCAACCCGCTATCACTCCGTTAATCATACCGATAACCAGGCCTGTCGAGAGCGCCAGTCTCAAATCCGGTGCTCCGGGGGTGGCGGGTGCAGGGCGCGCAGTAACCCGCACAGGCGAAGTTTTCAAATCCGGCCTGACCTCCAGCACTTCCTCACGAGCCTTTTGTGGCGGCTCACGTTTCTCGCTGCGCCGCTGCTCCAGTTTCTGTTCCAGGCGCTCTATGAAGCTCTCTGCAGATGTGACCAGGTCCTCCGGTAGCCCGGCTCTCTGTTGCAGCTCACGCAGTTGTGCCTCCGCCATACGGACAATATCGAGGTTTTTAGCCAGTTGACGAGCCTGCTCGAACTCCCGGTATGCCTGGTCCACCAGGCCCTGGCGGAGCGCCTCCAGGCCCCTGGATATGTGCATACGGGCCAGCTTATCATCTGAGGGTATCTCAGGCTCTACCGGCTCGCCGATCGCCCCCTCAGCGGGCGGGGTGGCAGCGACAGGTGCAGTGGGCATTTCCAGCCCCAGGCCGGAGAGGGTGGGCCATTCAGGCTGGGGAAACTCGAGCGCGGGGGACTCGGGCCACGTGACCTGGATGAAGCCGTACCCGCACTTTTCACATCGGGTGGCAGCTGGCTGGTTCTCAAAACCGCAAATGGGGCATTTCATCTTATCCTGCCAGTTCGACTAACTTTTCCACCTGATATTCCGATTCCTCTTTGGCCTGCTGGAGCCTCTCAATGAGGCCGTACAACCTGCCGATTTTCATGGCGACCTCCGCGGGCGTATATAGAGGGTCAGCGCTGATGGAGACCACACCTGTCGTCATCATCCACCACAGCAGTTGCTCAAAAGCCTCTTTGTTAAACCACAGGATCCCCCGATAGCGGTTCACCCGCAGAAAGCGACGGACTTCCTCGTCCTGCAGCCAGGTGCGGAGTGCCAGGAATGGGGAACCATCATCCTGGAACCAGAGCTGATGAGTGATCAGGATTTTGATCAGTTGCGTTGTGGACCAGGCTGCCTGCTCATCCTGCACCAGCTCCCGGAGCGTCTCGGTGATGATCTTTTCCAGCAACCACTCGTCCATCCAGGCGCGGCTGACGAGCGGGAAGTCGGTTGCGCTGGCGAGCTTTCCCAGCGCATGAGTGAAAAGCCACCCCAGAAGCACGGCCCACACCTGGGGAGCATCCAGCCCTTCTGCTTCAGCCAGCGGCCCAGCCTGCAGATATTCGATGGCCCACTCGCACTCCCATGATTGCTCCACAGGGATGCGCTCCCCCAGTATGGGCAGGAAGAGGATGGCTTCCAGCCTGCGCTTCATCTCCGCGGCCAGAGCCATTTCATCACCGCTTCCCTCGCCCATTTGTTTGATCTGGCGTAACAGGGATTCGAATTTCTGAACCACTTCCTCCATAAGCGCGGTATCTGGCCCGGCAGCAGGGTCGGTGACGCGATTTTCCATCACGCGGCGGAACATGGCCGGGTTCACAAGCTCCCGGAAGCACTGATGGACGGGTCGGAGGCAGATTTCTCGCAGTGCCTCCTCCATGTCTGGCACACCGCGACCGTTCAGGTAGGCAGCCAATTGAGCATAATGGTGCCACTCATTGTCCTGTATTTCGCGGAAGTCGAGAAAAACATGGTATTTGTAGGCGCCCAGCTCCACGTACAGCCCTTTACGGCACAGCTCCCGGCTGTTCCTGATGTACTCCAGACCGGTCACATGATCACGGAAGATGGTGTAATAGTCCTCGCGGTCGTGCAGCCCAAGGCCTTCGCCCAGCGAGCGCTGGACCAGCTTTCTCTCTCCGTCGGCACTTTTATCCAGGTATGCCACTGAGGTGCGGATCCAGCCCCGCGTTTCGGCGTACCTGTTGTGGTAAACTACGAGCGAACGCTCCTCTCCCGCACGGTTGGAGTAGGCGAAGACGTCCTCGTTGACATAGCCCTCAGGGGTGAAGAGGTCGTAGAGCAGGAAATTTTCCACCCCGGCGAACAGGTAACGTTTGCGCAGCAGGGGGAAAATCTCCCGCTCGTGCCTTTCGACCAGATAGCTATCGGGCTGTTCGTCCCAGTAAGCGCGACGGTATTCCATTCCATATTTCTCGGTAAATCCCTCTATCTGCCCATGGCCGAACATAGGGAGCCCGGGCATCGTGACCATCATTGTGCAGATGCCGAAGTACTTGTCCCCTTTGCCGAACTGATCAACGGCGGTGCGCTCATCCGGGTTGTTCATGAAGTTCACATACCGGCGCATGATCTCGGGGTCGAACTCGAGCGTGTTTTTGATCACACTACGATACCCGGCGTTGTTCTCGTCGCGCAGCATGTTCATGAAGGCGCTGTTATAGACGCGATGCATGCCCAGTGTGCGGACAAAGTATCCCTCCATCAACCAGAAGGCCTCAGCCAGGAGCAGGGTATCAGGTGCTTCCTGGGCCACGCGGTCCACAACTTCCCGCCAGAACTCGTCAGGCATCAGCCGGTCGAATTGGGCTCTGGTCATGCCATACTCCGCGCGCGAGGGGATGTCGCCACCGGTGCCGGGTTCGGGAAACCATAGCCGCTGATAGTGCCTTTTGGTCAAAGTCATCGCTGCGTCGAAGCGGATGATAGGGAAAAGTGAGGCTACGTGCAGGATGGTCTGGATCACGGCTTCGCGAACGGTGGGGTTAAGATAGTTCAACTGCGCCGTATCGTTCCAGGGCATGCTGGTGCCATCGTTGCCGTGATATATGTAAAGCTCGCTGCCGGTACGCCTGTCCACCCGTTTGAAGACTACAGCGGCATCACTCCGGCTGTAGTAATGGTCCTCCAGGTATATCCCGACATCGGCCTGCCAGGAGAGGTCGGGGCCGTTGAAGGTGTAGGAAGGGAAAGGGCTGTATGGCAGCGAGATGAACCAATCCGGGTGCTCAATGACCCAGCGAGAGTCAATACCCATATGATTGGGCACCATATCGCTGGCCAGGCGAATACCCCGCTTCCAGGCGCGCTCTTTCAGGTTTCGGTATGCTTCCTCACCTCCCAGATCGGCCGCGATCTGATAGTCGAAAAGTGAGTAGGCCGAAGCGACGGCCTCAGGGTTTCCGCACAGTTGTTTGATGCGCTGAGAGGCGCGGCTGCGCTCCCACAGGCCGATAAGCCACAGGCCGGTGAACCCCCGCCGGGCCAACAAATCAAGCTCCTCGTCGGGAATATGGTCCAGGCGTGTGATCGGCCGGCCGTACTGTTTGGAAAGCTGGTCCAGCCATACGCAGGTGTTTTTGGCTATCAATACCAGTCGGGGCATCCATTCCCGATCCGGGCTGAAGCGCTCAGCCTCTAGCTCCAACCAGGTGAAATCGTACACGATGGCAGGGCCTGGCCCGGGGAAGATCGCTTTTTCCTCCTCTCTGACCAGGTCCAGGCTGCTGAGAAGGCGGTAGAGATATTGACCCAGCAAGTAACTCCAACGTTGGCGGATGTACTCAAGCTGGCCCGACAGAGAATGGGGTACGGCGACAGCGGGGCTGTGGAGCATATCCATCAGGTTCTGATCGTCTGGGCCGAAGGGGGGCTGGGTGTTGAGGAAATCGTGTAGAGCCGTGATGATCTTCTGGTAAACTGTTTCCCTGCGCAGGGTGGAGTCGTCAAAAAGTTCCTGAAATGGTGCACAGGCCGGGTTGGCGTTGCTCAGCCAGAGCATTATCATTTCCTCGAGCGTGACCTGGCGGTTGGGGATCCCCTCGCTTTCTCCGTTCAGGTAGTCCCCCGGCTCCATCTGGCGGGAATAGACGGCCAGCGGGGGAAATTCCTCTGTGAATCTGAGGAGAGCAGATTCAACCGCCTCCCGGCCCAAACTGTTATAGAGCCACTCCAGTGCCTGCTCCATAAGGGCCGGATTTTTCTGTTGGCGGTACAGGGCCACAACGTAGTGAAGGATTTCGTCAATCAGGCCCAGTGCATTGATCTGACCGGTACGCACGGCCTGTTCCGGGAAGCGCACCAGGTCACGCCGGGCGTTCATCTTTTGAGCGAAGAGACGCGCGGCATAGAAGTTGGCGAAGATCACGTTGCCGCTCAGGCTGAAGAGAGAGCGGTCAAACTGATAGCGATCGCGGGCCTGGCGAGAGACGTGGAATTCCATCACCAATGCTCTATAATCCCACTGTGGCCCCTGAGGGGATCACTCTTGACAGGAAGCTACTCCTGCCCAGATCAGCCGCGATAGTGCAGCCTCGACCCACCATGGTATAAGCCGGGACAACAGTGTTCTTGCCGATTACAGTGAGGGGAGGGTGTGAATGATGCGGCAAAGCAGCAGCGGCATCGTCGTCGTGTCCGATTTTGGAGCCTGTACCGATGCGTACGTTTTTGTCCAGGATGGTATGGTCAACCCAGGCTTCTTCTTCGATCACCGTGTCGGTCATGATGACCGAGTAACGCACAACAGCGCCTCTGCGCACCTGTACCCCCGGCGAGAGCACTGAGCGCTCAACAGCGCCGTCTATCACGCAGCCATCTGAGATCAGAGAGTCGGCAATACCTGCCCCGGCAGAGATTTTGGCGGGGGGACGCTCCTCGCTGCGGGTGCGGATGACCCAACGTCGGTCAAGCAAGTCAAGACGCGGTTCTTCCGCCAAAAGGTCCATATGGGCCTGCCAGTAGCTCTCGATAGTACCGACATCCACCCAGTAACCACGGTAGGGCAACGCGTAAACTCGGTGAGTGCGTACCATAGCCGGTATGATATCCCTGCCGAAATCGTGCGTCGAGTCGTTCCGGGCGTGATCCGCTTCCAGCACTTCCTTCAATACCTCTATGTTGAAGGCATAGATGCCCATAGAGCCCCAAAACGGGCCTGGCCTGTCGGGGGGGCGTGGGGGCTTCTCCTCGAAGCCGATCACCCGATACTCGTTATTAAGTTCCAGCACACCGAAGCGAGTGGTTTCCTCCGGTGTGATGCGCACGCTGGCGATTGTCAGGTCAGCCTCGTGATCCAGGTGAAATGTGACCAGCACGTCATAGTCCATCTTGTAAATATGGTCACCGCCCAGGATCAGCACCACATCAGGCTGCTGACGGAGCACATAGTCCAGATTCTGATAGACAGCGTCGGCGGTGCCCTGGTACCAGTTACAGTCGGGCCTGCCAAGATAGGGATGGAGCATAGTAATGCCACCGGAGACACGGTCCAGGTCCCAGGGCCAGCCAGACTGGATGTGAGCATAGAGCGAACGGGGGCAGTATTGGGTGCATACTCCGACGGTGAAGATGCCTGAGTTGGAGCAATTGGAGAGCACAAAGTCTATGATGCGATACTTACCAGCAAAGGGGACGGCGGGTTTGGCTCGCTTTTGGGTAAGCACACTCAGGCGGCTGCCCGCCCCGCCCGCCAGTACCATCGCCAGGGTGCGCATTGCAACTCCTATGTACTGTGCATTTCAAGCGCCCGCTGATAGAGCCTGACGTACTCCTGCGCTGAGGCCGACCAGGAGAAATCGGTCGCCATACACCTTTTTTGAACCCTGCGCCAGGCATCCTTCTGGTTGTATAGTTGTAAAGCCCGCGCCAGGGCCTCCTGACATGCTTCGGGGGTGAATTCGGAGAAGACAAAGCCGGTGCCACGGCCGAACTTCGCGTTGTAATCGCTTACGGTGTCCACCAGCCCCCCTACCGCTCTGACCACGGGGACACAGCCGTAGCGCATGGCGATCATCTGGCCCAGGCCACATGGCTCTACCTTGCTGGGCATGAGGAAGATATCGGCGCCGGCGTAGATTCGATGGGACAGCACCTCGTCGAATTTGAGGAAAGCGCGTATGTGGTCGGGAAAACGAGCCTGCATCTGTTCGAACATCTGATGATATTCGGGCTGGCCTGTGCCAAGCAGGACGAACTGAGCTTCCTGGCTCACCAGCCATTCCAGAACCCCTTCCATCAGTTCCATTCCCTTAACCTGGTCCAGCCGCGTGACCATCCCAATCAGCGGAGTGTCCGGTCGCACAGGGAGACGCGCCATCTGCTGAAGAGCGGTCTTGTTGGCCGCACGTCCATCAATGGTCTGAGCATCAAAGCGGTGGGGGATGTGAGGGTCGGTGGCGGGGTTCCATTCCTCGTAATCAATCCCGTTCAGCACGCCGAAAAGGCGCTCTTTCCGCTCCTGCAGCAGGGGTGCCAGCCCCATACCCATCTCCGGGGTGAGGATTTCGCGTGCGTACTGGGGACTGACGGTGTTGATCACATCGGCATAGGCGATGCCCTGAGCCAACCAGTTCACCATTCCTGGAGGCTCGATCTCCAGGTGCTTCAGGTGCTCCATCCGGGCGAAAGTCAATATCAGTCGCCCGGTGATTCCCTGGTAGGTCAGGTTGTGGATGGTGAAGAGTGTGGCAATGCCCTTGTAAAACTCTTTCCCGCGGCCGATGGTGTTCAGCCAGGCCGGCACAATGCCGGTATGCCAGTCGTTTGCGTGGATCACATCCGGTTTCCAGTTCAGGAGACGAAGGGCACCGAGAGCGGCATGCCCAAAGACGGTGAAGCGTTGGGCGTCATCCTCGAAACCGTATACGCGGTCACGCGAGGAAAAATACAGGTCATTCCAGATCAGGTAGACTGGCAGTTCATCCCCGTCTTTCACCGGCAGGGAGGTACCTAACAGATGGACCGGTTCCTCCTCTGGCCCCACCGGGACGAGGAACGGCTCTCCTATCTTCTCCAGACGAAACCGGTCGCTGCGGATGGTGCCGTAGCGGGGGAGCATCAGGCGGATATCGTGGCCAAGAGCACGAATAGCTCGGGGCAAGGAGCCAGCCACGTCGGCCAGCCCACCTACTTTGGCGAAGGGAGTGGCCTCAGCGGTAAGAAAAAGGATTTTCAGAGGCTGTGTTTTCATAACCCGGCTCCTCAGGGCCAAATTGCAGAGTAACTCTAACGAAGCCTCTTTGGGCCTGTGGCCGATGGTCGGCCTTCGCCGATCAGATCGCTCAAGTAGGGGTGCAGCGCCGCTGCGCCCGTATCCGGCGAAGTCCGCTTAGGCGGTGACTAAAGTCGCCCTTTTGGGCCGCAGGCCTTCGGTCGGCCTTCGCCGACCGGCTTGCGTCGGCGCAGAGCGCCCAAAGAGACCGATTTCAATCGGCGTGAACAGTTTTTCAGGTTATCGTACTTGCTGTATGTCACCCGGTATCATCAACCCGTCGCAGGCGTAGGTGTACGGGTAGGGAAAGCGGTAGGGATGGGCACGGCGGTTGGCGTAACACGCCGTGGTGGTACAAGGGTACCTGCCAGACCCAGGGCCATACTGAGGATCACCAGAAAGCTGATGATCCAGAGCATAAGACGTGCTCGCCGGTCCTTTGGACGATACATTTTTGCCTGATTCCAGCACGGGAAAGTTGACAGGGGCATAAGCGAGTGTCAGACTCGTTTCCCTCTGTTATGCTCGATATTATAGCACAGCCACAAGGGTAAGCAAATTAACTATTTCTCTTCAAGCGCTATCGCGCCGGGCGTCGGCCTGCACTGAGAGCCTATCCGAAAAACTGTACAAGCGACATCCCTATGCCGCTTGTACCGACGCATAGGGATGCGTCGGTTAGTTGTTCGGACAGGCACTGACATCACCTTCTACAGGCTTTCTTACGCATAACTGATGCTGAGGCGCAAGGCTCTGACCAATATCTTGACTATGCGCCCGTGGATCACAATCCACGCGGGCCGGGTGCTGGCCGCCGACCGCCGCCGCCGGATTGTGATCCGGCGGACACGTCCGGCTGGCACGTCTGGCGGACACGTCCGGCGGGCACGTCTGGAGGACACGTCCGGCAGGCACGTCTGGCGGACACGTCCGGCGGGCACGTCTGGCGGACACATCCGGCAGGCACGTCTGGCGGACACGTCCGGCGGGCACGTCAGGGAGCAACGACGCGCGGAATCCAGTTGTGCGTATCTCACACTCGCGTGCAAACCTGATGCTAACACCACCTGTCTGGCGCAGGCAAATGGTGACTTCCAGTCACCGCCTGAATAGATACCGTAACCTTACCGTAACCTTAAAAATAGTGCACAGGGACTGGTCAAAATGGGAATGTTGATGTATAATATGGGTGTTTTTGGGATAAAATGGTGTGAATTGGGATATACGATGTTTCTGGGGGAGTTCACTCACACTATTGACGATGCCGGGCGTGTCATCATCCCGGCCCGCTTCCGGGAGGAGCTGGCGGCCGGGCTCGTGGTCACTCGTGGGCTGGATCGCTGCCTGGCGGTCTTCCCCATGGCAGAATGGCAGAAGCTCGCGGATAAGGTGAGTGCTCTCCCCATCACTGACCACAGCGCACGCACTCTGCGCCGTCTGGTATTTGCCAATGCCTCTGACGTGGCGCTTGATAAGCAGGGCCGGATATTGATTCCTCCACGTCTGCGGGAGTACCTTGGCATTACCAACGAGGTGGTCATAATCGGCCTCAATACTTACCTCGAACTGTGGCATCCAGATGCCTGGCGGGAGGAGCGCGGGCGGGTTGAGGGCGACGAAAGCAATACGGAAGCCTGGGCTGCTCTGGGTATCTGAGCAGTGGTTGGGACACATGTGTAGCGGCAAGGAGACTGTTGCCAGTGAATCGGTGAGGTTGGACAGGTATGTTGCTGACATCTATGCCCTCACCTGCCGATTCCTTTCAGTTTCATCCTGCCCGGATTCATAAACCCGTTCTCTTCCAGGAAGCACTCGACAGCCTTCTGGTGCAGCCAGAGGGCCAGTATATTGACGCGACAGTAGGCGGAGGTGGACACGCTGCCGGTATACTGGCGGCCTCGTCGCCAGGTGGACGCCTGCTCGGGCTGGATCGTGACCCGGCAGCCATAGAAGTTGCCAGCACCCGTCTGGCTCCCTACACAGGGCGATTTGTACTCGTCCATGCTTCCTTTGAGCATCTGGGGGCACTTGCCAGGGAGCATGGCTTCGTCCCTGCCGACGGCGTATTGTTCGATCTGGGGCTTTCTTCATTGCAGTTAGCCGACCCTGCTCGTGGCTTCTCCTTTATGAGCGACGGGCCGCTGGATATGAGATATGACCCCACCGGGAAGGGCGTTACAGCGGCTACGCTGGTTAACCAGCTACCATTAGATGAGCTGGAGGGGCTTTTAATCAGATACAGTGAAGAAGGGCGGGCGCGACGTATCGCCGAGGCGATCGTTGCTGCCCGTCCGCTTTATACGACCACGGAGCTGGCTCGTGTCATCGAAAGAGCGGTTGGGAGGCGGGGGCGTATCCACCCAGCCACGCGCACGTTTCAGGCGTTGCGCATCGCCGTCAATAACGAACTGGCTGCACTGGAGGCGGCCCTCCCCCAGGCAGTAGAACTCCTGCGGCCGGGCGGCCGCCTGGTGGTGATCAGCTTTCACTCGCTTGAGGACCGCGTGGTCAAACAGTTCATGCGCCGGGAGAGCCGCGACTGTATCTGCCCGCCTGAGGCACCAGTTTGTACATGCCGTCACAGGGCCACACTGCAGCTGGTGACACGTAAGCCGATCGTGCCGACCGCCAGGGAAGTGGCAGACAACCCACGTGCCCGCTCAGCCCGTATGCGGGTTGCCGAACGGGTGATCAGGTAGACAGCCTGAAGGTAGACTGCAATGTCCGATTTTATGCAATGGATGGTTCACGGTGTCAAACGAGGGCGCTTCGAGATGGACCGCCGGACAGCGCTGTACTCCCTGGCTATCGTCACCGTGCTGGCGCTGATAGCAGCGCTCTACCTGGTGCTGGTCGGACAGACGGCTGCCCGCGGCCGCCATATCCAGCAATTGGAGGCCGAATTATCACGACTCCAACGGGAGAACGAGCAGCTCGAAGTTGAGATCGCCAGGGAAGGCTCCATCTCGCGCTTGTGGGAGCGGGCGATTGATCTGGGCTTCCTGCCGGCGGAACAGGTGGAATTTCTCTCCCTGGCCGGCGAGTCTCAACCAACGGTATCCAACCCTTGAGGCAATGGCTGAGACACTGCGCTACCGCCTGCAATTTATCGGTATCCTTGCGGCTGTGTTCACCATGACCCTGGTGGTTCAGTTGACGCGTGTCCAGGTGTTGGACCACCGCTTCTACGAAGAGTGGGGGCGGGAGCAGCGCGAGCGTCTCATCACTATGGCTGACGCCCCTCGGGGCGCGATCCGCGATCGGGACGGTTACCTGCTGGCCGGAAATGGGGTGATGTATGCTATTGAAGCTGCACCGGCCTACGTCGTGGATAAGGCCGGTGTAGCGGCCACGCTCGGCCCATTGCTCCACCTGCCCTCCTCACAGATCGAGCAATGGCTGCGCGGTGAATCGCTCTGGGTACCGCTCGCCTCCCCGGTCGCCAAAGAGCTGGGAGAGCAGGTGGCTGCACTGGGCCTTTCCGGAATCTCGGTGCGGCCGCTCTGGACGCGTGAATACCCGGAGGGTTCACTGGCTGCTCACGTGCTCGGTTTCTGCAACGCTGAAGGAAAGGGGTTCTACGGCGTCGAGGGATTCCATGACGAGCAACTGAGGCCCAAACCGGTCACATGGAGAGGCCCGGTTGATCCGGCCAGCGAGCAGATCCCGTGGACGGTTGCGCCTGTGGTGCTGCCCCAACCGGGCGATGAGCTGATCCTGACCCTTGACCGCACTGTGCAGGCCATCGCTCAGGAAGAACTGCTCCGCTCTGTGAACGAGTATCGGGCTGCCGCCGGCACTGTCATCGTAATGGACCCACGCACTTTCGAGATTCTGGCGATGGCCAGCTTGCCAGATTACGACCCGGGGCGGTATAATGAATTTTACAACCGCCTGCCGCTGCCGTTCGAGGACCCGGCCATCAGCAAACAGTACGAGCCGGGGTCGGTGTTGAAAGTGCTGACGATGGCTGCTGCGTTGGATGCCGGGGTGGTGACACCTGAAACAACATACTACGACCCGGGATGGATCGAGGTGGGAGGGGTGGAAATTCGCAACTCCTCTTTCGATGGGGCCGGCGAGCGCACCATGGCCGATATTTTGATCCACTCTCTCAATGTGGGAGCTGCGTGGCTGAGCACCCGCATGGGAGCCAGGACGTTCTATCACTACCTCCTGGCCTTTGGCATCGGCCACCCCACAGGAGTGGACCTGGCCGGGGAGACCGCCGGCCAGTTGTGGCTGCCTGATGACTATGAACACTGGCACGATTCAAATCTGGGCACGAATGCCTTCGGGCAGGGGCTGGCCGTGACCCCACTCCAGATGATCACCGCCGTGGCCACCATTGCCAACGACGGGGTGCGGCTGCGTCCTCACATCGTCGCCAAACGCATTACCCCCGACGGTATCACCTACACACAACGGCCCGTAGTCGAGGCTCAGGTGATCTCACCTCAGACAGCGCTTATGGTCACGGAAATGATGGAGCAGACGGTGGTGGAGGGCAAAGTAGCCACGGTGGAAGGATACCGGATCGCTGGGAAATCCGGCACAGCCCAGATTCCCATCCCCGGCGGGTATGACAGGAATGCCACCATTACCTCTTTTGTCGGATTCGGACCACTCCCCGATCCGCAACTGATCATTCTGGTCAAACTGGATCGGCCTGCCACGTCTATCTGGGCATATGATACGGCCACCCCGGCTTTTCAGAGGCTGGCGTCACGTCTTTTCACAGTGCTGGGCATCCCCCCAGGGTAATAAGTGCCTGTCCGAAAAACGTAACCGACGCATCCCTATGCGTCGGTATAAGCGGCATGGGGATGCCGCTTGTACGGTTTTTCGGATAGGCTCTAAGTGCCTGTCCGAAAAACGTAACCGACGCATCCCTATGCGTACGGTTTTCAGGATAGGCCAGGTTGTTAGAGGTGGTTTGATGAGTGTGCGCAGGTTAACCCTGGCAGATGTTGTTGAGAGCCTGACAGGAAGCCGTCCCGTTGGCCCAGAGTGGCCTGTCGCGACAACAGTGGTTGACTCGCGTCAGGCCCGCCAGGACGCCCTGTTTATCGCGTTGAAAGGGGAACACACTGATGGCCACACTTACGTCTCCGACGCCTTCTCGCGAGGTGCACTGGCAGCGGTCGTCGAGCGTCCGGTGGAGGCCGACGTGCCGGTGCTGGACCTGACCTTGCCGGCGGAGCGATATGAACTGCACCCTCCTGTGTTGCTCCGGGTGACAGACAGTCTCTGTGCTTTACAGCAGATCGCCACTTTTTGGAGGGGGCAGCACAACGTGCGCGTCATCGGTATCACCGGCAGCGTGGGCAAGACAATGACAAAGGAGATAACAGCGTCGGTGCTGGCCCGTCGGTACGTCACGCTCAAGAGCGAGGCCAGCTACAACAACGAAATCGGCCTGCCGCTGACACTGGTGCACCTCACGAGCGAGCATGAACGCGTGGTGCTGGAGATGGGCATGTACGACGTGGGCGAGATAGCCGCGCTGGCCCGGATCGCGCGTCCGCACGTTGGTGTGGTGACCATCGTCGCGCCGGTGCATCTGGAACGTGCCGGGACGATGGAGCGCATCGCGCAGGCCAAGACCGAGCTGGTCCAGGCGCTGCCTCAGGCACCGGAAGGCGTTGCGATTCTGAATTACGACGACGAAGCGGTGCGGAATATGGCGCGGGCCACACAGGCGCGCATATTTTACTACGGCCTCTCCCCACAGGCCGACCTGTGGGCCGATAGTGTCGAGGGATTGGGGCTGGAAGGTATCCGGTTCTGGCTGCACTACCGCGGTGAAAGACTCCACGTGAAGATCCCACTCCTGGGCCGTCACTCCGTCCACACTGCACTCCGGGCGGCGGCGGTCGGGCTGGTAGAGGGGCTGACCTGGCAGGAGATCATTGAAGGGCTGCGGGCTCCAGCTCCTCAACTGCGCCTGGTAGCTGTAACCGGACCGTATGGCTCAACCATCCTCGATGATACCTACAATGCCAGCCCTGTCTCCACACTGGCCGCGCTGAACCTGCTCGACGAGCTGGAGGGGCGAAAGATCGCCGTGCTGGGTGACATGCTTGAGCTGGGTGACTATGAGCGGGAGGGGCATGAGAAAGTCGGCATGCGGGCACTTGAGGTAGCCGATGTCCTTATCACTGTCGGCCCGCGGGCGCGTATCATCGCCGAGACGGCCCTGCGCTGGGGAATGCCCGCAGACCGGGTACATATTACCAATGAAAATGCCGAAGCTATCGCCCTGCTGGAGCAAATGGTACAGAGCGATGATGTCATACTTATCAAAGGCTCGCGCGCTCTTCGCATGGAGGAAATCGTCAATGCGCTTGAGAAAGAACACGAAGGGAGCTGAGTATGCAGAGGAGCAGTAGCGACAGGCTCGCACAAAGTGAGGCCGGGGAGGGATAAATGGATTTCGCCCTGATCCTGGCGAGTATTTCTTTCCTCCTGGCCGTGGTGTGGGGGCCATTGCTTATCCGTATCCTGCGACGCTACAAGATAGGCAAACGCATTCGCATTGATGGGCCACGCGGTCATCAGACCAAGCTGGGAACGCCCACGATGGGGGGATTGATGATCGTCGTGCCGGTAGTGCTCATCACTTTGACGCTGAACGTTTACAATCTGCTCGGCCGCACCCCTGTGGGGCGCTCGATCCTGATTCCTCTGGGGGTGATGGTGGCCTACGCGATCATAGGCGCCGTGGACGACATCGCGGGCGTGCGTGGCATGCGCCGTGGCGAGGGGTACCGGGCACGACATAAGATTGTATGGGAGATTGGCGTGGCGCTGGTGGTCGCGTTGGTGATGTACCTGCTCCCTTTACAGTTCGCAGGGGAGGTCGGGGTGCCCGGCGTTCACCGTGCGGTCAGGCTGGGCTGGGCGTGGGTGCCCGCTGCAGCCTTTGTCATCCTCGGCTCGGCCAATGCCGTCAACCTGACCGACGGGCTTGATGGCCTGGCAGGTACCGTTGTGGCCGGCGCTTTTGTCGGTTATGGAGTAATCGCTCTCCTGCAGGGGCAGGGTTACCTGGTGCAATTCTGCTTCACGGTGGTGGGAGCGTGCTTTGCCTTTTTGTGGTACAACGCTCACCCGGCGCAACTATTTATGGGCGATACCGGCAGCCTTGCCCTGGGAGCGACTCTCGGCACGGTGGCCCTGATGTCTGGCCAGTGGCTGTTGCTCCCGGTCGTGGCCCTCATTCCGGTTGCCGAGACGCTCTCCGTAATCCTGCAGGTGCTATATTTCAAATATACCAGGCGCCGCTTCGGCCAGGGGAGACGGCTGTTTAAGATGAGTCCCCTGCACCACCATTTTGAACTGCTTGGCTGGTCAGAGACTCAGGTGGTGCAACGGTTCTGGCTGGTTGAACTGCTGGCGGTGATGGCCGGCGTGGCACTGGCACTGTGGTGACGGGAATGACGGGCGAACTAAACGGCAAACATGTGGTGATCCTGGGACTGGCCCGGCAGGGGACGGCGCTGGCCCGCTTCCTGGTGCAGGCTGGCGCCGAGGTTACTGTCTCTGACATCAAGCCCAAATCTGAGCTTAAAGAGGCGCTCGCCTCTCTGGAAGGGTTGCCCATACGCTACGTCCTGGGGAAACATCCGCTCAGTCTGCTCAACAAAGCCGATTTGCTGTGCCTCAGCGGCGGTGTGCCGCTGGACACTCCTGTTGTGGTGGAGGCACGCAGACGCGGTATCCCTCTGAGCAACGATGCTCAGCTATTCCTGGAGCGCTGCCCGGCCCCGATCGTCGGTATCACAGGATCGGCCGGTAAAACGACGACGACCGCATTGGTGGGAGAGATGTGTCGGGCTGCGGGGCTATCCACCTGGGTGGGGGGCAACATCGGCAACCCGCTCATCGCCGATCTGGAGCGTATCCGACCTGACGACCGGGTGGTAATGGAACTCTCCAGCTTTCAACTTGAGCTTATGACGGTAAGCCCTCACATCGCCGCGGTGCTTAACATTACGCCCAATCATCTGGATCGTCACAGCAGGATGGAGGATTACATCGCAGCCAAGCGCAACATTGTGGCCTATCAGAGGCCTGAGGATTTCGCCGTCCTGGGTTTCGACGATGCCAATGCCCGCTCGCTGGCTATTGAAACCGCTGCTCATCTGCTCTGGTTCAGCGGAGGGGCAGAAGTGGACGAGGGGGCTTTTAAAACCAACGGTACGCTGACGCTGCGCCTGAACGGCGTGGACCGGGAGATCTGCCGGGCGTCGGAAGTGCGGCTGCGCGGACGTCACAACCTGCTCAACGTGCTGGCCGCATGCGCGCTGGCCGGGGTGGCGGGGGTCCCGGTGGAAGCGATGCGCCAGGTGATCCTGACCTTTACCGGCGTCGAGCACCGGCTCGAGCTGGTGCGCGAGCTTAACGGCGTGCAATGGTACGACGATTCCATCGCCACTGCCCCGGAGCGGACTCTGGCGGCGCTCAGGTCCTTTGAAGGGCCGATCGTGCTCCTGGCTGGAGGAAGGGACAAAAAGCTTCCCTGGGATGAATTTGCCCGTGAGGTGACGGCACGGGTGCGCTACCTGATCACCTTTGGGGAGGCCGGGCCGATGATCGCACGCCTGGCAAATGAGGCCCTGGGTAAAGGTGCGGGCAATGCCACCCTGGAGAGCGTTGCGCAGGTCGAGACGCTCGATGAAGCGGTTGCGCTGGCGGCGCGGGTGGCCCGGCCGGGCGACGTGGTGCTCCTTTCACCGGGCGGTACAAGCTTCGACGCTTTCCGCGACTTCGCCGCACGGGGAGACAGATTCAAAGAGCTGGTGCGAGGGCTGTGAGATGGCCGGCGTGAGCATTGTCACCGGGGTCAGTTCACGAACGACCAGGCGGGAAAGGCGGCATGGGCGGAGCCTGGATTATGCCCTGCTGCTGACGGTGCTCGGATTGCTGTTCCTGGGGATGATGATGGTTTACAGCGCCACCTTCGACTGGTCATACCAGGCTTATCACAACAGCTTTCGCATCGCCTCGCGCCAGTTCCTGTGGGTGGGTCTGGGCCTGGTGGTGATGGCTGTGGTCGCGGCCATCCCCTATGACTGGTGGCAAAGGCAGGCAGTGCCGGTGATGGGCATCGCGTTGCTGTTCCTGATCCTGGTACTGCTGGTGGGGGATGACACCTTCGGTGCCCGGCGCTCGTTCCTGAACGGCTCCATCCAGCCCGGCGAGTTGATGAAACCGGCCATGGTGATCTATGTGGCGGCCTGGCTGGTCTCCAAGGGCGAGGACATCCGCCATGTGACCTATGGGCTGATTCCCTTTGCCATGCTCGTCGGTTTGATCGCGGGCCTGGTAATGCTGCAGCCCGACGTGAGCACGGCGATATTGCTCGTGATGATCGCACTGGCTATGTTTTTCCTGGCCGGCGCTGACATCCTCCAGTTGGCCGCAGGAGGCCTCATCGTGGGGGTCACGTTTATGGTGTTGATCAACCAGCTTCCCCACGCCAGACAACGGATGGACGAGTATCTGGCCGCCTGGCAGGATCCGCTGAATATGGGCTACCATGCCCAGCAATCGTTGATCGCGCTGGGCAGCGGCGGCCTGTTGGGCACCGGGTTGGGGCAGGGGCAACAGAAGTTGGGCTATCTCCCGGCGCCCCACACCGACAGCATTTTCGCCATCGTGGGGGAGGAGACGGGTTTCCTCGGCTGCATAATTGTGATCGGGCTGTTCGCTTTCCTGACTTATCGCGGCTTCAGAATCGCGCTACACGCTCCTGATGCCTTCGCTGCACTGTTGGCCAGTGGAGTCACCTGCTGGCTGACCTTTCAAGCCCTGGTAAATCTGGGGGTGATCACCGGACTGCTCCCTTTCACAGGTGTGGCGCTGCCGTTCATGAGCGCAGGTGGCTCGGCGATGCTGACGTCACTGGCAGGGATAGGGCTGTTGCTAAGCGTCTCGCGCGGCAGACGCACACGAAGCAAGGAGTCCATAGAGCGGAAGGATGCACATCTGGATCGCAGGTGGTGGGACCGGGGGACACGTCTACCCCGGACTGGCCGTGGCCCGCGCACTGCTCGCTGAAACGCCTGCGTCGCTCCTCTATGTAGGGGGCGAAGAAGGGGTAGAGGAGCATCTGGTCAGGCAGGCCGGTATCCCCTTCGTGGGAGTACCGGCAGGCGGCGTCCACGGGTTGACTCCCGCGCGAGCAGTGCAAAACGCGCTCAGATTGCTGCGCGGCTGGAATGCCACCCTGCGACTGGGCCGCCGTGAACGTCCGGCAGCGCTGTTCGCTACAGGTGGATATGCCAGCGTCCCGGTGGCACTGGCTGCCTGGACGCTGCGGGTGCCGATCCTGGTCTACCTGCCCGATATTGAACCGGGCTGGGCTGTCCGTTTCATCGCCCGGCTGGCGACCCGGGTGGCGGTGACGGTCGAGGAATCGCGGGGCTACTTCCCGGAGCACAAAGTCATCGTGACCGGCTATCCGGTGCGGCCGGAGTTTCACAAAGTGGAGCGTGTGGAGGCGCGGGCTGCGCTGCAGTTGATGCCCGATGAGCCGGTGCTCCTGGTAATGGGTGGGAGTAAAGGCGCCAGCAGCATCAATCACGCGCTGGATAGAGTGTTGGAGCAGGTGCTGGAACTGGTACAGGTTGTCCACTTGAGCGGCGAGCACGACTGGACGCGCGTGCAGGCACGCCGTGAGCACCTGCCGGAGACGTTGCGGGCACGCTATCATCCTTACCGGTACCTTCACGAGATCTGGCTGGCCCTGGCTGCTGCAGACCTGGCGCTCTGCCGTGCCGGAGCCTCGACGTTGGGTGAGTTGCCCTTTTTCGCGCTGCCCGCCATCCTGGTGCCTTACCCGCATGCCTGGCGCTACCAGAAGGTCAACGCTGCCTGGCTGGTGGAACGGGGAGGAGCGCTGCAGGTGGACGATGAGCGACTGGGTGAGGAACTGCTGCCCACTTTGCGCAGGTTGCTGAGCGATCGGGCTATGCTTGAGGAAATGAGGATGCGTATGCGTGCACTGGCCCATCCTGATGCAGCCGTGCGGCTCGCCCAGGCACTCTGCGCGCTGGCCACATCATCTGCCGGATGAACGGCAGCGGTCCGCAGTTCAGCACATCCGAGATTGACTGGAGAGATTTACCATGATGCCGATCAACACATTTTTCTGGATGATGATCGCCGTTTTTGCCCTGGTGGGAGCGATGCGCGGGTGGGACAGGGAATCGCTGGTTACGTTCAGTGCCATTGTGGCCCTGTTCCTGCGCATGGTGTTCAGCACTTATGTCCCCTTCGTGCGGGAATTCCTGAACAGCCGCTCCCCTACAGGCCAGTTCCAGATATACAGTATGCTCATCATCTTTATGGCCTTTGTCGGGTACGCAGGACCAGTGCTCTCTACCAGGCTGGCGCCCAAGGCATCATCAAAGAAAGTTCAAGACACATTGCTGGGAGGCGTCATAGGAGCGTTGAACGGTTATCTGATCGTAGGCTCCATCTGGTATTTTCTCCACGCTGCCGGTTACGGCCAGTTCGGCATCCTGCCTCCACCCGAAGGATCCATCGCCTACATCATTGCCACCAAATATCTGCCGCCTGTGTGGCTCAGTCCGGTGCTCTTACTGATCACCGTCGCCCTTTCGTTCGTATTTGTGCTGATCGTGCAACTGTAAGCATTTTCATGGTCCCCCGGACGCACGGAGGAAACAGATGATACCACTAAACGTTGTCTTCTGGATACTGGTCCTGGTGTTCGCCATGGTCGGTGCCCTACGTGGCTGGAGCAAGGAGATTCTGGTCTCATTCAGCGTTATCCTGGCCCTGTTCCTGCGCCTGGTGTTCAGTACCTACGTCCCGTTTTTCAGGGATTTGCTGAACCGTCCGCCTGTGGAGCAGTTCTACATCTACACTATCCTTGTGGTAGTGATGGCGATCATCGGATACACCGGCCCGGTGGCCTCCGCACGCCTGGCGAAAGGGGCCGCCCGCGAGAAGCTGCAGGACTTCTTGCTGAGCAGCGTGGTGGGCGCCATCAACGGGTATCTCATCGTGGGCACCATCTGGTATTTCCTACATACTGCCGGCTACGGCATATGGGGCATTACCCCACCGCCGCCGGGATCGGCGGCCATGTCGCTGGCCAACTCTCTGCCACCGGCATTGCTCAACCCGCCCTTGCTGCTGACCATTGTGGCGCTCTCCTTCGTGTACGTGCTGGTGAAATTCCTATGAGACAGATACCCGCTCTCGACGCTCTCCGGCACATCCACTTTATCGGCATCGGTGGCTCTGGCCTCTCGGCGATCGCCCGCGTGCTGATGGAGCAGGGGCTGGAGGTATCCGGGTCCGACCTGGTGCTCTCACCTGCTGCCCGGGCACTGGCACAGGACGGTGTGCGGGTGTCTGTGGGCCATCGGCCTGCAAATGTTGAAGGAGCCGACCTGGTTGTCGTCTCCTCGGCGATCCCTGCCACCAATGTTGAGATAGCAGCCGCGCAGGCCGCCGGCATCCCGGTCGTCAGGAGACCGGAGTTGCTCGCTATGATGACGAGCGGTTATCAGACCATCGCGGTGGCCGGCACCAAAGGGAAGACAACCACAACAGCAATGGTCGCCTCCATTCTCCTGGAAGCCGGGTATGACCCAACCTTCATCGTTGGCGGAGTGATCGTGGGACCCGAACGGAATGCCCGCGCCGGCGGGGGGCCTTACTTTGTCGTAGAGGCCGACGAATACGACCGCACCTTTCTCAGCCTGAAGCCCCGCGTCGCTGTCGTGACCAACGTCGAATACGATCACCCTGATTGTTACCCCACCTTCGCCGTGTTTCGGGATGCGTTTGAGACGTTCGCGGCCTCGGTGCCCCAGGATGGACTGCTTGTGGTCGGCTGGGATGACCCCACCGCCCGTCAGCTTGGCGTACGACGGAGCGCGAACGGGGGCGCGACGGTACTTTATGGTTTGGGCGAAGGCGCGGAGTGGCGGGCCGAGGAGATCCGCCCCAACTTCGCCGGCGGTGTGGACTTCCTGGCAACGCGCAACGGTAAAGTGGTCGGGCTGATCAGGCTGCGCCTGCCCGGAACTCATAACGCCTCAAACGCAGTTGCAGCGCTGGCGGTGGCCACTTTTCTTGATGTGCCGATACATCTGGTGCAGTCCGCGCTTGCCAGCTTCCAGGGAGTGAGGCGCCGCTTCGAGATCAGGGGCACATTGAACGAGATCACCGTGGTGGACGACTACGCCCACCACCCTTCGGCCATTCGCGCCACGCTCCAGGCGGCGCGGGAGCGCTTCCCCGGCCGACCGCTGTGGGCGGTATGGCAGCCCCATACCTACAGCCGCACTCTGGCTCTGCTCGAGCAATTCGCGCAGGCCTTCGACCTGGCCGATCACGTGATTGTGCTGCCCATTTACCCGGCCCGTGAATCGGATACCTGGGGAGTGCGCAGTGCTGATGTCGTGGCGAGGATGTGCCACCGGGACGCGCGCTGCGCGGATTCGGTCGAGGAGGCCGTCGCGTGGCTGGAAACCGGCGTGCAACCAGGTGACGTGGTGCTTACCCTGAGCGCAGGAGATGGCAACAGGGTAGGAGACACGCTGTTGAAATTCCTGGAGGAGGAGCGTGCCACTCAAGCGTGACCTGGATGCACTGGCTGCAGCACTCGGTCCATGCGTGCGCCGTGATGAGCCGCTTGCTCACTACACTTCCATGCGCATCGGCGGCCCGGCCGACCTTCTGCTCGTATGCGAGAGTGTGGAGGAACTGCTCCAGGCTATTGCTCTGGCCGGGCGCTATGGCGTGGCCTGGCGATTGCTGGGCGGCGGCTGCAACGTGCTGATCTCTGACGCTGGGGTGGACGGCCTGGTCCTTATCAACCGGGCGGCACGGATCAAACTTGACCCGAGCACCGGAACAGCCTGGGCTGAGGCGGGCGCCTTGCTCTCCACCCTGGCCAGGGAATCGGTCGGGCTGGGTCTGGCGGGGCTGGAGTGGGCGGTCGGGCTGCCGGGAAGTGTCGGCGGGGCAATCGTGGGCAATGCTGGCGCCTTCGGCGGCGACATCGCTGCCGTGCTGCGGAGTGCTACTGTCCTTGGACCGGATGGGAATATCGTGGAAAGAGATGCTGAGTGGTTCGAATTCGAATACCGCGGCAGCCGGATTAAAAAGGCAGCAGGAGGGGAAAAGTACGCAGTGTTGGCCGCACAGTTTGCCCTGCAACCGGGCGAGCCGGAGCGGCTGATGGCACGTGCCGAGGAGATCATAGAGTGGCGCAGGACACGCCATCCGTCCGGTGCCACTATGGGCTCAACCTTTAAGAACCCCCCGAACAGCCATGCGGGCTATCTGATTGAGCTGGCGGGCCTGCGCGGATACCGTATCGGTGGGGCCAGGATTTCGGAGCTACATGGCAACTTCTTTATGAACACCGGCAACGCCACCGCACGGGATGTACTGGCGCTGATCGAGCACGCCAGAAACGAGGTTAAAAAACGCTTCGGCGTAGAGCTGGAACTGGAAATCGAGCTGCTCGGGCGGGAGGAAGAAGGATGAAGCGTAAACTCCGTGTCGGCGTCATCTTCGGTGGACGCTCGGGGGAACACGAGGTCTCCCTCATCTCTGCCCGTTCGGTGATGAACGCGATGGACAGAGATAAATACGAGGTGATACCAATAGGAATCACCAGAGATGGACGATGGATCGCCTCGGGAGATCCGATGAAGGCACTGATGGCCGGCGACAATGCCGCGAGCGCTCCCGCGCTACTGCCAGGTGACCCTTCCTGGCGCAGCCTGATGCGGCTTGAAGAACGGGGGCAGGCGCTGGAGGCCACACATCTGGCAGAACTGGATGTGGTCTTCCCCGTCCTCCACGGCCCCTATGGCGAGGACGGGACGGTGCAGGGACTTTTGGAACTGGCCGGCATCCCTTATGTGGGAGCCGGTGTGACCGCTTCGAGCCTGGGGATGGATAAGGCCATCTTCAAGGACTTAATGCGGGCCTGTGACCTGCCGGTCGTGGAGTACATGTTGATCAAACGCAAGGAATGGGATCGTGACCCTGAGGGCGTGCTTGCTGCGATCGAGGCACGCTTTGATTACCCCGTGTTCACCAAACCGGCCAACCTGGGCTCCAGCGTGGGGGTCAGCAAGTGCCACGACCGGGCCGGGCTGGCTGCCGGCCTGAAAGAAGCAGCGCGCTACGACCGCAAATTGCTCGTTGAGAGGGCCGTGCCGGCCGCGCGCGAGATTGAGGTCAGCGTTCTTGGCAACGACGATCCCATTGCCTCACTGCCGGGTGAGATCGTCCCCAGCCGTGAGTTCTACAGCTACCAGGCCAAGTATCTCGACGAGGGCGAGCAGGCCTCGAAGCTCCTGATCCCCGCTCCCATCTCGCCGGAGCTGACGGAGCGAGTGCGCGATCTGGCGGTGCGCGCCTACAAAGCGATTGACTGTGCCGGCATGGCGCGGGCTGACTTTCTGCTCTCGGGCGCGACAGGGGAGCTTTACATCAACGAGTTGAACACCATTCCCGGCTTCACTGCCATCAGCATGTACCCCAAGCTATGGGAAGCCAGCGGTATCCCTTACCCGGAGCTGATAGATCGGCTGATCGAGCTGGCTATCGAGCGCTACCAGGACAGGGAGCGCTCGGAGACCTCATATCGCCCTGACGTTTCTGCCGCTGATTGACACCACATTATGGAGTCAGGAATGCCGGTGAGAAAAAGCAAAGTGCGCAGGCGAAGGTACAGAAAGTTTGAGTCTGTGGGCACACTCATCCTGGGAGAGGTCTCTGCGAAAGCTCGCACCTCATCGTCCGCCCTGCGCCCGGCTCTGCTACTTATGGCGGGCATCGTGGCTGCACTGGCTGTGTGGATGGGGGTGGATGACCGTTTCTACATCCGCAGCGCTGATGTACAGGGGGCCAGGCGCACCCTGCCCGCAGAGATCTTCCGTGCCAGCGGCCTGCGGGGACTGCACCTGCTGTGGGTACGTCCGGCCAGAGCCGAGCAACATATCCTCAGCAGCCTGCCCACCCTGGAGAGCACCAGGGTGAAGTGCAGGCTCCGCCTGCCGGCGGAGTGTACCATCCTGGTCAGGGAGCGGCAGCCAAAAGTGGCGTGGAACGAGGGCCATATGGTGTGGTGGCTGGATGCTGAAGGGGTGATCTTTACCCCTTCGCCGACGGGCGGTGAAGAGGTCATGTGGACGGTAAGCGGCCCATTGCCCAGGGACAGGGACGGCCGCCTGCTCGAGAGCGTGCGCGTGGCACTAAACGAACTATGGGCGAGCGGAGCGGAGTTGCCAGCAGCGTTCGACTACGTGCCGGGCCGGGGGCTGACATTCATCAACCCACAGGGCTGGCGTGTCATCATCGGTGAGGGAACGGGGATGGAAAAAAGGCTCGCGGTGCTGAAGTGCCTGACAGCCTACCTGGAAGAGCGGGGCCTGTCACCGCGCTTTGTGGACGTGCGCTTTCCTGAGACGCCGTACTATTCGCTGGTCAATGACTGGTAAGACGGAATACGGAATACGCAATACGGAGTACGCATACGCACCCGCCTCCCGTATTCCGTATCCCGTATTCCGTAGTCCGTAACGCACAGATGAGGGCTCCGTGGAACGCACCATCGTCGGCATAGATGTAGGCAGCAGCAAAATATGCACCCTGGTGGGTGAGATCGGTGGGGATGGCAACACCCGCATCGTCGGCGTGGGTTTGGTGCCGGCACGAGGCATCCGGCGGGGGGCGGTGGTCAACGTCGCCGAAGCAACCACCGCCATCGCCGCATCGGTGGACCTGGCCGAACGCACCTCCGGCTACAAAGTCGAGCGGGCTTATGTAGGGCTGAGCGGCACGCACATCTCCTCTATGAACAGCCGCGGTGTGGTGGGCATCTCCCGACGTGAGCATGGCATTACACCAGATGATGTGGAGCGCGTGCTCGACGCTGCGCATGCCATCGCCATCCCTCATAATCAGGAGATCGTGCACGTCATTCCGCGCGGCTACATCGTGGACGGGCAGAGCGGCGTGCGCGACCCGGTGGGTATGCACGGCTTTCGTCTCGAAGTGGAGGCCCATATTGTGCTCGCCTCCGGCACCGCCATCCAAAACCTGGTGAAGTGTGTGGAGAGCACCGGTGTAGAGGTGGACCGGCTGGTGCTGGCAAGCATCGCTGCCGCCGATGGCGTGTTGATGGACAACGAACGCGAAATGGGAGTGGTCCTGGCCGACATCGGCGCCGGCACAACCGACATGGCGATCTTTATTGACGGCACTGTGTGGCACACAGTCACGTTAGGAGTGGGCGGCGAGCACATTACCAAAGACATAGCCATCTGCCTGCGCCTTCCTCCTGATGTGGCCGAACAGGTCAAGATCGAGTACGGACATGCCAATGCCGTACAGGTCCCTCACGACGAACGTTTCACCGTCTCCGGCATAGGAGGGGAAGGTCGCCAGGCGATCATGCGCTGGCAACTGGCGGAAATCATCCAGGCACGGGTGGAGGAGATTTTCTCGATGATTCAACAGGAGATCAAACGCTCCGGATACGATGGCCTGTTGCCGGCAGGACTGGTGCTCTGTGGAGGGACAGCCCAGTTGCCGGGCATCCAGGAAGTGGGGCGAGAGATACTCGGCCTGCCGGTGCGCGTTGGCTCGCCTCGCTCCATCTATGGACTTGTGGACCGGATTTCCAACCCGGCCCACGCTGTAGGCACCGGGTTGATGAGCTGGGGGTTGATGAGGGAACCGATCCCTCGCTCACGCAGGTCGGGATCGGACACGGGCAGCCGCCTGCTTAACTGGCTGCGCGTTTTCCTTCCTTAGAACCTGTCCGAATAAGCGGCATCCCTATGCCGCTTATACCGACGCATAGGGGAGCAGTGGGCGCAGCGCGTTGTGCCCCTACTCGAGGTGCCTGCGCGCGGCATTAGTGGTATTGAGCTTATGTATCATCATCGTGTATAAGTGCCAGCAGTTGCGTACTCTGGCGTAATCTGAGCAAGGAGGCAATAATATGGATAAGACATCTTACGAAGAAAGTTTTGCTCATATCAGGGTCGTGGGCGTGGGCGGTGGCGGCTGTAACGCCATCAACCGTATGATCGCCGAGGGGCTGAGCGGCGTTGACTTCATCGCGGTCAACACCGACGCCCAGGCGCTTATGCTCTCCAATGCACCCACACGGGTACGCATCGGAGATAAGCTGACACGCGGCCTGGGCGTGGGAGGGAAGGCCGATCTGGGCGCCAAGGCAGCGGAGGAATCCGCAGACGAGCTTTACGAGGTGCTCAAAGGCTCGGATATGGTCTTCATCACCGCCGGCATGGGGGGCGGTACGGGCACCGGCGCCTCCCCGGTTATCGCGCGCATCTCCAAGGAGATCGGAGCGCTCACCATCGGCGTGGTCACCCGCCCGTTCAGTTGGGAGGGCGCCGTGCGCACCGAGACGGCGCTGGCCGGCATCGAACAGCTCAAAGCGGCCGTGGACACCCTCATTGTGATCCCTAACGACCGGTTGCTGGAGATCACCGACAAGCGCGTCAGCCTTCAGGCAGCCTTCTCGATGGCCGACGACGTACTGCGTCAGGGAGTTCAGGGCATCTCAGAGCTGATCACCGTTCCCGGGCTGATTAACCTGGACTTCGCCGATGTGCGCACGATCATGTCCGAGGGTGGAGCGGCGTTGATGGCGGTCGGGCGCGCCAGCGGGGAAAACCGCGCCGTCGAGGCGGTGCAGCAGGCCATCTCCAGCCGCCTGCTCGATATTACGATTGACGGAGCACGTGGCATCCTCTTCAACGTCACCGGTGGGCCGAGCCTGAGCCTGTACGAGGTGAACGAGGCAGCCTCGATCATTAAACAGACTGCTCATCCGGACGTTAACCTCATCTTCGGGGCTGTCATTGATGAGAAAATGGGGGACGAGATCCGCATCATTGTCATTGCCACGGGCTTCGTGCAGGCAGAAAGCCGCTCCCGCCCGGTCCAGACGCGCACGACGGCTGCCGCCAGTGAGCCGATACGGATGCCGGTGGTCGCCTCGTTCGATAAAGACGACCTGGAAATCCCGCCATTCCTGCGCCGTCGGAGTTAGGAGTAGAGGCTGCAAGAGGGCGGGTAAATATGGCAAACTATATCCAGGTCATCACGACGGTCGAGAAGCAGGCCGATGGCCTGGCTCTGGCCCGGCTGCTTGTCGAAAGACGTCTGGCCAGCTGTGTCCAGGTCATCGGCCCGATCACCAGCATCTACCGGTGGCGGGGGGCAGTTGAGACGGCCGGAGAGTGGCTGTGTCTGATCAAAACCCGCGAGGACCTTTATGAGGCACTGGAAGCTGCCGTAAGAGAGGCCCATCCATACGAGGTGCCGGAACTGCTGGCTCTCCCCGTGGTGAAAGGGAGCAAAGACTACCTGGAATGGCTGGATGATGCTCTCAAACGGCAGTAGAGGAGCCTGCCGCCAGTGCGTAAGCGATCTGATTGTGTCGCACAATCAGCGGCTCCAGCTCTATTGTTGTAATTTGTCCTTCTTCCACGACCACCCGGCCGTTAATCACGGAGAGGTCAACCCGCTGAGGAGAGCAGAAGACGAGGGCAGCCAGTGGATCATGCAATGCCCCGGCGTAATCCAGCCGCTCCAGTCGGAAGCCAATGAAATCGGCGACCTTGCCCGGGGCAAGCTGGCCGATGTCGTCGCGTCCCAGCACTGCTGCCCCGCCTCGCGTTGCCAGCCACAGCGCCTCGCGTGCGCTCAGGCCGGGCATCCTGTGCTCCTGGTCCTCAGCAGAGTGCAGTGCTGCACTGACCCTCTGCAATAGCAGCGCCATACGCACCTCGGCCAGCATATGGGACGAGTCGTTGCTGGCTGAGCCGTCCACCCCTAACCCCACTTTTACCCCAGCGTCGAGATAAGCCCTGACCGGCGCAATGCCGGAGGCCAGCCGCATATTGGAACTGGGGCAGTGGCACACCCCGGTCCCTGTGCGGGCGAACAGCGCCACTTCGGCGCTATTCAAATGAACACAGTGGGCATGCCACACATCATCGCCCACCCATCCCAGCTCTTCCGCATATTCGACCGGACGACGGCCGAAGCACTCCAGACAAAAACGTTCCTCGTCTGATGTCTCAGCCAGGTGGGTGTGCAGACGTACACCATAGGAGCGAGCGAGCATCGCCGCTTCCCGCATCAGGTGCGGGGTGACGGAGAAGGGTGAGCATGGTGCAATGCCGATGCGCACCATCGCGCCGGGCGACGGATCGTGATAGGTTTCAATGGCCCGCCTCATCTCGCGCAGGATAGACTCCTCGTCCTCAACGAGACGGTCCGGCGGCAGCCCTCCCTGACTTTCCCCCAGGCTCATCGCGCCCCGGCAGGCGTGAAAGCGGATGCCGATCTCCTGAGCAGCACGGATCTCATCGTCAATGCGGCAGTCGTTGGGGTAGATGTAGAGATGATCCGATGTGGTGGTACAACCGGAGAGCAGCAATTCCGCCAATCCCACCATCGCGCTGACGTATATGGCCTCGCTGGTCAGTCCGGCCCATATCGGATACAGCGTTTTGAGCCATTGGAAGAGGGGGACGTCCTGAGCCGCAGGTAAGGTTCGCGTCAAAGTCTGGTAGAGGTGGTGGTGAGTGTTGACCAGCCCCGGCACAACGATCATACCACGCGCGTCTATGACACAGTCGGCACTGGGTGGGAGGTCGGCACTCGCGCCCACCTGTTCGATCACGTTGTCGCGCACAAACAATCCGCCGTCCCTGATGCAGCGTTCTCCCATGCCTTCCATTGTCACCAACAGGTCGGCGTGCTTAACCAGGAGGGTGGGCATAAAATTCCTCCACCACCACACCAGGTGACAGTCACCTGAAGGTGACTGTCACCTGTTTGGGGGTTAGGGGTTTAGAAGGGGATTTCGTTTGCGGCGATGTCAGGCGGTGCTTCCTCCTCTGCCGGCAACACCTCGGGCGCCTCAGCTCCCCGTGCGCCGATGAAGCGCACAGTCAGCGCAGTCACGTCAAAGCGGGCACGCGGCTGCCCGTCCTGTCCCTGCCAGACATGAGGCACGATTTGCTCTGAGTTACCGGTACCTGGCATACGGTCACCCCCGATGCGCCCCTCGATCAGCACGGGCCTTCCCTTAGTCAGATACTGATTGCACAGCTCCCCCTGTTTGCCCCAGACGGTGACATTCCACCACACCGTCTCATCCCGCTGCTGGCCGTCGCTATCTGTCCACCTGCGGCTGGTGGCTACGGAAAAGGTGGTGACCGGCTGTCCTGAAGGCGTGTATCTCATCTCGGGGTCGCGGCCCAGGTGCCCGACCAGGATAATTTTGTGGTACATAACTCTCCTTTCTTGGTTTGGACTCGCGGTTTGGAACAGGCGTGCATATATTACTCTAAAATTCTGCAAAGGGCAACTGTCCCATTAGTGTGCCCAATCTGCTCACAGGAGCAGGGCCGGTGCGCCGGGTTTCTCCGCCAGGCTGTCAGGGCTGGCGTCTGGCCTCGTGCCTTTCGCGCTCGGCCTGAATGGTGCGAATGCCGTTCTCGATGACCGTAAGCGCCCGCTTCAGTTCCTGCTCCAGATTGCAGAGCACTTCAAAGGCATACTCATCGGCGCCGATCTTTATTTTTTCGGCCTCGAGTTCGGCCTGCCGGCGGATCGCTGCGGCCCTTTCCTCTGCTGCGCGCGTGATGGAGTGTTCAGCCACCAGTTGAGCGGCTTCGCTACGAGCCAGGGAGATGATGCGCTCGGCCTCTTCCTGGGTCTGGGCCATTGTGCGCTCCCGCTCGCGGACGACCCGCTCAGCCCGCCGCACCTCTTCTGGTACGGAGATGCGCATCTGGTCAATCAGAGGCCAGATACGCCTCTCGTCCACCAGGCGCAGTCCCTTGAAGGGCAGGCGGGTGCTCTCCTTGATCACTTCTTCCAGGCGGTCCACCAGGTGCAAAATGTCCATGTTGGCCTCCGGTGTTTGGTGCTTATCCGGAAAACGTAACCGACGCATCCCTATGTGTCGGTACAAGCGGCATAGGAATGCACGGTTTTTCGGACAGGCTCTTAATCTCGCAGCGAGACAAGCGGCGTCGGCTCGCGGTTTTTTTCCAGCTCAAGCAGTTTGGCCTGCAGCGCAGAAGCAACGTGAGATGGTACCATCCTGCTCACATCTCCCCTGAGCAGTGCTATTTCCTTGACGATGCTGGCGCTGAGGAAGGCGTGGGATTGGCGCGTCATCAGGCAGACGAATTCGATCTCGGGCGCGAGCTGGCGGTTGGTGAGTGCCATCTGGTACTCAAGCTCGAAATCTGAGATGACCCGCAGCCCGCGCACTATGGCACGGGCGCCGACCTGCCGCGCAAACTCGACCGTCAGCCCGCTATAAGGAGCGACGCGCACGTTGGGGAGGTCGGCCAGCGCCTGGCGTGCCAGCGCCACACGTTCCTCTACAGTGAAGAGCAGGTTTTTCGCCGGACGGTCGTACACGGCCACGATCAGGGTATCGAAGATTTGGGCCGCACGGGTGGCGATATCTACATGGCCAAAGTGGATGGGATCGAATGTGCCGGGATAGATAGCTGTGTAGGCCAACTGTGCTCTCCTCTCCTCAGATGACGCTTACCTCGATTCAACTGATCTCTCCTCCCCCTTCCGCTTCTTTCCAGAACTGTGCGACCTGTCGGGCAAGTAGCTGATGGTCAGGATGAGCCAGTTGCGGATCATCTTTAAAAAGACGTTGCGCTGCCTGACGGGCGCTCTCCACCAGCCGCAGATCGGTGACGCTGGCCAGCCTCAGCTCCGGGAAACCCGCCTGCCTGGTGCCCAGAAAATCGCCCGGGCCGCGCATCTCCAGGTCCTTCTGTGCCAGTACGAACCCGTCAAGTGTGGACTCAATCGCCTGGAGTCTCTCCCGTGCTTCCGGAGCGGAGGAATTGGCGATCAGCAGGCAGTAAGATGGATGGCTGCCCCGCCCAACCCGGCCGCGAAACTGGTGCAGTTGGGCCAATCCAAAGCGTTCGGCCCCTTCAATCAGGATCACCGTAGCATTGGGTACGTCTATCCCCACTTCAATGACGGATGTGGAAACCAGAATATCCAGCTCTCCCTGGGCGAAGCGGCGCATGGTGCTTTCCTTTTCCTCCCCTTTCATGCGCCCGTGCAGCAATCCCACCCGCAGGTCCGGGAAGACGTGCTTTTGAAGCCTCTCGTATTCCTCAACGGCCGCTGCGGCCTCAATGCTCTCGGATTCCTCGATCAGTGGGCAGATGATGAAAGCCTGACGTCCCTGGGCGACCTGGCTGCGCAGGAAGCTATAAGCCCTCTCCCGCTCGGCAGGCATAACCACGCGGGTCGTGATCGGCTCGCGCCCCGGGGGCATCTCGTCAAGCACAGAGACGTCCAGGTTGCCCCAGATGGTCAGTTGGAGTGAGCGGGGGATCGGGGTGGCGGTCATTACCAGCAGATGAGGTGAATACCCCTTTTGGCGCAGTGCGGCTCGCTGGCGCACGCCAAAGCGATGCTGTTCGTCAATCACTGCCAGGGCCAACTCCTTAAACTGGACTCCTTCCTGGATCAACGCGTGGGTGCCGACGATGATGTCAATGCTGCCGTCGGCAAGGCCAGCATAAAGCTCATCCCGTTCGCGGGACGTGACGTTTCCGGTGAGGAGGCGGACTGTGGGTGGTTTGCCCGGCCAGTGTTCGAAGAGGCGGGTCAGAGTGTTGTAGTGCTGCTCGGCCAGGATGGCAGTGGGGGCCATCAGAGCAGCCTGGGTACCGGCTGCTGCGGCGAGCGCCAGTGCTGCCGCAGCTACCACCGTTTTACCCGACCCCACATCCCCCTGAAGGAGACGGTTCATCGGTCGCTCTGAGCGCAGGTCGTTCACGATCTGCTGGAGTACCCGTTGCTGTGCCCGCGTCAGCTTAAAAGGCAGGTTGTCAACAAAGCTTTGGAGCGCTGCCGTATCTATCCTTAGCGGCCGGCCGGGTTCCGCACGCCACTGTTGATACTGACGCAACAAACCGATCTGCAGCAGGAACAACTCGTCGAAGGCCAGTCGGTGACGGGCGCGTTTGAGCGTTGCCTGGCTTTCCGGAAAGTGAATCTGAGCCATGGCATCCCCCAGCCCCATCAGCTTTGCCTCCTGGATGATGGAGGGGGGCATGTAGTCGGTGAGCCGCCTGGACCAGTAATCTACCACATGTTTCATCAGATCGCGCAGCCATTTGGCGCTGATGCCCTGCACCAGGGGGTAGACAGGCACAATACGTGCCGTGTGGATCAGGTCATTGTCAAGCGGCTCCCATTCCGGCGAGCTGAAGCACAGGCGCCCCATGTACTCGTCCACCTTGCCGCTGACAGAGATATACTGACCACGTCTGATCTTATCGGCCAGGTAGGTCTGGTTAAACCAGGTAACGTCCACAAAACCGGTGCCATCAGAGAGTGTCACCCTGAACAGCTCCCCACCGCCGCGCGTGCGGCGCGTGCCGGCATCCCACACCTGGGCGATGATGGTAACCTCCTCTCCATATTCAAGGCGATTGATGGTCTTAAGCTGGGAATAGTCGTTGTAACGGCGGGGAAACAGGTAGAGCAGATCGCGTACGGTATGTACCCCCAGCCGGGCCAGCCGCCTGGCCTGCTTTGGTCCTACTCCCCGCAAGACTGTGACCGGAGCATCAAGGCCGGCATACTCCTTCTCAGGTCGGGGCTGAGTCCCGGCAGCCTTTTGCTCCGCGGGCGCGGCCCTGGTGGTGGGCGCCTGTTTGAGCAAGCCGTGCAAGGCCGTCAGTGCCTCTCTGCGAGCAGCACTATCAGGCAGGGCGCTGTAAGTACGTAACCTCCTGGCTACTTCTTCATACCAAGCTGAGGCTTCCATCCCGAATACCTGGCCTGCCTGGCGCAGCCAGGTGTCGGTGTACCTGGACAGGCCACCCACCATCGCCTTGTCCTCATAGCCCTTTTCTGCTTCCAGTTGAAGGATCTTGGTCAGCTTCTCAACCGGGTTGGCCATACCCTACCTGCCACTGACTGCTGCCACGCCCAATCCACGTGGCCCGACGTGAGCACCGACAACAGTGGTGACCACCACACTGATGAGCTTTTCCGGGGAGAACAAACCGGACAGCCGCTGACGTAACTCCTCCAGGTCGGGAGCATAGGTGTGAATCAGAGCCAGTCGCTCCAGTGGCCCAAGCGCCCGGACAAGCTCGACCAGCCTTTCGAGCGCCCGATGTCTGGTCCGGACTCGGCCTATATCTCTCACCTTACCCTCCACCACTTCAATCATCGGCTTGATATTGAGAAGCTCAGCAGCTCTGGTCCGTGCCCAACCGACCCTTCCACTGCGGCGCAGGTATTCAAGCGTATCGAGTATCGCGTAGACGCGTACACGTGGCCTCATCGCTTCCAACATGGCCAGAATACTTGCTGCGCTTTCACCTCTGACGGCGGCCTCGGCCGCCGCGATGACCATCCAGCCCAACCCCATCGTGACCTGGCCCGAGTCCACCACATGTACCCTGACTTCAGGTACTTCCTGTGCTCCCAGTTGGGCGACGCTGTACATTCCGCTCAGGCTCGTGGCGAGCACAATGGTGACAATCTCATCCGCCTCTACGCTCAAAGCGCGATACACATGGGTAAACTCATGAGGCGGCGGCACGGACGTAGTCGGTGGCACTGGAAAGGTGGGCAGTTGAGCGTAGAACTCCTCTCTGCTCAGCCCCCCCGGTGCGTCCCGGTAACTCAGATTGCCAATCTGCACATATGCCGGTACAACAGTGATACGCAACTGCTCCGCCACGTCGGGCGGCACGTCGGAGGTGCTATCAGTGACTATCCGCACCTGTTTCATCAGGACGTCGCCCTTCTATCCTTGCCTTCGTACACCACCAGCCCTATCCCATCAGGGCCGATATGGGAAGCCAGCAGCGGCCCATATGGTACAACAAGGAACTCTTTCCCCGGCAGGAGGGACTCCAGCCTTTCCCTGAGCACTCTGACATCCTCCGTGCGAGCAGCATTACTGCGGAGAATAGCGATACGCTCTATATGTGAGAACTCGCCGACAAACTCGATCAACTTGTCCAGAGCCCGCTCGCGGTTGCGTGCCTTTTCCATTGGGATAATACGTCCCTCCTCGATTGCCAGGAAGGGACGAATTCCGAGCATGGTGCCCAGAACGGCCTGAGCCGGGCTGATGAGGCGGCTGCGCTCCAGGTAGTCCAGGGTCTCAGTCACGCAGACGATATAGATGCGCGGGATCAGCCCTCTTACCTGGCGCATAATCTCAGTCATAGAGGCAAATGTATTGGCCAGTCTGGCTGCCTCTTCCACCAGAATGCGCAGCCCCAGGGATAATGTTTCCGAATCCATGACCGCAATATCGCAGCGTCCCATGAACTCACGGGCTGCCCTTTCAGCCTCCCGACATACCATGCTAAGGCTGGCAGATGAGTGTAGTGAGATGATTTTATCAGATTGACGTGTAAGCTCACCATAGATACGCCGGAACTGGGCAGCGGTTGGCCCGATAATAGAGAGGTGTACCCTCTCACTGGCCATACGCAGCAGTAATTCCTCATCGTTAAGATTGATACCGTCCTGGTAAACCTCCTCTTTTCTTCCATCCCTGCTGCTGACGCGTATGGTCATGGGCACCACGGTGATACCCAACTCCCCGGCAACTTCCGGCTCAATAGCGGCTGCACTATCGGTGACGATCAGTACTTTGGACACGGTACCCCCTATTCCACTGAGAGAATGTAGGGATAATGAGGTTGACCTCCAGCCACGACCTCGACTTCCTGATCGGGCCACTCCTGGGCTATCAATTCAGCAAGCGCCCGGGCCTCTTCATCGCTAACGTCTTCCCCATAGTAAAGGGTGATAATTTCCTTTTTTGAGGCGTCCATTTCCCGGAGCAATTTCCTGGCCACTTCTTCTATACTTGCACCGGAGACCTTGAGCTCGTCGTCATACAGGCCAATGAACTCACCGGAGTTGACGGTAACGCCGTTGATAGTGACCGAACGGGTGGCGGTGGTGATCTCGCCCGTGCACACCTGTTTGATCGCTTCACTCATCACGGCCACATTCATTTCCAGATCGGCCTGCGCGTTGAGTGCAAGCAGGGCAGCAATACCCTGGGGTATGGAACGGCTTGGCACGACGGCCACCTTCTTGGAACTGAGCGCGCTGGCCTGCTGAGCGGCCAGGATAACATTGCCATTGTTAGGCAACACAATCACCTGGCGGGAGGGCAGGCTCTCGATAGCTTCCAGCAATTCCTGAGTGCTCGGGTTCATCGTCTGGCCGCCGTAGACGATTGCCCCGGCGCCAAGGCTTTGAAATACGTGTGCCAGCCCATCACCCATTACAACGGCCACGACGCCCGGTTCCCTGGGAGGCGACGGCGGAGGCTGAACCGCAGCAGGCCCCTCACGCCCGGCGATGAAGTCCCGGTACTGGGCCTGCATATCCTCGACTACAACCTCACGCAGAGAGCCAAGGCTGGCACCGTAGCTGATAGGGATGCCCGGATCGAGGACGTGGACGTGTACTTTGACCAGCGTCGGTTCACCCACTACCAGGGGACACTCCCCCATGGCAGCGATGCGCTCACGGATCGCCTCCACGTCAAGTCCCTGGCCGGCAATGAGGAACTGGACGTCGTAGCCGTATCCGGCCTCACCAGGGGCAAGCCCGGTAGTGACCAGGTCCACCGCCCCGCTCAGCTCCAGGTCCTGGGTCACAGGCTCTCCGCGCATATAGCGCAGCATCCCCTCCAGGATCACCGCCAGGCCCTGGCCCCCTGCGTCCACCACACCGGCCTGTGCAAGCACCGGCAGCAACGCCGGGGTCATTTTGACCGCTTCACGGGCGGCGACCACCATGCGCTCGAGGATGTATACCAGGTCCTCTGTTTCCTCTGCTACACGGGCGGCCTCGTCGGCTACGGCGCGGGCTACGGTGAGGATGGTCCCTTCAACCGGCTTGACCACCCCACGGTAAGCGGTTGCCGCCCCTTCCTGGCAGGCTGCGGCCAGGTCCCTGGCCCGGTAGACCTCCTTTTCGTCCAGGCTGCGCGCGAAACCCCGCCAGATCTGGGAGAGGATAACACCCGAGTTGCCCCGTGCTCCCATCAGTGCCCCGTGGGCCATCTGGCGCGCAACCCGTCCCACATTCCGCTCCGGCGAGTCTTTAATCTCGGCCCATGCTGACTGCATGGTCAGCACCATATTGGTGCCGGTATCACCATCCGGCACCGGATATACGTTCAAAGCATTGATGGCAACCTGATGGCGCTGAAGCCACGCCAGTGCTGCCCTGATCAACTGTTTGAAGACCTGTCCGTCCGCGCTCAGACGTTTATCTCCATAAGTAGCCGGTACGCTGCTCTCAATCACCACGTGAATCTCTCTAATCTACGCTACTGACACGCAACCCTTCGACATGGACGTTCACTTCGGCTACAGGAACGCCCAGGGCACGCTCGACACTGAATTTTACCACATTCATTACACTCTGGGCCACGGCGACTATACGCGTGCCGTACTCAATGATGACGTAGACGTCAATGAAAATCCGCCCATCCTGAATACGCACATCAATACCACGTCTATGCTCCCTGGAGAGGACCCCAACGATCCCAGAGGCCAGGTTTTTGTCAGAGGTGCCCACCACCCCGTAGCAACTCAACACAGCCTGATGCGCGATGCTGGCTATGGCTGCGAGTGAAACTTCTATACGTCCCAGACTCGATCTCTTTTCGGGCATAAGCATTACCCTCCGGTCCCTGCCAGACTTAGAACCTATCCGAAAAACCGTACAAGCGGCATCCCTATGCCGCTTATACCGACGCATAGGGATGCGTCGGTTACGTTTTTCGGATAGGCACTTAGAACCTATCCGAAAAACCGTACGCATAGGGACGCGTCGGTTACGTTTTTCGGATAGGCACTTATAACTGTGCTGCGCTTGCAACCTCAATGTAGGACAACTGCTCGCATGTCCTACACTCACACTGTTTGCGTTAAAACCCTTGTTGTGGTATGATAGGCAAACCTGTCAAGCTTTCGGAGGTGATAAACGGTATGGCAAAATGTGCGGTATGTGGCAAGAGTACACAATTCGGGCATAATGTAAGCCATTCTAAAGTCGCAACCAGGCGTCAGTTCAGGCCCAACATCCAGATGGTACGGATCGAAATTGCAGGCACCAGGCGTCGGGCTTACGTATGCACCCGCTGCCTGAGAACGCTGAACAAGGAACGCCAGGCCGACTGAGTTATCCGATACCCCGCGAGTACTAAACAACACGGATTTCCGCAGCGACACTGCGGAAACCCGTGTTTTTTGTTTTTCCAGTAGGGGCGCACGTTACCTGTATCCGCGCCTGGTGTGCCCGCCACCTGCACCCTGATCGCGCAATTTTCCACTGTTAACTATCGCAATCAACTGGCCCTGAGTACGTCAGCAGCTAAAACGTCCCTGCGCCTCTCGGCCGACCGACGTATTGCCCTGATCGCCGCCGCAACACCTTCTGGCGCCTGGAAGATAGCCGTTCCAGCCACCAGCACTGTGGCGCCAGCAGCGGTGAGCAATGCAGCCGTTTCCACATCTACTCCGCCATCCACCTCCAGTTCAGCATTGCTACCTGCCTCTTCCAGCATTGCCCGCACCTGTCTCACCTTATGCAGAGTTCGCCCGATCAATTTTTGTCCGCCGAAACCGGGGTCTACCGTCATCACCAGCACCAGGTCCACGTCCTCCAGTATTTCACTGATCGCACAGGCCGGAGTGGCGGGATTCAGGGAAATGCCTGCCCTGACGCCAAGTGCACGGATGCGTTCCAGCACGCGATGAACATGCGGCGTGGCCTCGATGTGGACGGTCAGGATATTGGCGCCTGCCTCTGCGAAGGCAGAGACATACTGCATCGGATCGCTGATCATCAGGTGCACGTCCAGCGGTACGTGCGTAATGTTGCGCAGGCAGCGTATTACCGGCGGCCCAACAGTGATGTTTGGCACAAAATGGCCGTCCATCACGTCCACGTGAATGTAATCCGCTCCGGCAGCTTCTGCCCTTTCTATTTCCTCAGCCAGGTGAGAGAAGTCCGCGGCCAGGATTGAGGGAGCGATCTTTATGTAATCACTCATAGAGAGATATGATACACCGGGTCGTCAGATTTGACAACTTTGGAGTAGCGGGCGGGTGTCCGTCATATTTTTGCATGCTCCGGCTCAAGCCGGTCTCCAGACCACGCCCGACGCCGCACCACCAGCCACAGTGTAGGGCAACTGCTAGCAGTTGCCCTAAAACCGTCTCGTGCAAAAAGTGACGAACACCCGCAGCGGGCTGGCCGCCCGGCTCTCACACGGGCGCCGGGAAGGTATTCGCGAAATAACTTAGTACCTATCCGAAAAACGTAACCGACGCATCCCTATGCGTCGGTATAAGCGGCATAGGGATGTCGCTTGTACGGTTTTTCGGATAGGCTCTTATTCAGGAATATCCGTGCCCTGTTTTCGAAACGGTCAGGTGGCTGGCAGCCTGCCGGAGAGCTTTTCTCCTGCCAGACTGTGGTCCGGGGGCCACAGGCTGAGTAAGTGCCTATCCGAAAAACGTAACCGACGCATCCCTACGCGTCGGTATAAGCGGCATAGGGATGCCGCTAGTACGGTTTTTTCGGATAGGCTCTAAGAGCCTATCCGGGAATCGTAACCGACGCATCCCTACGCGTCGGTATAAGCGGCATAGGGATGCCGCTAGTACGGTTTTTTCGGATAGGCTCTAAATATCAGCGGTTCTCGAATCTGAACCCGTGCCCGCGGACGGTGATAATGTACTGATGGTCAGGATCCAGCGCAGCGATACGCTCACGCAATCTGCGGACCAACGCATCAATAGCCTGCTCGGAGACCCCGAGGGCCTCCTCCTCGGACCACACGGTGGCGACGACATCTTCGCGTGAGACGACCTGCCCTTCGTTATCAAGCAACAGCTCAAGCAACCGGTACTGCGCCGGGGAAAGCGGAGGGGTCAGCTCGTGCCCCCCGACGAATACCTTCCTGGCCGCTTTGTCAATGCGCAGTCCGCGGTTGGGACCTTCCAGTTCCAGGGGCAGGGTTGCGTCAGCTCCGACAAAGCCCATTTTGACACACAGCGCAATCTGGATTTCATCGCCATCTTTAAGCCGGTAAGGCTTATCCCCTATCTCCTGGCCGTTTACGTAGGTGCGGTTTTTGCTTCCCAGGTCTCGCAACAGGTATCCTCCATCGTCCCGCTCTATGCATGCATGGTGACGCGAAACCTGGCGTTCGGGTAAAATCACATCGCAATCCGTGCCGCGGCCGATCAGTATATAGTCCCGGTCTATAATCCACCGTTGTCCCTCAAGTTCCCCCTCATAGACGATCAGCATAGGCATATCCTGATGTATCATACTCCACCTCCTGCGATCGCAGGCCCGGCCCTGCGAGCAGACACCTGTCTTGACAGAATCGGCCTTATCACGTATGATGGTGTACCATACGCCGCATCCGGGAGAAGAAGAAGGCCATGGCTCGTCTGCTCGAACCAGGGACCGTCCTGCGCAGACGGTATAAAATTATTGCCCCTGTTGGCCAGGGTGGTATGGGGGCGGTCTACCGTGCCGAAGACCTCCGCCTTGAGGGCCGCATTTGTGCGGTAAAAGAGATCCGACCGGATCCGGATGCCTCACCGGAGGAATTGGCACAGGCACAGGAGCAGTTCCATCGGGAGGCCTCCATCCTGGCACGCCTGGACCACCCCAACCTCCCCAAAGTCTCAGACATCTTCACCGAACGCCAGCGGGAATATCTGGTTATGGATTTCGTTGAAGGACCGGACCTGCGTCAGTTGATGGAACAGAAACGTCTGCAGGGCGAGTTCCTGGATGAGCGCATGGTTCTGCAGTGGGTGGAGCAGTTGTGTGACGCACTGGAGTACCTCCATAGCCAGAACCCGCCTGTGCTCCATAGGGACATCAAGCCGGCCAACATCAAGCTGACTCCTGGCGGGTTGATCAAACTGGTGGATTTTGGTCTGGCTAAACTGCTGGCGGCCGATGACTCAAGCACCATCACCGTGTTGCAAGGCCGTGGCACACTTGCTTATACGCCGCTTGAGCAGTACGGTGGGGACACCGGCCACACCGACGTGCGCTCCGATATCTACTCGCTGGGCGCGACGATCTACCATTTGTTGACCAATCAACCACCAGCCGACGCCAGGCAGCGCTTCCTGAATCCTGACGCTCTTATCTTCCCCCGGGCAATCAACCCCAACATTTCCCCCGCCACCGAACGCGCCATCCTGGCAGCCATCGCCATGCATCCCGAGCCGCGTCCTCCCAGTGTGGCAGCCTTTCGGGAGTTGCTGCACGCCAGCAACTCTTTTTCCTCTCACTACATCCTGACGCCTCGACAGGAGGAATGGTATCGCGCCGTGGTTGACAACCTCGGCCTGATATTACTGGCCGGGTTAATGCTCCTCCTGGCAGTGTTGGTGACCCTTCTTTAGATAAAGCTCGCGCGCCTGGCCTTCTGTCAACAGGTTGACTATGTGGGACGGCTTTTCCGGACACCGTCCGGCGGGCCGGGAAGCCTGTTCCGCAGGCCGGCCTCCAACGGCAACCATCGTAGTCAGGAGTGGTCAGAGTCTCGCTCCTACAGGGTAATTACCTACCCGGCTGCCTGCCGCCGTGTGCCGATTGGAAATCGACCTTTAGATTCCTGCGCCGACGCGGAGACAGCGGTCGGCGCAGGCCGACCGCTGGCCGAAGGCCCAAAGTGGGCGACTTCAGTCGGCAGGGGTAGGCAGTTACCCTACAGGAATGGGCCAGACCGACGCTTCGGTCCGGTTATGCGGGCGAGGGTGATTGGCACCGCGCCACCCAGTAGCGTCACCCCACCGGCCATCCATACGCCCATCTCACGTAAACGCACCATCACAGGCCACTGCAAAGTGTAGAGCACATACATCATCAGACCAGTAATGCCACACCACAACGCCAGGCGCATGGCCTGACTGATTGATCTGTGCCTGGTCCAGCCGAAGTGATACCCCGCCATAGCAATGAGGCCAGCTCCCACTATCGCCAGGAGCAGGTCCAATAAGCCGGCTTTCCGTACCCTGCCTGTCCCCTCCTCCGCTCCTTCCTGAGCAGGCCATGGAGTCGGAACCACCGTTTGTTCCACTCCAGGCAAAGGCTCCGGGGTAGGTGAAGAGGTGGGTGATGGAACAGGGGTAGGTGGCAGCGGTGTGGGAGTGGGGGTAAGTATGATGGCCGACTCCCCCTCCGATATAGTGATCTGGAGCACAAGTGTGCGTGGCACAGGGTCTGCCTGGACAGAGATGTCAAGCTGACCTGTACGGTCCAGCATGACCACCGTCTCCGCCACACCGCCCCGTGTCAATGCCACAACCGAGCGCTCAAGCCCCTCACGGGGGTAGGAGAGGATGAACTGGACAGGGGTACCATCTGGTACAGGATGATCGTTATGATCAACTATGACGCCGGTGCGCAATCTCAGCCCATCGCCTACCCCAACGCGTGGAGACTCCAGAGTAGGGGTGACGACAGTGGTCGGCTCAGGCGTGCTCCCGGCTTCTGGCGTGGGTTTCTCTTCCGTGGACGACTTGATGATTTCATATTGGAGGGTCAGCATCTGATCCGGAGCCGGCGAGACCTGGGTCAGCAAATCGTAGTTTATGCCGGGCACGCTGACCGGCGAGGCGCCCGTCGGCACAAATTCGCCGAACAGTGCGCGCACCAGAGCCTCGATAAACAGCCCTGAGCGGCTGTAAGCAACGTAATAAGCGCTCAATTTGCTGATCTCGGTGGCATCCAGATAATAGGGTGCATCACAGGCCAGCACGACCAGGTATGGCCTGGGACGCAGCGCATCAGCTCGCTCGGCCAGGAAGCGCCGCACCACAGCCGATGATGACTGATCGGATAAAGGATTGATTATGACGAATATGATCCAGTCCGCGCTCCCGATGGCCGTCTCGATAGGAAGCGGCAAGGTGGGGGTGATGGTCGCTTCAGCCGGAGGAGCGGGGGTTGGAGGAGGCATGTTCAGATACGCCTCAAGTTGTTTGAATGTAAAGCTGGAGATCAGTGACGGGTTGATCTGCCCGGTCGCCTCCGGGCCATAGAGGCGCAGGATCGTGTCCTGTACCGCCAGCCGGTCAATGTAGGGAACCGGCGCACAGGTGGCACACGGTTTGCCTTCGCGGCTGTCAGTAAATATGACGATCCGGTCCTCAAAGGTTGGAATAACTGTGAACAGGTCTGGTGCGGGAGGAGAGATGAGGGTCACGGCATCGCGGGCGATAGAGGAGAGGATTTCACCGTGTCCTCCCACCTGCGTGCTGACCGTCTCCGGATCGGGACGGACGGTGTCAAGTGTAAAGTGGTCGCCGTAGAGCTTCAATTTCAGGCGCAGGATGCGCGCTACCGCAGCATCCACCAGCGCCTGGAAGGCGGGATCGGATTCATATTTATCCTCAAAGAAGGTGAGGGTGGATTCCACGTTGGCTATCCGCTCTTCCCAGCTCGTATCAAGCGCGAACTGGGAGAGGATGAGAACATCGTTTCCTGCAAGCAAAGCATCCTGGGCAATACGACGTCCGTTGAAAGTCTCTTCTTTGGGGTCATAAAACCGACGCAGGGCGCGTAATCCCAGGCTATCGGCCACGACTATTCCACCCTGCTCGCGCCATGCAGATAGTTCCTGGAGTCCCAGCAGCCGTCGAAGTGCCTGGCTGTCCACACTTACCGGAGCGGTTGTGGTAAACCGGCCACCCTCCAGCCCCCGGAAGCGGATGTGAGAGACCATCAACCCGTCTGGACGGGCCAGGGGGTCCTCAGCCTGGGCAACGGCTGCGAAGGGGAGCAGATCAACCTGGCGTAGCTTATCCAGTGTGCGCTGGACGGTGGAGACTTCCTCGTTTAGCGAACGATCAGCGGTTCCCAGGCCGGGGAAATGCTTGGCGATCACCGCCATTTTTCCCTCAGCACCGACATGGACGCCTCTGATGTAGGCTTTGCCCATCTGCCCCACCCAGAACGGCTCGCCGCCGAAAATGCGCACTCCCAGATCGCCGGAGCTTTGAGGACGCGGATTCTCGACCACGTCCAGCGACGGCCCCAGCAGCAGGTTTATCCCCATAGCCCGCAGTTCCTGCCCCACGATCTGCCCCACCGCCTCAGCGTAGGCCGGATTCCAGGTGGCACCAAGTGCCATCTCGGCCGGGATGGGTGTCACGCCGTTAGCAATAGCGGTGAAGGGCATGCCGTTGCCTTCGTGGTTGACGGCTATGAAGAGGGGGATGAATGGGGTGGAAGAAACGGTCCCCGTCCCGCTGATCGAACGGGAGGCATCCCAGGCAATGGTCTGGAGCTGGCTGACAAGTGTGGCTACCTGCTCAGGTGTATTACCTTCGTTGATAATATTGTTGTTCTCGGGCAGGAGCACCACACCGCCGATATGATAGTCGCGGATCAACCTGGCGATGATCGAGTCATCGCTTGCTTCGTGGCCAGGAAATGTGACCAGAAAGAGTTGCCCCACACGGGCCGCGCCAGACATACCGGCCATCAGCCGTGCAACAGCGTCCTCCTCCTGCGCCCGTGATGGTCTGCCCAGAGGAAGCGGCACCAAAAGGGCTATAACTAAGGCCCATCCAAGCGCTCTTCTCATCTCTACCCGCTGTAGCGGAAGCCTTCTATGCCACAGAGGCCTTACTTTTGGGGTTCAGTGGTCTCTTCTTCCTCGTCTTCCCACCCGATAATCCAGACGCACAGCCCGGCCAGACCGATGGTCGCTATGATCAAAGCTGCCCACTGACCGGGCAACAGGCCAACATCGCGGGCAGACCAGACCAGGATGGCTACCATCCCTACGGCCAACACTGCCCAGGCCAGTAAACGCGGATGACGGGTGGCGAAGTTTTTCAAAGCCGACATAATGATACCTCCTCGTTCGGTGTTCAGTTAACAGGTTGCAACTCGCCTCGCTATATCGGGCGGAGCACCCGTTTTTCGCGCAGTTTCTTCAACATCACCGTCTCGTTGGCCTGCAGTCCCCCTTCCTGGGCCGCTTCCTGCCATGCTTTCGGCAGCTCTGAGACGATGTGAGGTTCATAGCCGAAATTCCTGTAGAATCGCACAAGGGCCGGGGGAGTGGGGCGAGGGAGGAACAGGATCGCCGCTTCGCATTCCAGCACACGAGCTTCCCTTTCCATCTGGGTAAGCAGCGCCCGACCTATGGGCTCGCGCTCGTCCGCCGGCCCGATGAGGAAGTCGGTCACCCGCGCCACAAGGTTTTCGATCTGCCAGCCGAGCATCCCCACGAGCGTCTCACCGCGCTCGGCCAGCAGGAAGCCGACGGTGCCGAAACGTTCGATGACCGCCATATCGTCTACTTCCTTTCGGCCCTTCAAAGCGCTGTTGATGAAGGCAGCGATCTTTTTCGCGTCTGCCGGCCTGGCCCGGCGCACTCTGATCTGCGACTGTATCATCATGTCCTGCTCCTCCAGGAAAGTTAGAGGGGATGCCGGCCCTCTGTGATAACCAGGCCGGTCGGCGATTATTATACTCGCATTGCTCCCTTTGCGGAAGAGTCCTTTTTCAGCCGGAGCATCCGCGCGTGGAAGACTTCATAAGCCGTTCCCAAGCGCACCGCACCTGAGCGCGTGTGTGAGAAAGCGGACCGGAGTTGTCAATGACCACATCGGCGCGGGCGATTTTCTCCTCTTGCGGCGGCTGCGCCTGCATACGCAGCAAAGCCTCAGCCCGGCTCAGGTTACGCTCCGCCATTATGCGCTGCAACTGCTGCTCCGGCCTGCATATCGTGACCCACAGGCTGTCATAAGCATCGGCCATGCCGGACTCTATCAACTTGATGGCTTCGACCACTACGGCCTGGGCGGTAGAAGCGGCAATGCGCTGCTCGATAGCCGCGATGACGGCCGGGTGAACGATCCGCTCCAGAGATGCCAGCGCGTGGGGGGCGGAGAACACGAGGTCCCCCAACCGCCTGCGGTCAATCTCACCGTCGGGAGCGAGGATGTGGGGGCCGAAAGTTTCGACGATAGCGTTGTACACAGGCGTACCGGCCTGCATTACCTGGTGAGCCACCCGGTCCGCGTCAATCACTTCCGCACCCAGTTCGGCTAACATCCGCGCCACAGTGGACTTGCCTGTGCCGATGTTACCTGTCAGACCGATGAGTATGGGGCGTGTGAACTCAGGATTCATCCATCTACGTTGCAAACGTGCCGGCCGCCGGCGTCTCGGGGCCAGCGAGGTTTTACCCGAACCTTTGGAACTGCTCAGGGCGATACGGGCGTCATAGAGATCTCAAGCGGCGCTTCCTCGAAAACGTCCTGGAGCCATATGATTTAGCCAGCTCACTTGCCGTCGGGTCAGACATAGCATATGAATTATACCACGGGGCATGGGTAAGCCAAAGAAGATAAGTCCGTAGTCCGCAGTCCATAGTCCGTGGTCCTGAGTCAACGACCGGTGAGCGTCACGAGTTTGGGACATGGTTCTGAGTCACCGCTGTGGCCTGTTGTGTTGGTGTCGGGCACAGTCTGGAGATTGGACCGAGCCTCAGGCAGCGCATCGGCACAGGCCGACCACTGGGGCGGAATGCCTGAGGGGACTGATGTCAATCAGCCTGAGTTACACACGTGGTATGGTGTGGGAGAATATGCGTCCGCGCGCCTGATTGTGGCGCTGGCCCCGGCGAGCTTCAACAAGCCTTACATCAGGGCATCTGGGGGTGTCCACCGTATCACAAAGTCTGAGGATATGTGGATAGCCACCGGACTACCGCCTGCAAGGCCCCCAGAGCAACTGTTCACGGATTGCCAGGTCGGTGCCACGTATTTTGAACGCCAGATCGGCAGCGATGTTACGCATCAGACGATAGCCTAAATCAGGATCGGCGTCGCATAGCCTGAGGAGTTCATCACGAGGAATGGCGAGGAGCAGCGTCTTTTTCGCGGCACAGCGCGCTGATGCCGAGCGCAACCCCTGGTCCACCAGTGCCACCTCACCAAAGGTCTGACCTCGTCTGATGGTAGCAATCGTCATCGGTTCGGGGGTCCGACCGGCGAGGGCAGATTGAATGATGGCCGGGCTGACGAGAATCTCTACTGTGCCGCTGGCGACCACATACAACTCATCGCCACCGCTGTTTTCTTCGAAGATAACTTCTCCTTCTGCAGGGACTACCTCCGAGCAGATGGAGGCTATTCTTTCTAATTGAGCTTCTGTCAGATCGTAGAAAATATCCGCCTGTCGCAATATATTTACATACTCAGTGACCTTGCTTTTCCTTTCGGCCATGGTACCCCCTTGATAGTGGTGAATCGAAGTCAAGCCGTAGATTCATTGCCAGACGTTTCAGCCACGTCGTCCAGCACTCCCCCTGCCTGTGGCGGATATTCCTCAAACCCAGATTGGCTCGGTGCTACAATTTTACCACTCTTGCACTGTGAGAGCAACCCGGCGCTTATCTCAATAGCCAGCGCCGTACTGTGCTCCCGACAGCACTGTACCCCGGCATTGCGAGCTTTCAGCCTTTCCGTTTCCTGGTTGTAAGAGTCCGAAATTGGCCTGCAAGCATACCGGGCAGGTATCCGGTGATGTGGGTCCCAACCTCTATATGTTCCTCACGCTCGATCACTCCGCGCTGGTGGAACAGGTCTACCAGATTGCCAGCCTGATAGGGGATCACAACATCCAGCCAGACCATTTGTGATTCCAGAGCCTCCTCAACGCAGGCCAACAGTCTGTCCACTCCGGCGCCACTCAGTGCGGAGATGGGCACGTAACGAAAAATCGGCGCGGTCAACGAATGGTTCAGCCTGGTTACCAGTGCATTGACAGCATCCGGCCCGGATAACAGGTCAACCTTGTTCAGGGCCAGGATGACGGGCCTCCCGGCAGCACCGATTTCCCGCAGTGTCTCCTCAACCACTCTGGCCTGACGCCCGGCCTGGGGATGCGTGATATCCAGTACATGTACAAGCAAATCGGCTTCAGCTACTTCTTCGAGCGTGGCACGGAAAGCGGCTATCAGGTTGGCGGGCAGTTTCTGGATGAAGCCAACGGTGTCCGTGAAGAGGACCGTCCCGCCGCGCGGCAGGGATACCCTGCGGGTGGTCGGGTCAAGGGTGGCAAAGAGCATATCCGCGACAGGGACATCGGCACCAGAGATAGTATTGAGCAGGGTGGACTTGCCAGCGTTGGTGTAGCCTACGATAGCAACGGTTGGCACCCCAATTTTGCGCCGTCGCTCGCGATAGTGTCCCCGGTGTGCACGCACCTCTTCGAGTTCACGTTTGAGCTGACTGATACGTCTGCGGATTACCTGGCGGTCGGTCTCCAATTGCGTCTCGCCCGGGCCACGCACACCGACACCCCCTGTGCTGCCGCCAGCCCGTCCACCAGCCTGACGCGCCAGGTGAGTCCAGGCACGGGTAAGGCGGGGCAGCCGATATTCGTACTGCGCCAGTTCAACCTGAAGAGCCCCTTCGCGCGTATGAGCATGCTGGGCAAAGATGTCGAGGATCAGAGCGGTGCGGTCAAGCAGCTTGAGCTCGTCCCCCAGCGCTTTCTCCAGCTCGCGATGGTGGCGCGGTGATAGTTCATCGTCGAAGATAACCACACTGGCAGCTTTCTCCGCGACCTGCTGGACTACTTCCTCGACCTTGCCAGGACCAATGAAAGTCGCCGGGTTGGGGCGCTCAAGCCGTTGTACGGTCTGCCCCACCACTACCAGACCGGCCGTGCGCGCCAGTTGGGCCAGTTCGGCCAGCGACTCTTCTACTGGCCAATCGCTGCCAGATTGCCACTCTACTCCTACCAGGAGAGCACGCTCCTGGGGTGGTCCGGTCGGTTCAGGTACTTTAATAGTGCACCCCTTAAAAGTCCGGGCAGGATTTGTTCTCTCCGATTAGCCTGACCTCGCTTGCCGAGATAGCGCAACGGAAGCCTACGTTACTGAAGAACAGAAAGTCGCCATCAAGCCGGGCGGTACAACGCGCACGATCCAGGTCGTTCAGCCAGGAGCCTCCGCGCAAGACCCTCCATCCCCCAGCTTTCAGACTTTCACGCCCGTCGTTGGGGTCGTAGGGATAGGGGCGGAAGAGGCTGCTGGTCCATTCCCACACGTTGCCGACCATGTCGGCAACCCCGGCAGGGCTATCGCCCTGGGGGGAATATAAGTCTACCGGGGACGTGCCATTGATGCCCGTCTCTCTGGTATTGCAACGTTCCAGCAGGAATTCGTTGCCCCACGGCCAGCGACGTCCATCTGTACCGCGCGCGGCTCGCTCCCACTCCGCTTCTGTGGGCAGCCGCTTGCCGGCCCAGGCCGCGTATGCCTGCGCGTCCTCCCAGCGTACAAGCACTACCGGATGTCTCTCTTTACCAGGCGGCGGAGTCCTGGTCTCCGGATCCCAGTTATACTCCTCCAGATTGGCCCACTCCACTTCGTAGTAGGGGACAGGATAGCCTGTGGCGTCCACAAAACGTTTGTACTCCTCGTTGGTCACCGGATAGCGGTCAATGTAGAAAGCCGCCACATAGACGGTGTGGGCCGGGCGCTCGTTTTCGCGGCTTTCGTCGCTGCCCATTATAAAGCTTCCAGCAGGGATGTAAACCATTTCTTTGCCATCTGGTTTCCAGATGATGGTGTGACCGGTCTCTCTATCGTTCTGTGACATGTCTGACCTTTCAATGCCTGGTCGGCCAGGCAGGTTTTTGCTCGAGGGCCTCTTCTACATCGTAAGCCAGCACACATCCTCCCAGCCATAGATGATCGCCAGGGCCAAGCATTTGGAGATTATCTATCGAGATACGTACACCGTTGAGTCTGGTGCCATCAGCGCTGCCCAGGTCCTGCACGTAGTGTCGTCCTTCTCTGGCAATGATCTTGACATGCCGCCGCGCGACCACCCGCGCGACTTCACGTATGGTACCCAGGTCTATATCAGGGAAAAGTCCTACCACCGGGTCTCCCCGTCCCACCACCACTTCTCCATACGATGGCAGCGGGAAGCGCTGGCCGGTGAAGGCAACCCTCAGGTACGCCTGAGGCAGTGGGCCGTCCGGTGTAATCATAAGGTCCGGAAGTATGGCATAGGTGAACTCGCAGTTACCCAGGGAGATGCGATCCCCAAGTCTTAGTGGCATCTTCTGTCCTATGCCCAGCCTGTGGCCGTTGACAAAGGTGCCATTCGTGCTGCCCATATCCTCAATTTCGTGTTGACCACCTCTCCCGATAATGCGCGCGTGTCGGCGTGAGATGGCGTAGTTCCCCCGATCATCGTAGGTAAGGTCTACGTCGGGCGATATGCGTGTGGCCAGGTCAAAGCGTCCCAGGACGATCTCCCCTTCAGGCGGCAGAGCCACGCGATGCTGACCACCCCGAAGGATCAGGCCGTAACGCGGGGGCATTCTGGTCGCTGGGGAGGGTTGGAGACCGGGCAGCTCACCAGGAGTGGGCAGGGACGATGGTGGCAATGGAGGGGTGCTTATCTCCGCTGTCTCAGCTCGCTTCTGCGCTTCCTGCAAACGCTGGCTCAGCAGTGAGCGACGCGGCGATACCGGTTTCTGCTGGTCCTGGCGTGCTCTCAGGCAACTCATCTGCAGCCTGTCCCACATCCACTCCGTGTCCGTTCCGGCTTCAAAAGCGCGGCGCACCATCGTTTTGACGCTGGGGGACTCGCCGCTCTCCTGAATGCAGCGGTCACGGATTGTTTTTGGGCAATCACGGCACTGGTATTTCACCTTCGCTCCTGCATCGGCCTGAGGGACAACAATTGCGCCCACACGATCACAGAATCCCGCCCTGTTGCCCGATTATATTATATCGCATGATGGCAAAAGTGACACGTGGGGCAGGCTTTCTAGCCTGCCAGCAGCCTGGAAAGACCGCTCCACGGTGCGGCTTTTGCCACAATGCATTATATCATAATGCATCCGCTGCAAAAAGTCCCTTCAGCGTAGGGTGTTCGAAGCAGAAGCGATTTGGACTACGCCGATACCGCTTTCCCAGCCTGGAGTCGAGGCTTCAGCCGGTTTGAGCCACGTTTGCGCCGGCTAAGGTAGGGGTAGGTACCCTTACCTACCCGACTCTCTCCCCGGATCGGGATTTGCTTCGAAATCCCGCGTGAAGGTGCAGATTTGTGCCCAGACTGGACGTGGCCCACCAGAGGGGTTTCAGGAGATGCAGAGGGAAATTTGGATGACAGGTTCACGAGATCCCAGCCGGGAGACTTTCAGTATTGCACCCGTACTCCCCTCATTGCCTCCAAAAGCTTCTCTGTCAGGAGCATCAACAGTGCAAATGGCACATCGGCTGCCACGGTGAGCGTGCAGGCCAGCGCCAGCCAGCGCAGCGCCCTCCCGATTAACCTGGCTATCTCGCCTGCAACCGCTGCGCCTGATCCACTCAGCCAGACCACCACCCCTGTAAGAGTTATGAAAAGCATGACGGGAGTCCAGGCCTGCCGATCAGAACGACTGGGGAGCATGGTGTTGCCGATGGCAAAAACGATGTAAGCCCACAACCATGCATCCCTGCTCCTCAATATGCTCGACAGTGCCGCCATAATAGCCCGAACGTCACCATCGGTTAAGGCCGGGCTTAACGAGCCGATGTCGAAAACCTGGTAGCCGATCAGCAGGATGACGCCGCACCCTGTTAAAAGTGGGGCCAGCCCGATCAGGCTGGCCCTCACTACATCAGTCTTCTCTACCGGAACAAAGCCCAACTGGATACGCTGCCCCGAGCGCCTGGGACGGATGGAAAGACGCCCTACCTTAACCCCAAGCAGTGTGGCGCTCAGGGCATGGCTCAGTTCGTGGAGCAAGATGCCAGGGAATAGCGGGAGAGCATACAGAACTGTGGCCAGGTCAGCATCGCCGGTGAGAAGGAACATAATCCCCTGGAGGTGTCGGTGGATCCAGCGATCCATCAGCACCAGAAGTGCCAGCGTTACCGCCAGCCAGAGCAGTGCCATCCAATTGCTCACTTCATCACTTTAGCAGCCATTCCGTTCCGCACGATTGCTGCGAAGTCGGCAGCCTTCAGGCTGGCACCACCCACCAGCGCACCGTCTATCTCCGGCTGCTCCATGAATTCGGCGATGTTATCCGGCTTGACGCTGCCTCCGTACTGAATTCGGATGCTCTGAGCAATGTCATTGCCGTAGAGGTCAGCCAGTGTTTTACGCACCACTCCGCCGATGATGGCGTTAGCTCCTTCACCTGTGGCCGGGACACCGGTACCGATGGCCCAGATCGGTTCGTAGGCGACGGTAACCTGGCCTGCCTGGGCGGCGGTGAGGCCGTCGAAGGCAGCGCGCACCTGTGCACCGACAAAAGCCTCTGTCTCCCCGGCCTGGTTCTGCTGCAGGTTCTCGCCCACGCAGAGGATCGGTTTCAGTCCATGAGCCAGCGCGGCATGCAGTTTCTTGTTAACCATCTCGTCGGTCTCACCGAAATGCTGGCGGCGCTCCGAGTGGCCGATGATGACGTACTCACACAGGCCACGCAGCATCAGCGGGCTGATCTCTCCGGTGAACGCGCCTTCGTCCTTCCAGTACATGTTCTGCGCGCCCAGCCGGATGGTCGAGCCGGCCAGCGCATCTTTGACAGCAGCGAGCGCCGTAAACGGCGGGCAGACGGCCACCTCGCAGCCTTCCAGCCCGTCCAGCGCACTGCGCAGTTCGCGCACCAGCGCCACGGCTTCCTCGATGGTCTTGTACATCTTCCAGTTGCCGGCGATGAAAGGTGTACGCATTGTGCTCCTTGGGAAATCCAGTGGGATCATTTATCCTGCAATGCGGCCACGCCGGGCAGGACTTTGCCTTCCAGGAACTCCAGACTGGCGCCGCCGCCGGTTGAAACGTGGCTCATCTTATCGGCCACACCGGCCTTTTTGACCGCCGAAGCGGAATCACCGCCGCCGATGATCGTCGTGGCGCCCAGTTCGGCCAGCACGCGAGCGACGGCGAAGGTGCCCTCGGCGAATTTGGGCATCTCGAACACGCCCATCGGTCCGTTCCAGACCACCGTTCTGGCGCCCGTCAGCGCCGACTTGAACGTTTCTACCGTCTTGGGGCCGATGTCCAGGATGCGCCAGCCATCTGGGACCTCGTTGGGCGCCACGATCCGGGTGTTGGCTTCATTGTCAAACGCGTCGGCGATCACCACGTCCACCGGCAGGACCAGACGGCTGCCCCCGCTTGTGAGCAGCGATTTGGCCGTCGGCACGGCATCCTCCTCGACCAGGCTATCGCCGACAGGGAAGCCCATCGCTTTGAAGAAGGTGTTCGCCATCCCGCCGCCGATCAGCAACCGATCGCATTTCTTGAGCAGGTTCTCGATGACGCCGACTTTGTCGGAGATCTTGGCTCCGCCCAGGATGGCGACGTAGGGACGCTCCGGGTTCCCGGTGGCCTTGCTCAGGAACTCGATCTCTTTTTCCATCAAAAAGCCGGCCACGGCAGGCAAATAGTGCGCGACCCCCTCGGTGCTGGACTGGGCGCGGTGCGCTGTGCCAAAGGCGTCGTTGACAAAGACCTCGCCCAGTTTCGCCAGTTTCTGAGAGATTTCAGGGTCGTTCTTCGTCTCGGCCTTGTAAAAGCGCACGTTCTCAAGCAACATGACCTCGCCGGGCTGGAGGGCAGCAGCCATGGCCTCGACCTCCGGCCCAATGCAATCGGGGGCGAACTTGACCGGTCTGCCCAGGAGTTCGCTCAGACGGTCGGCCACCGGCTTGAGGCTGAACTCAGCCTCGTATCCTGTGCCGGCCGGACGGCCCAGGTGCGACATCAGGATCAACGCCGCGCCCTGGTCCAGAATGTACTGGATGGTGGGCAGGGTTGCCCGGATGCGCTTGTCGTCGCTGATGACGCCATTTTGAATGGGCACGTTGTAGTCCACGCGCATCAGCACGCGTTTGCCTTTCAGGTCTATATCACGAACGGTTTTCTTGTTCATTGGACTCCTCACGTTTTTCGGTCAGATATATGCCAAGTTGCTCCAGCAATTCACGTGCCAGAGCTACGGTTTCCTGCGCCACCGCCTCCGACACTTCTGCCTCATATACGTAGCGTGCTTTGTTTCGGTGCTCCAAAGCCCGGTTGAGCAATCTTCCCAGGTGGGACGGCAGGCGTTCGGTTTTGAGGAACAGGTCGCTGAACAGGCGGATCGTGGAGCCGTGTCGAGTGGGCATATGATCTACCTGTCCCAGCAGAAATGCTTTGGCACACAGTTCGGCTGCGTTGTACGCGCTGTCAATCGCTATTCGCAGATGCCCCTGTTTCAAGTTCCACTCGGCGCCGGTCAGGTATTCGTGAGCCAGCCAGTAATAGTTCTCAGCAGCCTGCCGGATCAACTCGGATTCATCCATGACATAGATCTCCTTACCCCGACGCAGTGCCGAATAGATGAAGTATGAATCGGGTACGAACAACTGACTTACAGGGACCACAATGCTCTCGACGCTATGAGGCGCGGGCATGCTGAACCTGGCGCTGTAACATATTTCCCGAATGGCTTCCAGGTCACGCGTGCCAAAGACCAACACGTCCACATCGCTATCTGGCTCCGGGTCATTCCGCGCTACGCTGCCGAAAAGCACGATCCTGGCAATTTGCCCTCGCACCGGAGAGTTGAGCAATGCCCTGACAAAATACTGCAAAGCCAGCAATTTTTGGTAGTGCACTTCACTGGTAGCCCTAAGTTCGCTGCCGTTCACGCGCACTACCGGCCAGTTACCTCCGCCTGCCATCGCCATTCGTCCCTCTCGGGGACATAATGGTCAGGGATCAGGAGCATTTCCTGATCCCTTTCCCTGATCCCTACATTTTACTCGCAATCAGATTCGCCAGGTCGGCGGTGCGGACGCTGTAGCCCCACTCGTTATCGTACCAGGCGACGACCTTGATAAAGTCGCTCTTGTCTTTGCCCAGCACCGAGGTGAAGGGAAGGTCCACGATTGAGCTGTGCGGATCGCCCTTGAAGTCAACGCTCACCAGCGGCTCATCCACAGCAGCCAGGATGCCCTTGAGGGGGCCGGCCGCAGCGTCGCGGAAGGCCTGGCGCAGTTCCTCGGTGGTGGTGGGGATTTCGATCTGCGCGGTGAAGTCCACCACGGAGACAGTGGGTACGGGGACGCGCAACGCGTAGCCATCGAACTTGCCCTTGAGGTCGGGGATGACCAGTGCGACGGCCCTGGCCGCACCGGTGGTGGTGGGGATGATGCTCAACGCCGCCGCGCGTGCCCGGCGCAGGTCGCTGTGAGGCAGATCGAGGATGCGTTGATCGTTGGTATAGGCGTGGACGGTGGTCATCAGGCCACGCACAATCTTGAACCTGTCGTGCACGACCTTCGCTGCTGTCGCCAGACAGTTGGTGGTGCAGGACGCGTTCGAGATGACGTGGTGATTGGCCGGATCGTACATGTGGTCGTTCACGCCCATCACGATCGTGATGTCCTCGTCCTGTGCCGGAGCGGAGATGATGACTTTTTTGGCGCCGCCTTTCGTGATATGGTTCTCGGCGCCTTTGGTCTGCCGGCCTTTCTTGTCCACACCGTCTTTCTTGACAGTGAACAGGCCGGTGGACTCGATCACGATTTCGACGTCCAGATCGGCCCACGGGATGTTGCCGGGGTCGGTCTCCTTGAACACCTTGAGGGGCTTACCGTCCACGATCAGGACGCCATCACCCACCTCCACGGTGCCATTGAAGCGGCCATAGTTGGAGTCGTACTTGAGCAGGTGTGCCATCGTCTTCAGGTCACCGATGTCATTGAAGGCGACGACTTCCAAAGTATCGGGGTAGTAATCACGAATCGCCTTGAATACCTGCCGTCCGATGCGGCCAAAACCATTGATACCAACCTTCACTGTCATTGTGTTTTCTCCTTTCAACTCTGAGATT
>DAOTYA010000246.1:0-12844 GCA_034435075.1 Anaerolineae bacterium
TGGCCGGTCTCTGACCGGGCCACCCAACCCGGCGGTTATTTGGCCGGATTACGGCATCCACTTCCCATCGTGGCGACGTCGGGCGCGGTCTGGAGACCGGCCCGAGCCGGGGAACCGGGTAGTTACCCTTTGAAACAAAGATTGCTGCCTATGGAACAGAAGACAATCCTGGCTGTAGATGACGAGCCCTTTTTCCGCGAGGAGATCATTGACTTCCTGAGCGCACCCGAGTTCGCTGCCCGGGGATGGAGGGTAGAAGCTGCTGCCAGTGGCGAGGAAGCGCTGGCTCGCCTCCAGGAAACCCCCGTTGATGTAATGCTGCTCGACATCAATATGCCCGGTCTGGATGGGATGGAAGTGCTCAGGTTGATGCAGGAGCGGCATCTGCTGGAGCAGACCTATGTCATTATGCTCAGCGCCTACGGCCTGTACGAGAACGTCGTGGCCGCCATGCGCGGCGGGGCCAAGGATTTCGTCAACAAATCCGAGCCGCTTGACCAATGGGTCGTGCGCATTGAGCGCGGGTTCGAGTGGCAGGAACTGCGCCGCCGCAAGCAAGAAGTCGAAGAAGAACTGCGCCTCCTGGCGCGCGAGGTAGGCCATGACATAGGAGGCTCCACCTTTTTCGTACTGACTCAGCGGGTACAGGCACTGGCACGCAAAGTGGTCGGCGACCCGGAGTGTGAACGCTCTATAGAGGTCATCCAGCAGATTCTGGGCCGCATCAAGCGACTTGCCGACGATCTGGGCCATGTGGCTATCGCCCTTGATAGCAGCGAAGTGTGGCGCTGGGAGCAGCTCGACCTGCATCGCCTTCTGGAGCGGCTGGTGCAGGAGTTCTCCTACGGCAACCCTGATGTGAGAATTGTGCGCGAATGGGGGGACAATATCCCGCCCCTGGTTGGCAGCCGGGCGCAACTGGAGAGGGCTTTCCATAATCTGCTGACCAATGCCGGCCGTGCCATGCCGGAAGGCGGAACACTCACGCTGCGCACACGATATCTTGCCCCTGAGAATAAAGGGGGCGATCAGGGGTGGGTCCGGGTCGAAATCCAGGATACCGGCGTGGGTATCCCACCTGCCATGCTGCAGAAAATCTTCCGCATCGGTTTCTCGGACTGGAGGAACGGGGTCAAAGGAAGTGGCCTGGGGCTGTACGTCGCCCGCCGGAATATCGAAAACCACGGCGGCCGTATCGAGGTGGCCAGCACTGTGGGCCAGGGCACTACTGTCACAGTGCAATTACCTGTATCAGAAAAACACCGCCCGTAATATTCCTTGCAGCGCAGTCTGCCCGGGCGAGATACTATCATAACTAAAAATTGAGGAGGTGTACATGTCATCCAAAATTCTGGTGATGGACGATGACCTGCTTGCTCTTGAAAGCCTGGAAAACTACCTGAAACAGGCGGGATATACTGTGATCGCGGCCAGCAGCGCCCGTGAGGCCGTGGACAAGGCACGGGAGACGAAGTGCGAAGTAGCCCTGCTAGACATGAAGATGCCCGAAATGGATGGTTTCCAGGTGGCGGCGATACTGCGCCAGTTGCAGCCGGACCTGCGGGTGATTATCTTCACTGGCTACGCATCGCTGGAAACAGAGGCACGCGCCGCGCAACTGGATTTCTATGAGTATCTGCCCAAGTCCAACTGGTACGATCTCCTGCTTCCCACGATCGAGCGCGTGCTGCAGGAGCCAAAGCCACGCCTGCCCAAACAACGTCCCGTTGACCTGGAGAAAGCCGCCGCTCAGTATACCGAAGAGGGCAAGTGGGAGCTGGCCGCAATGGCACTGGAGCAGGCAGCCCGTATCGCTGAGTTCACCCACGAATGGGAAAATGCTGCCCGGCTTTACACGCAGTCCTTTGAGTATATGAAACGTGCCCGTGGCCTCTCCGTCGAAGCACAACGGTTGCGTGAGCTGGCCGAATGCGCCTATCGCATCGCCTCCGAGGGCGGCATGGAATGATTCAGGGTATGCCGGAGCTGGTTCCTCACCGGTAGAGTAAGCTTGTAAGTATAAATTCACTTCAGCCACCATACCAGGTCCGGCCTGATGAATTCACTCAACAATTGCAGGCTGGCAATGTTGGAAACCGTTTTCGTCACAGGCGCCGACAAGGGGTTGGGTTTTTCCCTCACGGAGCGCTTCTTGAGTGAGGGCTTTCGCGTCTTTGCCGGACAGTACGGCACAGGTGAACGGCTGCAGGTATTGGGCGGCCGGTTTCCGCAGACTCTGACGGCCATCCCGCTGGACGTGTCGAGCGAGGAGTCTGTCGCGCAGACCGCCCGTGCCGTTGCCAGGTTTACAGACACGCTGGACATTCTGATCAACAATGCTGCGGTGTATCTGGAGGGCGACCGTCCCGCACTGGAGGACGATATCGGCTCTCACTGGCTGCGGACATTGGACGTGAACGCCCTGGGCCCACTCCGTATGACCCGGCAGCTCCTACCGCTGCTGGAAAAGGGCCGCCGCAAAGTGATCGTCAACATTTCTTCAGAGGCTGGGAGCATCGCCGATTGCTGGCGCGATCGGGAGTATGCCTACTGCATGTCTAAGGCTGCGTTGAATATGCAGTCCAGAATCCTGCAGAACTACCTGGCGCCCAGAGGCTTCAAAGTGCTGGCAATACACCCCGGCTGGATGCGTACCGACATGGGAGGTCCAAACGCTGATATTGACCCGGCGGAGTCCGCCGCTGGCATCTTTGCCCTGGTGATGCGAGATTGGTCACCAGGTGATCCAATCTATATGGATTACCGGGGCACACCACTGCGCTGGTAGATTGGAGTGCAATGGAGAGTAAAAGCGTGCTGATCATCCTGGGAGGCACATGGCACGACTTCGACGGCTTCGCCGCCACGATGCGACCTGTTTTCGAGCGAGCAGGATACATCGTTGAAACCACTTACGAGCTGGAGGCATTGACACGGCTGGATAAAACTGACTGTAAAGCGGTGCTCATGTACACCTGCCTGACCGAACAACAGGAGGATGGCCGGCCGGCGACCCTGAAACATAGCGACACTCAGGTTACAGCGCTGGTCGAGTGGGTGCGGGCTGGCGGCGGGCTGCTTGCTGCCCATGCCGCCACTGTTGCCGGCCAGTCCAGCCCGGCGCTCCGCGCCCTGATGGGAGGCGTCTTTGTGACCCACCCGCCTGCCTTTGCCTTCACCGTTTACCCTCTATACCGCGGGCACCCTATCACCGCCGGCATCGAGGCTTTCACCGTCCACGATGAACTCTACGTGCAGGAGTACGATGCGGACGTCGAGGTACATGCTGTTACTGTGGACCGTGGCGTGGCCTACCCGATGGTATGGAGCCGCAGCGAAGGCCGTGGGCGTGTGGTGCATATCGCGCCGGGGCACGGGCCGGAGGTATGGAGCCTCAAGCCCTACCAGCGTATGATGCAACAGGCATTGGACTGGCTGACACAGGAGACGAATCAGTAGAGAAGTTGCAAGAAAGAGTAACTATCAGGCCGATTGAAATCGCCCTCCTCACGCACTTCGTGCCAGGTATCGGCACGCGCCGACACCATCCGGTGGGGGTATCCGTCGCATTTTTGCGTGAAAGGGAGCGAGATCAGGCGATGGCTGGTCGTGGCGACGTCGGGCGCGGCCTGGAGACCAGCCCGAGCTATGTAGGACAACTGCTCGCAGTTGTCCTACAATGCGGCCGGTCGGCGACGTCGGGCGTGGCCTGGAGACCAGCCCGAGCCAATGGAGGAATCCGGCACTTCTGCGTACTGGATTCCTCTTACGTCCCGTCTTCACCGATCAGGGGGATCCGTTGTAGCACCAATAGCGGCGGCAAGACGGCAACCCCGGCACAGAAGACGCCCCCGACGAGCAACCCGGTCAACTCCCCCACAAGCATAGGCCAGCGCAGTGCCTGTGCGATCAGCACCGGCCCCAGGAAAAAAGCCACGCTCAGACCCTGAAACCCCATTCCGAGCAAAGACGCCAGGCAACCTGCGCTCCCGGAGACCATCTGGCGCGGATCGGTCCAGTCCAGCCGTGCGCCAGTGATGCCAAAAGCCAGATTCAGTCCGGTGTTGCCTGCCACGACCATCACCACCACCGGCCAGCCAAAGAAGATGTCACCCGCGCTGGCCTGCTGAACAATGCCCAGCCCCACCAGAAGCGCTGAGCCGAGCACCGCGCCGGGGATAAAGGCGACCAGCCACTTGGCCAGAGCCAGTTGAGCCGGTCTGAGCGGCGCCGTCTTAAGAATCCAGTAACACTGCCTCTCTTGCGAAAAGCCCATTGTTGCCAGCCGGGTTGTCAGTCCCCAGCAGGCGAAGAGGGAGACGAATATCGCCAGGTAGAATGAGTAGTGCTGCATCGCTGTGGCAACCCGGGCATCCATGGCGCTTCTGCTACGAAAGATCATGATTGCGTAGATGAGCGCGAAGATAACAGGGCTGAGCAGTTGCGAGAGATTGCGCAGGTCACGCTGCAGCATACGGAAATCCTTTAATACAATGCTCCAGACCGGGGGTGACAGGAGCGGCAGTCGTCCCACCCGCTCGCGCCTTGCCGGGTAGGCTGCCGCGCGTCTGAGCCTGCGCCCGGGAGCAACGCGCACCCTGAACCAGCCGGAGTAATACAGCCGCTCGGCCACGCTTAGCGAAAGCAGGAAGACGCCTCCCGCAAGCCCTACGCTGAGCACAAAATATGCCAGGGCAGGCAGCCACTCTCCGCGCACCAGCGCCCGCAGCCCAAGTCCCGGCCACGCCAGTGGAAACCATGGCACGCTGAGGCGATTAACAACTCCGGCGATCTGTCCGACGGCCGGACCAACCGGGTCCGATTCGACGCTACGGCCAAAGCCACGGCTCAAATTGTACCACTGTGAGCACAGCATCCCGATCATTGCGCTCAGGAACGAGATGACCTCGAAAACCCGTCGGGCTGGGAAGGCCCGCACGACCGTCATCACCAGTAGCGCGCTCAGCCCTGCCGCCGTGAGCGTCTGGAGTGCCAGGAACAGCAGCACCAGCGGATAGTAGAGAGCGCTGTAGCCATACGCCGCACCCAGCCCCCATAACAGTGGCAACGTGAACAGACTGAAAAGCACAAAGTTGGGGAAGACGGCCTGTAACAATTTGGCGACGAAGACGGCACGCGCCGGCAGCGGCGAACTGAGCAAAAAGTCCATATCGCCGGAGAGGTAGAGCACCTGGAGGAGCACCTGGAAACTGAAGATAAAAGTGATCAGAAAAACACCGCTCAGCACCAGCAATGGTAAACTCTCTATTAGAGCCACCTGGTGGCTCAATTCCGCTGCATCAAACCAGGTCAGCGCGCGGGGATCGCGCAACGCCGAGAGCGTCGCCCGGCTCAACGCGAACGCGCCAGCCGCCAGACCCAGCAGGAAAACGAGGAAAACGGCGTAGCCAAAGCGTGCGCGCCCCTTTGCACGCCGAAAGTTATTGAGCCAGATCCACCACTGTGCACGCAGCAGTTTCCAGATCGCACGGAACAGCATCATTGCAGCACCTCGGCGATCTCGGCGTACTCAGCTCCACCCGTCAGGCTGAGGAAAATATCCTCCAGGCTGGCCTGCCCTGCGCTCATCGCTCGCAATTCATCCATCGTGCCGATTGCCACCAGTTGTCCCGCGTTAATGATACCGATACGGTCGCACATGCGCTCGGCGATCTCCATAATATGCGTGGAGAGAAAAACTGCCGTACCCCGCCCGGCCATCTGGCGCAGAATGTCCTTGATAAGCCGGGCACTCCTGGGATCGAGGCCGGAGGTCGGCTCATCCAGTACCAGTACACGCGGGTCATGCATCAACGCCGCGGCGATGGCGGTCTTTTGGCGCATACCATGACTGTATGAATCAATCAGACTGTCGGCAGCCTCGTCCAGATCGAAGAGGCGTAACAGCTCATCGGCCCGACGGTTGACCTTTTCAGCGGGCATATTATACAGATCGCCTACAAAGCGCAGGAACTCGCGGCCTGAGAGTTTGGTATAAAGGTGAGGCTCCTCCGGCACGTATCCGATCACCGACTTGGCGGCGACTGGTTCCCGCACCACGTCGTGACTGGCGACAAAAGCCTGCCCCCGTGTGGGTCGCAGCAGCCCCACGATCATTTTCATCGTTGTAGTCTTACCCGCTCCGTTGGGCCCCAGAAAGCCGAAGATCTCGCCCCCGTATACAGAGAAATTCAGCCCCTCGACCGCTTTGTGCTGACCGTAATACCTGGTCAGGTCAATTGTCTGGATCAACGCATGCTCATCGCCCATCTCTCTGCCTCCCAGCACGCCAGCATTATAGCACATTCTGCGAATAAAGGCAGGAGACAGTCCCGCTCACCTGGCACAGCACAGCCTGCTGACTACCGCGAACTGCCCAACCGGTGTATACTTCAAGAAAACCGTAACGCGGCCTGCTGCCGCAACACATAATGCACAACGAAAGGGCTGCCATATGTTGGTCAAGGACTGCATGACAACAAACCCGATTACCGTTCGACCTGAGAGCGATCCCCTGGCCGCCCTGGCCCTGCTTAAATGCGGAAAATTCAGACGTCTGCCGGTAGTAGATGCCTTGGGCAGGCCGGTCGGCGTTATTACACGTGCTGATCTGGAGCTGTTCCTCTCAAAGGCTGGCTCGCCGGGCATCGTTAAGCGGCAACATCGCGTGGACCAGGTGATGAAGCAACGTGTGGTGACCGTCTCCCCTGAGTGTCCCCTCGAAGAGGCGGCTGAGTTGATGATCAAAAACAAGGTTGGCAGTCTGCTGGTGGTGGAAGGGGAACGGCTGGCGGGCATTATCACTGAGACGGACATATTCAGGCAATTTGCTGCTGTGCTTGGTGGCAGCACTGCCTCGCTCCGCATAACGGTCCAGGTGTTCAACGTTCCCGGTCAGCTTGCCGAACTGGCCGGGCGTATCGCCAGTGTGGGGGGCAACATCACATCCGTGGTTGCCTACAGCAGCAGTACGCCTGGTCGGACAAATATTACTCTGCGTGTGGAGGGAAGTGACAGGGAGACATTGTTGCAAGCAATTTCAGGCCAGAGTGGTCTGGAAATTCGCCATGTATGGGATGGCTCTGCCTCTGCTGCCGGGAGTTAACCCGATCTCAAAGATAGCCCCCTCCGTTGACTTTTCAATCACCTGATGCTATCATTTTGATGGATATGAACTACCTGGACAGGCTGGAGAGCCTGTCCACAGCCCTATAGCATAGTATGCGCTCTGAGAGATGCCCGAGATGCATGTCCTGATCCTTGCGCCGACACCTGGCGCTGTAGAAGAACTGGGAAACGTTCTTGATAATACAGCACATCATTACACTGTGGTCACAAACTGGAAAGAGATACTATCTTCAGTTGGGAACGACAGCCCGGACCTGATACTTATCGAGCGGGCCGCCCTGGCCCATATGGAACTCAACGCCCTGCTCGATCTGGCGGAAGCAGACCACTGGCCACCTGTACTGCTGGTGGATAAGCTCGCCGACGCAGAGAATGATATGACGCTGGCACAGCACCTTGCGATACAACCACCCATGCCGCGCTATTACCAGGTTGGAGAGCTACGTGTGGACACGCGGCGTAAACGCGTCGCAATCGGTGACCGGTGGGTTACACTGCCTCCCATCCAATACCGCCTCCTTCTGGCACTGGCCAGTCGTCCCGGCGAAGTAATCCCTTACCAGGAACTTTTGCGCGAAGTCTGGGGATACGATGGTGAGGATAGCGAGGCCCGTGAGCTGCTTAAAGTCCACATCCGTCAGATCCGCCGCCGACTCGGTATAGAGCCTGAGAAACCGACGTATATTCACTCCGTGCGCGGGTTCGGCTACATGCTTGCTCCCCCCGATGACGAGTGAGTAACAAATATCACACCCCTCCACTGTACGCACTGCCCATCGGTGTCACACTGATGGCTCTGGTGTTGTTACTCCTGCTTCACGTCCGCCCGGCCTGGGCGGTGGCACAGCCAGAACACGACGTCCAGACCACCTTGCAGGTTACTCCCCTGCCGCCCCCCAGGCAGACGGACAGGAGAGGAGGAATGTGTTACTCTTTCTACTATGGCACGCCCCCTGACCGTCCGTTCATCCCCCTCGCCTACAACGCCGGTTCCAGATGGGACCGCTTCGACTTCGCCTGGCCCAGGCTGGAGCCCGCCAACAACCAGTGGGATCAGGGAGTACTCCGGGCTTACGATGAGGTGGTGGACGCGCTGCACCGGGGAGGCATTGAGAACATTGTCGGCATCCTGCTGTGGACACCCGACTGGGCCGCTACGAGCGGTCAGCGCGGGATGACGCTGCCAGGCCCCGAACGGCGGCCTTCAGGCTGGTATGCACCAAACTCTGGCCGGCCAGCCGCCCCTTTCGTCACCAGCGCAGCATCCTCCCCCCCTCAGGGCCTTTTCCTCCCCTGGCACGACCCGAACAATCACTGGGGCGACTTCGTCTACACTATTGTCTCCCGCTACAGTGGCCGTGTGAAGTATTGGGAGATGTGGAACGAGCCGGAGTGGGATTACTTCTGGACAGGGACCTCGACTGAGTACGCTCAGTTGCTTAAAGTCGGCTACCAGGCAACAAAGGCAGCCTGTCCGGATTGTAAGGTGCTCTTTGGCGGCCTGCACTACTGGGCCAATCAGAATTATTACAGGTGGGTTTTATACCAGCTCAATCAGGACGACGAGGCCCCACAGAACAACTACTTCTTCGATATTATGTCCGTTCACCTCTACAGCCGTTCATCCACCATTTACGACGAAGTACTCAAAATCCGCGCCGGTATGGTGACGTTCAACACAGGCGATCATCCCATCTGGCTGACCGAGACCGGCGTGCCGGTGTGGAACGACGCTTTGGTTGATCCCGATCCTGTCAAGTATGATTATGCCGCCACCCAGAGCGAGGCCGCCGCCTATGTGATCCAATCCTATGCAAACGCCTGGGCCTCCGGCATTGAGCGTTACTTTTTCTTCCGCACTCACGACGCCGATATGGGCGAGTACTTTGGCCTGATCCGCAACGATCGCTCTCTGCGTCCCGCTTATGTGGCCTATCAGGTCGCTACCACATACCTGATCTCCCCAACCTTTACCACGCGTGCGGCAACCAGCAAGAGTGTAAACGTAACGTTATGGGGCACGCCACACGGCAAGATCAGCGTGCTGTGGAATCCCGGCCCCGTGGCCACCACATACACACTCGCGGCGGCGATGCCCACCGCCACGCTGGTGTACACCTCCGGTATCACGCGGATCGTCACGGCTACCAACAACGCCTATACGTTTACCCTGCCCGGTGCCACAGCAAACATGGTCTCCAATCCCACCGATTACATCATTGGCGGCGACCCGTTGATCGTGATCGAGTCGGAAAGTCTCAACCGGCCACCCACCTCCACCGTCCAACCCCTACCGGAGGTGACGCTAACCACCACGTTTACGGTCACCTGGCAGGGATGGGACAACGAGTCGGGCATTTTGTCCTACGATGTGCAGGTGCGCGACGGACCAGACGGCACATGGGTTCCGTGGAAGCAGTGGACCACCAGCACATCCGGCATCTTTACCGGCACACATGGACACATGTACTGTTTCCGCGTGCGGGCCACCGACCGCGTCGGAAACCGCGCGGACTGGCCCGCCGCACCACAGGCCTGCACCAGGGTTAATCTTCAGAGCACGCTGAACGTACACATCGGGGCCTTCTTCGGAGACGACAACCGCAACGATACATGGGACAGGCCAATATCAGGCACCGGCTCGCTTTCAATCACGAACGAGATTACGCTGACGGGGGTGTCGCTGCGGTTCCTGGACCCGCAGGGCCGCGACGCAGTAACGCCGACAGTGGGGGATTCATGGACCTTCACCACGACCGTATTCGCGGGCACAATATACAGGCTCCAGGCCATCACATCTGAGTACGGACGCACATTGTGGCTGAGCTGGACAAATCCGGGCGAAGTATATACGCTCACCTGGCCGGCCCTGGGCCTGTGGCCACTCACACGTGTTTACATGCCAGCGATCATGCGTCGGAGCTGAGCGAACTTCCTGGTAGAAGCGGAAAGGATGCCTTCGGTTACCAGGATCACATTGAGCAGGAGCGCAGCAGCACCGCTTTCCACAACAGCCACATTGCTGTAACTACCCGGTTCCCCGGCTCGGGCCGGTCTCCAGACCGCGCCCGACGTCGCCACGATAGGAAGTGGATGCCGTAATCCGGCCAGATAACCGCCGGGTTGGGTGGCCCGGTCAGAGACCGGCCGCAGCCTGGACAGTTACACATTGCTTACGATTCTTTGCCCCTGCAGTCGCCACCAAAGGCAATCTGGCATCGAGCAGGAGTTACGCGTACTCCAGCGCCTTAGCTTGAGGTTACCCCCACTCCAATGATGGCACACCACCCAACCTTTGCCCCTGCCTGTGGATATATCTTGTAGAGGGCCCTCAATATCCTTAGAGCCTATCCGAAAAACCGTACAAGCGGCATCCCTATGCCGCTTATACCGACGCATAGGGATGCGTCGGTTACGTTTTTCGGATAGGCACTTAGGAGGAGGCGTATGGACGAACAGAAAGCCATTGCCCGGCTAAAGCGAGGCGACATCAAAGGGCTGGAGACGCTGGTGCGCAAGTATCAGGTTACGGCCACACGTGCTGCCTACCTGATCACCCACGACCGTGCTGTGGCCGAGGAGATTGTACAGGCCGCTTTCCTGCGGGCTTACGAGCGTATCGGCCAGTTTGACGCCGGACGCCCTTTTGGCCCATGGTTCCTGCGCAGCGTGGTGAACGACGCCGTCAAGTACGTCAGCAGAGATGGCCAGTTGATCTCCATCGAGGCTGAAATCGAGGCTGAAGAGGAGGAAACCGCACTTTCCGACTTCCTGGCCGATCCCGCTCCAGGCCCAGAGGACCTGGCGGAGGCAGAAGAGAGGCGGCAGATAGTCTGGGATGCATTAGGCGCACTCCCACCGCAACAAAGGGCTGTCATCGTAATGCGATACTACCTGGGCCTGAGTGAAGCCGAAATAGGCAAACATCTGGGCTGTCCCCTGGGAACGGTCAAGTGGCGTCTGCATGCAGCCCGGAAACGCCTCCAGGAACTGCTCCACTCCTTGCAGGCGAGCTGGGAAACGAGCCGCTGAGCCGGAAGCTTCGTTCTCCATCCGCCACTTGCAAAATATTCAGGAGGTAGACGAGATGAAAGACCAAAATATCATAAAAACTCTAAACGAGATCGCCGAGGATGGAGTGCCCGCCTCGCTGGATATGTGGCCGGCAATCAAGGACCGGCTACAACCCGGGCGACCATCCTCCAGACCGGCTCGCTGGATGCCGGTCACCCGTCTGGGCCGGGCAAGTCTGATGCTGGTGGCATTGCTCCTGCTGGGGGGCACCGTATACGCGCTGACTCCGGCCATAGGCCAGGTCTTTCGCGCGTTTCTGCCCGGCTGGCAGTATGTAGAGGAATCTCATCTGACCCGGGAGATCGGCCTGAGCCAGACCATAGATGGGGTGACCGTCACGCTGGAGCGAGCCTATGCCGATGCCAATGAAATCATCATCGGCTATACTGTGACCGGTGCATCGGAGGCGGCGCACGCCAGCCACATAAGCCTGACCGACGAGCAGGGAAGAGTCTTTCCAGAGATAGCCGGCGCCGGTGTCTCTGGCGCTTCCGACCTGCTGGGAGTGCAGTTGCGACCTGGGGAGGGAGCATACGTGAGTGCCTTCGATGCTTCCCTGGTGGAGGGCACACCCTTAGCCCTCTCACTCCGTCTGACCATGCACCTGGTAAGGCTTGTGCCGGCGGAGCAGCCCGCACCCGCAACCACCCTCCCCGAACCGACCGGCTCAACGGTGACAATCGCGCCGGCACTGACCATGCAGGAGGAGATCGTGGGCGGGCCGTTCGTCTTTGACTTCAACGTGCCTTTTACACCCGGCCAAAGCATCGCAGCGCACCAGACCGCGGAGGCATCCGGGGTGACCATGCGACTTGAGAAGGTGACCATCGCCCCTTCGGAGACACGGGCCATCCTATGTTTCGCGCCGCCCGATGGGGCTGACCACTGGACCCTGCTCGCAACACTGAGCACCGGCGACGGGCAGGAAATCCCTGTCAGCTTCGTCAGCCCACTCGAGGGAGATGGCTATGAGCATTGCCAGCGCGCCAGTTTCCCCCAGCCTCTGCACGATAAATCCGGCTCCTGGACGTTGACGGTAACCGAACTGATAGGTACCGATCTGACACAAATACCGACCAGAGACATACGTCTGGCCGGGCCCTGGGTCTTCCACTTCTACGTTCCATAACGTCATCCGTAAGCACACCATCTTTGCAGCGCGGCTACGTGGCCATTCCATGTAGCCGCGCTGTAAGAGCCTATCCGAAAAACCGTACAAGCGGCATCCCTATGCCGCTTATACCGACGCATAGGGATGCGTCGGTTACGTTTTTCGGATAGGCACTAACTATTCAGGCGGTGACTGTAGGGACGAGGTGAACCTTGCCCGTACACTCTTTTGGGCCGCAGGCCTTCGATCGGCCTTCGCTGACCTGCACGCCCGTCACTTTTTGCACGAAAGGAGGCGAGAGCAGGCTGTAGCCGGATTGTAGGACAACTGCAAGCAGTTGTCCTGCACTGTGGCCGGTTGTGGCAGCGTCGGGCGCGGTCTGGAGACCAGCCCAAACCTGGTGGGCGAATATGACGGACACGCTCGCTCACTCGACAGACTGCCCCACATATGGTAAAATTTTCCGGACGGCCACAGTCAACTGCACCGAATCGTGGCCTTTTGTAGCCGTGCCCACACTACCTCACCCTA
>DAOTYA010000247.1:0-11165 GCA_034435075.1 Anaerolineae bacterium
TCATCTCAGTGGCAGCCTGCGTCCTGCTGCGCTGCGGTGGTACTGGCCGAACTCATAGAGCCTGTCCAGTTGCGCCACGTCGAACACCGGCCCATCCCGGCAGACGAGCAAACCGTCCAGCGCACACTGGCCACAGACGCCGAATCCACACTTCATATACCGTTCCAGGCTAAACTGACCCGGGATGTTCCGCTCCCGGCAAATCTTGTGGAGAGCTACCAGCATTGGCTCCGGGCCACAGGCGTAGATCGCCGGGGGAAGCGGTGCCTGATCGAGCAACTCGCCGACTAAAGTGGTGACGAAGCCCCGGTGACCAAGGGAGCCATCATCAGTGGTCAGTACCAGATCAACTCCGCGCAGCGCGCGGAAGCGCCCCACGTACGGCAGGTCAAGTCCCGTGTGCGCACCCAGCGCGACGGTGGTTGGGATATTCTGTTCCACGGCACGTGCGGCGAGAAAATACAACGGTGGTACACCGCACCCGCCGCCGATTAACACAGCCGATCGCCCCGGGAGGAGCGAGAATCCGCGCCCATAAGGCCCCCGCCATCCCACCCGGTCACCTTCTTTGCGCTGATGAAGCGCCGCGCTGAACGGCCCGACGCGGGCAACAGTGACGGTGAGCGGCGCGGGCCAGGCGATTGACATAGGCTTCTCATCAACGCCTGGCAGCCAGAGCATGATAAATTGCCCGGGCACACTCTCCTCAAGCTCTGCATCCAGTATGAAGCTACGTATGGTGCGGGTCTCCTCGCGTATCTCGCGGATGCGCACAGTCTGTGGGAGATTCACCTCGTGCTCGTTCACCCGGTTAAAGCGCATAGGCGAGCGCCCGTCCACGAAATGCTTCCAGGTCACGGTATCCATTGCGCTCCATATACTCGCGTAACTCCTCGCACACCATCCTGAATACCTCGATGCCCCGGTAGTATACAGCAGAGCCGATGCCGACAGCGGTTGCGCCCACCAGGAGCATCTCTACTACATCTCGACCGGTGGTCACCCCTCCCACGGCCACCACAGGCACATCTACTGCCTTACATATTTCATACACGCAGCGCACCGCGATCGGGCGTATCCCCGGGCCGCTCAGCCCGCCGCTGCCATGGGCCAATAATGGCCGGCAGGTCTCGATATCCAGGATGATGCCCGGCCCCACACTGTTGATGGCAGTGATCCCATCGGCGCCGGCCTCGACCACTGCCTGGGCAATGCGCACAATATCGGTTACGTTAGGAGAGAGCTTTATCAAAACCGGTACATCGGTGTTCTGCTTCACTCTCCGGGTGACCTGGGCAGCCACGTAAGGGTCGGCGGCAAACATCAACCGATAACGGTCGTCTATGTTGGGGCAGGAGATGTTGACCTCGATCAAGTCTGGCCTGGCCTCGGAGATGAAGCGGGCTATGGTGCCAAACTCGTAGATCGTCTCGGCAAAGATGGAGGCGATGACCGGTACACCCAGAGGAGCGAGCTTTTCTCGCGCAGCCTGAATCTCCTCCACCATCACCTCGACACCAGGGTTTGACAGGCCCACGGCGTTAATCAATCCTGGCCCCCATTCCAGGATGGTTGGGTTGGGGTATCCGGCCCGTGGCTTGAGGCTGCACGATTTGCTTGTGACGGCGCCGGCCCCGCAGCGAGCCACGCGTACCATCATCTCGTGGCTCAGACCCAGGATACCCGAGGCCAGAACAGTAGGGTTGGGCAGGCGCACGCCACAGAGGGTGGTGGACAGGTCTACTTCCATCGCAGGCTACATTTGTGTTGTGAGTTGCAGATAACGGAGCACTTCGAGATGCTGTTCTGGACTGATACGGCCGAGCTGTTCGAGGATCGCCAGCATCTCGGTCAACCGCAGGACGGAATGAAGCTGATAGCCTCGTCTGCTCAGGTCCTCTGCTCCCCCCTGTTCCCGGTCTATCAATACCAGCACGTCGCGTACGCTCAGGCCGGCCTCCTCCAGTGGGGCGATGGCCTCCAGTTTGCTGTCCCCCCGCGTGATCAGGTCATCCACCAGCAGAACCCTCTCGCCGGGCGTGTAGGAACCCTCGACAGAGCGACGGGTTCCGTGAGCTTTAACTTCCTGTCTGGGATAGAGCAGCGGGTAGCCCGTCTCAAGTGCCAGCGCCGTACCTATAGGCAGTCCGGCGTGGGGAATGGCGGCGATGCGGTCGAAGGTCAGGCCGGCCGCGACCTCTGCCATGGTCCTGGCCACATCGCGCAGCAATGCCGGATTGCTGACCAGCAGCCGCAGGTCGATGTAGATGGGGGAGGTGAGGCCGGACTTGAGGGTGAAGTTGCCAAACTGAATACACCCGGCGTCGAACAGGCGGGCAGCCAGACCGACTTTGCTCCCCTGCAGAGCTGTGGGGCTGCTGACCTGCCGGCGCGTCTGGTCTATCCGCTCACGCAGTGAAGCAGCCGCGGCGCGGGCAGCCTGCGCAAAGTCAGCACCGCTTGAGGCATAGATGATCTCACGCGAGGAGTTGATGATCGGCCCCACTCCCTCGGAGGTAGGCCCGTACTCCACTGCTGCTTCCAGGCTGCCACCCTGGGCACCGACGCCGGGGATGAGGAATGGCAGCCCCGGTGCGATCCCTCTCAGTTGAGCCAGCTCGGCGGGGTAGGTTGCGCCCACCACCAGCCCGCAGGTACCGGCCAGTTCGGCATTCCATCTGACAGCAAGGTGAGCCACTTCTGCGTATAGAGGCTGTGTGCCCACCACACGGTCCTGGAGATCAGGGGCAGAAGGGTTAGAAGTGCGAGCGAGCAGGAAAAGACCGTTTTTCTCCTGGCTCAGGAATGGTCGCAACGCATCTATCCCCAGATAGGGGTTGGCAGTAACCGCATCGGCCCCCAGCATATCCAGAGCAGCGCGGGCGTAGGCCGCAGCCGTGTGACCAACATCGTTAAATTTAGCATCGAGGATGACCGGGATATGTTCCGGTACGCAGGCGATGAGCGCCCGGAGTTGGCGGAGACCGTCTGGCCCTTCGGCCAGCCAGAAGGCCAGGTTGGGCTTGTAGGCACACACCAGGTCTGCCGTGGCTTCGACGACCGCTTTGCTGAATAACAGCAGCGGCTCATCGGAGTTACGCACCGCTTCTGGCAGGCGCTCCGGCACAGGATCGAGGCCGACACACACCCACGAGCGATTCGCCTGTTGCACTGCGCTCAGCTTGTACAGAAACGTGCTCATCATTCCTCCTTGGTGGTTATAGCCTATCCAGAAAAGTTGCAGGTGGGCTGGAAAGCCCGCCCACAGTTTTCCGGATAAGCTCTCAACTTCCACCGGATGGGGCTGGAAGCGAGTGGCCGCACAGTGACAACAAAAAGACCTTTGGGGGATACCCAAAGGTCGGGAAAAAGCTGAAGTCTGGAGGCAGATTGCCCCCTGAGTGCATTTGTGCGTGCAGGTTGGCTATGGCCTGCTTCCTATACATCGGCGGACGTGAGTATACCGCAATTGGCAGGCTTGTCAAGTGGACTGGCCAGTCTCTGACCCGTCAGGCGCAGCCTGGAGACCATCCAGGCTGGAGGGGACACAAATGTCACTGCGACCGGTCAGCGACGTCGGGCGTAGCCTGGAGAGTGGCCTGAGCCGCAGGGACGCAAAAAGATCCGGACATCTGCTCTCGTCCCTGTCAGTGACAGACAATACGAAGGCTTTCCTCAGCGACGAGAAAAGTTTTGTCTACCCTCTGGGAATCGAGCTTCAGCAGAAAATCAGCTGAAGCCTCTATTCCAGCGCCTTGTTTGAAAAGTATCAGCCCTCAGGGTATCCCACAGGCAGAATGTAAAGAGGCATTTCCTGAGATGGCAGTGCCAGGGCAAGCGCCACGGACTGATCGTCGAATGCACCTACGGGGACTCCTCCCAGTCCCAGAGCGACGGCCTGCAAAAGCAGGTTTTGGGCTGCGTGGGCAGCGTCCATCGGGATATAGCGCATCGCCCCGCGCTCATGGTAGCGCCTGGTGGTGCGCGTGGGGATGGCGCTGATGACGAAGACACAAGGAGCCCCGGCAATAAATCCCTGACGCCATGCCGCATCCGCCAGCTTTTGCCGTACGTCGCGTTCCTGATGGCGTTTTAAAGTGTGACCCTCGGGATGGTAGCGCCATACCCCATCGAAGCGGCACACATACAGGACCAATGGATGACATCCACCGGCTGATGGCGCCGCGCGCAGATAGTCCTCTGGCCCGGTGATTCCCTGGGCGGCCCACAGCAACTGCCCAATCTGCTCCAGGGTCAGGCTTTCGGAGCTGTACCTGCGTACAGAACGTCGGCGCGCAATGGCCTTTTCCAACGACATCGGGCCGTCGGTACAAGGTGGAGGAAGGACAATTTCTGCCATCGTGAACCCCCCTGCATCAACCTGAGTGGCCTGTGGGCAGGCTACCCCACCCTCTGCCGGCGATCGTCGCCCCGCAGAAAGGACAGCGGCCTTCGGGCGTCACTACACAGTCCAATATCCGCAAACCTGATCGTCTTACCAATGTACGAGAGCAGCGCGGGCACGCAGTGTGCTCACCGGGGTGACCCGGGACATTGCCAATGTAGACGTAATACAGGCCAGCCTGCAGCCCGATTTCCCGGGCCCGCTCCAGAGTCGCTAACGGAGTTGGTGGAGCGGTGAAACGGAAGGCCGGGTAGTAGCGACTCACGTGCCAGGGTGTCTCAGGTCCCAACTCCTCAGCAATACGGCTGGCAATAGCACCGAGCGTGGCTTCGTCGTCGTTCACGGTGGGGATGACCAGGGTGGTCAGCTCGAGCCATATACCCAGCTCCCCGGCACGGCGACAATTGCGCCACACCACCTCCACATCAGCCTCACAGTAGCGCCTGACAGCCTCATCACCTCCCTTAATATCAACGTTCATGCCATCCAACCCGGCCTGAGCCAGCAGTTCCAGCGCCGGTTCTGTCATATAACCATTGGTAACGAAAGTGTTATACATCCCGGACTGGCGGGCCAGAGGGAAAAGCTCAAGTGCCCATTCCAGGCTCAGCGTCGGCTCGTTGAAGCTGACGGAAGTGCCATGACAGCCACATCTGCGCGCCTGGGCCACAAATTCTTGAGGCGAGATAAATTGGCCCCCCGAAGGTGGTTGCTTGCTGATGGAGTCGTTCTGGCACCAGGGGCAGGCGAAGTTGCAAGACCAGGCGCCACAGGTGAGAGCCACCGAACCAGGGTAGAAGTGATAAAGGGGTTTCTTCTCGATGGGATTGCACGAAAGCGATGAAACGGCGCCGAAAATAAGTGTGTAAATTGTGCCATCACGGTTCTGACGAGTGCGACACCACCCTGCCTGCCCGGAGGAGAGCACACAGCGCCGTTCGCAGGTCAGACAGCGTACCTTACCGCCGGCTGCTGGCTCCTGCAACAGCGCTTCACGGATGAACAGCTCCCTCCCCTGACCCGTCAACGTTTCCTTCCTTACCGCCCTCTTTGAGCTGCTGAGCCTGCTTCCTGTACGGCTCAAGCAGGTGCAACACGGCCTTATTGCACAGTACAGCGAAGAAACTCAAGGTGACCAGCACCCAGAGGATCGTGATCAACGAACTTACGATAGCGATCAACACCAGCGCCACAAACAAAAGCAGGGTGAAACCGGGCTTTAGCGCGGTGAGGAAGGCCGCGTTGCGCAGAGCCAGCCGTACCCGCTCATCCTCCTGCTCTAAAAGCAGGGCCATCGGATACATCTGAATCATCAGCCAGACTATGCCGGTCAGGGTAAAGAACGTAGAGATCCAGGTACTCACACTCTGGTTTATTTTGAAGGGTGCCACACCTGGAGTATAGAAACGGATATTAGTGTATATGACGACAAGGACCAGAATGTTTATTAATGCCAGTCTCCAGGCCTTCCAGAAGTAGTGGCGGAACCCATCGAAGTAATCGCTCCAATGGATCGCTTTGCCCTTGGCCACCAGATTGGCAGCGCTCCACAGGCCGGCGAGCGCCGGAGGGAATGTTACCACCGGAAAAGCGAAGAGCACAGTGAGAAGATTCATCAGCGCAAGCAGTAACAGCTCTTCCCAGAAATCTTTGATAGCCTCCCAGAACACGCGGAAAAATTCTGCCATATCAGACCTCTTCAATCACCCTCCTCAGGTGGACCGCAGAAAGGGTTTTCCATAAAAGGCGCCCTTTGTGCAATGAGGGACAACTTACGTTGGTGTGATAGCCGACGCAGGCGGAGTTCAGCGCGCAAAGCGGTCGGGCGATCGCCGCAACTCCAGGCAGCGATTATCTTCACAGGACGGCGTCCTCGTGTGTAGCGCGCTCCCCGGCCGGCATTGTGGTCAGCTTCACGTTGCCCCAGATCGGTGGTGATACCAGTATAGAGCGTTCCATCGGCACAACGTGCCAGATAGAGGGACCAAGGCTTCATACAAGCGCCCCGCAAAATCACTGATCGAATGATAACACCATCGGCAAGCATAGTCAAATTGCGAATCCGAGCCACTCTACTTGACAACTCAGGCTGTGGCTGGACGACGCCCACCTTCCATCGCGGCGATGTCGTAGACAACTGCGAGCAGTTGTCCTACAATTTGGGACACCGGGCCACTCTGCTTGACAACTATCCAGGCCGCATATATAATGGTGGCGACAAAATGACTATTAACCGGCATTCACAGCCGGGGATAGAGAGGAGGTTGCAGGCAGGTGACCAGAGTCGTCGTCGAGGATGGCGAGACGTTTGATTCCTTGTTGAAGCGATTCAATAAAAAAGTGCAGACAGACCGCGTGATGTCGGAGGTGCGTCGTCGCCGCTTCTTCGAGAAGCCCAGCGTGATCCGCAAACGCAAAAAGGCGGCCAAGCTGCGCAAGAGCCGCCGACAGACACTGAAGGACCAGCAATCATACCAGTAAAACAAACCTGTATTCCGCTGTCAACATCAGGCCGCTGCAGGTGAGCACTCTCGCCTGCGGCGGTAGCTTTGCGGCAGGGGGCGGCGATGAGTATCAAAACCAGATTGCAGGACGATCTCAAGGATGCCTTGCGTGCCCGCGACGAGCGGCGTAAGAACGTCATTCGCATGGCACTGGCTGCCATCATCAACGCCGAGGTAGAACACGGAGGCGAGTTAAGCGATGGTGACATCGCCGCCGTGCTGCAGAAAGAGGCACGCCGCCGCCAGGAAACGATCGCAGAACTCCACAATGCCGACAGACCGGATTTGCTGGCTGAGGAAGAAGCTGAGTTAAAGATCCTCGAGCAGTACCTTCCTCAACTCCTCTCCCGTGAAGAGATCGTCCGCGAGGCTCGCCGGGTGATAGCAGAGCTTGGCGCGACCGGTATGGGACAGATGGGCGCGGTGATGCGCCAGTTGATGTCCGAACTGAAGGGACGGGCCGACGGTCGTCTCGTCAACGAAGTCGTGCGCGAGTTATTGGCCGGCTGACAATCCGCCTGACATTCGACGTCAGCTTCAGACAAGAGGGAGTGCCATGTGTGCTCCCTCTTGTCAATCTAGGGGGCGCATCCAATGCGCCCAGGTGAGCAAGATGAACACTGACAGCATACTGTGGCGCACTGAAGGACCGCAACACCAGGGTTGGTGGGCATGGTTGCGCCTGGTTATGCTGGGGCTGCTGCTGACCGGCGTTACAGGCCTGGTGATCGCTTACCCCATCCTCTTCTCTGGCCGGATCACCCTGGAAGCAGGGGATGTGGCCACGGAGGACATCCGTGCTCCACGCAGCCTTAGTTACGAGAGCGCGCTCAAGACCGCCGAGTTGCGCGCCCAGGCTTCCGCCGCAGTTGAACCAATCTACACCCTGCCCGACCAGGCGATAGCGCGTCAGCAGTTGGACCGCGCAAGACAGGTGCTGGATTACCTGGGATCGGTGCGGGCCGACCCGCTTGCCACGCCCGCTCAGAAGCGAGGCTGGATACTGGCCGTGCCCGAACTGGCCACCCTCCCCACCGAAATACTCGACCTGATACTGACGCTGCCTGATGCCAGTTGGGATCGTGTCAACTTCGAAGCGCTGGCCGTGGTGGACCAGGCTATGCGCCGCGAAATTCGCGAAGGTCAACTGGAGGAAGCCCGGCTGGAGGTACAATCGCTGGTCAGCCTGGACCTTTCCGAGGAAGAGACTGCTGTGACTGTAGCGCTGGTGCAGAATTTCCTGCTCCCTAACTCATTCCTCGACCCGGTGGCAACAGCCGAGGCACGCCACCGCGCCAGCCAGGAAGTGCGTCCGGTGATCCGCACCTTCGAGGCTGGCGAAATCCTCGTACGGGAGGGAAAACGCGTTGACCCTTTGGATGTCGAGGCTCTGGACCAGTTCGGGCTGCGCCAGCCCCGCGTGGAGTGGAGGAATTGGCTGGCCGCTTTCCTGTTCGCGGCGATGTGCACATTCCTCTTGTATCTCTACCTGACCCGCTTTCAACCTGAGGTAGTTTGGGAGTGGGATCGCTGCCTGCTGCTGGTGTTACTGACTTGCCTTTCCCTACTGTTGGCTGGAGCAATGGTCCCGGAGGGAGAAGTGTTACGCTACCTCGCCCCGACACCAACGCTGGCAATGATAGTGTCCGCAGCACTTGGATCTCACGCCGGCCTGGCAGCAGCTCTATTTCTGGGTATCACTGGGGGGGCCATCGCCAATTATTCATGGGAGATGATGACATATATGACCCTGGGCGGGCTGATGGCTGTGCTCACCCTGCGACGGGTCGAGCATATCAGTGCTTTCTTCCGTTCCGGTGCCCTCGTCGCCCTGATGCATGTGACGATCCTACTCATATTTAACCTGTCCCGAGGGATGGTACGTTTCCGCGAGCTGCTGATCGCGATGCTGAGCGGTATTGCCAACGGGGGCATCTCGGCCAGCCTGGCCCTGGGCAGCCTTTTCCTGATCGGGCCGCTGTTCGACCTGGCCACGACAATGCGCCTGGTCGAGCTTAGCCGTCCCGACCACCCGCTACTCCAGCGGCTGCTGCGCGAAGCTCCGGCTACTTATCACCACAGCCTGATGGTGGCCAGTCTGGCTGAACAGGCTGCGGAGCGCATTGGGGCCAATGTGATGCTCACCCGCGTGGGGGCGTACTATCATGACGTGGGTAAAATTGCCCGACCTTACTTCTTTGTCGAAAATCAACTCGACGGGCTGAACCCCCACGACCGGCTCGACCCACGTACAAGCGCCGAAGTGCTTATCGCTCACGTGAAGGATGGTCTGGAGCTGGCACGCAGCTACCGGCTGCCACGTCGCGTGCGCGATTTTATCGCCGAACACCATGGCACAAGTCTGGTCGGCTTTATGTACGATAGAGCCCTGCAACTGGCGGACGACCCCGCCCAGGTGAATCCGGATGAGTTCCGCCACCGCGGTCCGAGGCCCAGAAGCAGAGAGACCGCGTTGGTTATGCTTGCGGACGCCTGCGAGGCGGCCGTCCGCGCGGCCCGCCCGACCAGTGCCGAAGAAATCACAGAGATCGTGAACTCCATCATTGACCGGCGTGTGGCCGACGGAGAGTTGAGCGAGTGCGAGATGACCCTGCGCGACCTGGAGATCGTCCGCGAGACATTCTCCTCTTCTCTGAAGGGAATGTTTCACCCACGCATCCAATACCCACGGCAGGCTGGAGTGATCGGGACTAAAGAGCAAGATGCGAAAACAGTCACCCATACATATGCATAATGTAGAGATTCAGGTAGATGACCAGTTCCAGCAGCGGGTACCGGTTGAACTGCTGCAGAAAGCAGCCTTGGCGACTCTCACGCACCAAAAAGTCGCGGGGGCATGCGAACTGGCGGTCGTGGTCACCGACGACGAGGCGCTGCATGAATTGAACTTACGTTACCGCAATGTGGACGCGCCTACCGATGTGCTGGCCTTCCCGGATGAGACAAAAGGGCCGTTCGTTAATGCGCCCGGCATGCCTCGCTATCTGGGGGATGTGATTATCTCGTTGCAGCGCGCCGAGGCCCAGGCCGCCGAGGCCGGCCACGACCTCACCTCCGAGCTTCAGTTGCTGGTCGTACACGGCATTCTCCATTTGCTGGGGTATGATGACCAGATAGATGAGAAGCGGGGCAGAATGTGGGCCGCCCAGAACGCAATACTATCCTCTCTGGGAATCACAGCCAGCGTGCCCGAATGGTGACCAATGCGCAGTCGTAACCTGCTGGATAGTTTCCGCTACGCTTTTGCCGGCCTGTTTTATGCTCTGCGCACGCAACGCAACACCCGTATTCACCTGGCTATCGCGGCCGCTGTTGTGGCGATGGGAGTGTGGCTGGGCCTCTCGTTCACCGACTGGGCAGTGCTGATCCTGACGATCGGCTTCGTACTGGTGGGCGAGATGTTGAACACAGTTGCAGAAACACTGGTGGACCTGATAAATCCTGGCTATCACCCGCTGGCGAAGACGATCAAGGATGTGACAGCAGGGGCCGTCCTGCTGACAGCGCTTATCTCCGTCATAGTGGGTCTGGTGATACTCGGTCCGCCGTTGCTGAACAGGTTGATGTCGAGCAGATGACAATGAGCCAGAACGATCCCGTCTACCTTACCCCTGAGGGACTTGAGAAACTACAGCAAGAACTGGAGTACCTGACTCAGGTGAAGCGTCAGGCCCTGACTGAGAGGCTGCGCCATGCCATTCAACAGGGCGATCTGACCGAGAATGCGGATTACATCTCCGCCAAAGAGGAGCAGGGCTTCCTGGAGGGACGTATCCAGCAGCTCGAAACGATGCTCAGGAGAGCGACCGTTATCGAGCATAATGCTGCTGGTGATCAAGTGACCCTGGGGAGCAGGGTCACGGTTGTCGAGCGCGTCTCCGGGGAAGTCGAGACTTTCCGCATCGTGGGGCCTGCCGAAGCCGATCCACTGCAAGGGACCATATCCTACGAATCGCCTGTAGGTCGCGCCTTGCTGGGATGCAGAGTGGGAGAACAGGTCTGCGTGAAGGTGCCCGCAGGTGAAACCGTGTTCGAAGTAATCGCGATAAGCTGAATTGTAAATTCAGGCGGCGACTGCAGGGACGCCATAGTAGGGGCGCAGCGGTGCTGCGCCCGTACCCGGCGCAGCGGTGCTGCGCCCGTACCCGGCGCAGCGGTGCGGCGCCCGTACCCGGCGCAGCGGTACTGTGCCCGTACCCGGCGCAGCGGTACTGTGCCCGTACCCGGCGCAGCGG
>DAOTYA010000248.1:0-1764 GCA_034435075.1 Anaerolineae bacterium
CACCGATCTGCTGCGTCCGCTCCGACAACGCCAGGATGTTCTCCGCAATGGACTCAACGCGTGCTCTGATCTGCCCCATGCCGGCAATCGTTTCCTCGACTGCCCGCCGGCCGGAGTGGGAGACCTCGACGGTGCGTCTGGAGGCCTCCGCCACGTCCTGGGCGCGCTGCACCGACTGAGCAGCGATACTCTTCAGCTCGTCCACCGTGGTGGTGGTCTGTGCCACCGCTGCCGACTGCTCGCCGGCGCCGGAGGCCTGCTGCGTGGCCGCTGCCAGGATCTCCGAGGCGACACTGTTCAGGCTGTGCACGGTCTCCCTCGTGGTGCTCAGGAGGCGAGCATTTTCTATAGTCAGAGCCAGTTGATCAGCCAGTGTCTGGAAAACCGCTACGTCGTCCTCATTGAAGGCAGCAACGGCCCGGCTCTGCACGTCAAGGACCCCGATGACCCTTTCCCCAACTTTGAGTGGCAGAGCTATCTCGGAGCGAGTTTCCGGCAGCAGGGGGTTTTTGAAGTGCACCGCATCGGCCCCGACATCGAGCGCGATGCGGGGCTGGCCGGTAGCTGCCACGTGCCCCACAATGCCCTGCTGGCCCACCCGCAGCCTGTGGCCCCGGGCCAGCATCTTCTTGCCGCCTTCGCTGTTGGAGGCACGCAACACGGCATACTCACCTGTCTCGTCCAGGAGGAAGATGCCGATGTGGTAAAAATCGAAGGATTCGCCGATCAATTGCGCAGCCTGTTGAATAAGTGCCAACGGATCGTGCATAGACAGGGAAGCCCGAGCCACTGCAATGACTGTTTTCAATTGGCCGGTCAGACGTTCCAGGTGGGCAGTGCGCCTCTCAAGTTCTCTATTGTTCTCGGCAAGGGTGCGCTCGTTGAGCCTGGCACGCGCCAGGGCTTCCTCAACTCTGCGAATAGCCAGCCCGGGGATCAGCGCCGCGACTATGAAATTGATGGTCAGTTCCACCCACCTGCCTAAGGGTTGTTCCGTTGCCGGCATTATGGCCTGCGAGAGCAGACCATGCTCTTCCGCGTACAGCCCCAACAGCACGACTGCACTGCTCAAGCCGGCAAACACCAGAGCCGCTTTCCCGCCTAACAACAGACCTGCTGTGAGTATGGCCATTATGACGCTGACGGCATAACCTCTGAGAGGCCCCCCAGACACGAAGGTTACATACGTGGCAAATAACCAAAGCAGTAAGGTGAAGACCCAGATGGTGAGCTGCGCATAACCGCGATGCAGCATAAACATAGCCGCAGCCCGCAGTACCAGTAGCAGTACCAGGAACGCCAGGGGAAAGCGCCAATCAAATCTCAAAACAGGCGAAGCAACGAGCAACAGAAGTGCCACAGCTATATAGATCAGCAGAATAATGTTCAGAAAGCGGGCAGCCTCGGTTTTCTTATCGTCGTCAAAGACTGGAGCTGTAAAAAGCCTTCGCACCTGAGCTGACATCTCCATACCTCAGCGAGTTTATGTACCTGATTCTCCTCCGGCAAAATACCTCTCCACGGTGTCGAGCAATCTCTGTGCGAGCGCGTTCAGATCGCGTGCCGCCTGCTCGACCTGACGGGTGCTCTCCAACCCCTGCAGCGTGGCCTGGTGAATTGACTGCATCGCCAACGCCACCTGCTCCACACCCGTCGCCTGCTGCCGCCCCCCCGCCACCAACTGCATCGCCGCCTGCGCACTCTCCTCGATCACCCGCGTCAACTCCTCAATCGCATTCCCCGCCTCCCCCGCCAGCCTCATCC
>DAOTYA010000249.1:0-5800 GCA_034435075.1 Anaerolineae bacterium
GCCGGTCTCCAGACCGCGCCCGACGTCGCCACGATGGGAAGTGGATGCCGTAATCCGGCCAAATAACCTGGGTTGGGTGGCCCGGTCAGAGACCGGCCACAGCCTGGGTAGTTACTCGGCGTGAATAGTTAAGATTGGGACAAGTCCCTCACACTCAGAATTCCTGCAACAGGTTCAACAACCGGCGATCCAGCCTGTGGCCGTGCCAGTCCTCGTAGGCCACGTCTTGCCGTTCGGAGTCGAGCACGCCGAAGGGACCGCGGAAATTCCACAGCGCATAGCCGATCCCGTGCGCGGTGAGGATTTCGAGCACGTCACGCAGCCAGCGCAAAAAGACGTCGTGCGGCGTGTGGCTGAACGCACCGCCTTCCCCGCAGTGCACGCCGACACCGCGCCGCGCCAGGTCGGCCCACGGCGCGTAGCACTGCTCCAGCCGTGCGCGGTCCCAGCGCCCGTCGAAGAAATCGCCCGGCCAGGTCGGCTCCGGCCAGTTCTCGCCGCCCACCCACGGGGCCTTGTAGTGGCTCACTCCCATCGGGTCGTAGGCCCGGCAGGATTGGGCGATCCCCAGGTCGGCCAGTTCGGGGCACGGGGTGCGGCCATAATCCAGCCCATCGGCGATGATCAGCCGGTCGGGGTCTATCTGGCGGATCGCCTGCACGGCGGCGCGGATAACCCGCTCGTGGTCAACACGCGAGACGTGTGCCGGCTCGTTCACCAGGTTGAAACTGAGTTGCGTCGAGGGAATGCCGCGATATCGCCTGGCGAAGAGCGCCCAATGGAAACAGAACGCCTCCAGCGCATCGGCGTCCTTCCAGAGGTCGAACGGCTCGGTCCGCTCGCGGTTGACCGAGTACCCCGGCGCGCGGTGAAAGTTCAGACAGACGTGGATGCCGTAACGCTGACCGAGTTGGACGACGCGATCCACCTTCTCCAGCATCGGCTCGTGGATCTTGAATACGTCGCCGTCCTCGATCCACAGAAGGTAACACATCGGGATACGGACGAAATCAAAGCCCCATTCGGCCATCCAGCGAAAGTCATCTTCCTGAAAATTACCATCGCTCCTGGAGGTGAACATCTCCAGCAGATTGAATCCGCGCCAGCGCGGCAGGACAGTTTGCGCCTGTTGCATCTATACAGCCTCCCTGAAGCGGGCCTTCCCGTTTTCGATCAAGACCGTGCCCGGTCTGAACGCCTTCCAGAAAGGATGGCGTCTCTTTTCCAGTTGCGGTATCCACAGACATTGGCCCCTGGGATCACTCTGCATTTCGAGTTCACCCAAAGCCAACAGTTTTCGCACAAGATCGGGAAGGACGCCCGACCAGTCAATCTCTTGCCCCATATAAAAACTGTGCTGCTCCAAAATGCAATTGAGCAGTTTGCCAGAGAGGGCTTCGTCTACGGGCCTGACGTAGAAGAAGCAGTTGTCGTGGACATACACCTGACAGGCGATGCTGTCTTCCCGGTCTATGCTCAAGTCATTTCCCTCGAATCTGACCCCCAGAGCGGAGCGGATGTTGTCCGTCAACACATACTCGTTGGGGAAGGTATCCTGACAAACGGCCTGGACTGGTGATCTCTCTTTATACTCGACGCGCTCGAACAGCGACGCCGCATTTCTATCGCAGCCCAGCAGCAAGAGGTTGTCGTCGTATTCTCCGTACACCGTCGAGTACCAGATCAGGTCCAGTGCGGTGAGCGCGGGCAGGATGACCCGCAAGGAGACCCCCGCGCCGCTCAGGGATGAATCCCGGTAGCGGAGGCGGGTCAACCGTTTGCGCGACCACCAGTCGTCCAGGTGGGGATCAATCATACCGTTCCTCCCGGTTCAGCAGACAATGTAGACCGGTTTCGCGTCACTTGAGCCGTCGGGATTGGCCGGGCGGCTCTCCGGTGTTCGGAAAGGTTGGGCATAAAAGCCTCCGGTATCCTCAAGATGTATACTTAACTACAATTTCGCAAGTTAAAATTATATATTTTAGCGCAAAAGTATAATTTTCGGCTATGACGTGGCCTCCTCTCCGATCACGCGCATAATCTCTGCGGCCAGGTAGGTCTTGCCATAGGCAACCTGGCCGATCGGCTGCAAGATGCCCGCCTCGACGAGTTTAGCCACGTTCCGTTTGGCGCTGGGGTAGGTGACGCTCAGCCGTTGTTGCGTCTGGGGAATCGTCAGGATGGGTGAGTCAAAAAGGGCATCCGCCAGGCGGAGGAGCAACGCTGACGTCCGCGCCTGGGCCAGGCGACGGTGCCATTCCTCCCGCAAGTCCTGCAACCGGCGGGCGCGCTCGACGGCGTCGCGCGCCTGTTCGGCCACACCGCGCAGGAAGAAGAGCAGCCAGGCCCGCCAGTCGCCCCGCTCGCTCACGCCCAGGAGCAGGTCGTAATAGTCCTGGCGGTACCGATGAAAGTAGGCGCTCAGGTACAGCAGCGGCAGCGGCAGCAACTGCCACTGGACGAGCAGGAGCGACAGGAGCAGGCGCCCGATGCGCCCGTTGCCATCCACAAAGGGATGGATGGCCTCGAATTGATAGTGGATAAACGCCAGACGCACCAGCAGGGGATAAGCATCCTGACTGTGCAGGTACTTTTCCAGCGCGTCCAGGCTCTCGTGCATCTGTGGCACCGGCGGTGGCACAAAAGTCGCTTCGTTCAGTGTGCACCCCGGCGCTCCGATCCAGTTCTGCGAGCGGCGGAACTCGCCCGGCGTGGCGTGCTCGCCGCGCACGCCGGCCAGCAGGCGCTCATGCAGTTCGCGCATTAAGCGCAGGCTGACCGGCAGGGTCTCCAGCCGCTTCAGGCCATACTCCAGGGCGTTCACATAGTTCAGCACCTCGCGCACGTCCGCTTCGGGCGGCGCCACTTCCATGCCGGGCAACGGCAACTGCCCCGCTTCATACGCATACAGGTCGGTCAGATCGGCCTGCGTCCCCTCGATGCGCGAGGAGAGCACCGCCTCACGACGCACAAACGGCCCGATGAGCAGGTGGGGATTGGGCATGCTGCGCCCCAGGCCGGCCAGTTCAGCGAGGGCGCGATCGGCCTCGGAAAGGACGCCCGTCAATTCCCAATCCGCTGTCAGGCGCGGCGGCAAGGGACAGGGGACAAAGGCCCAGTAGGCCGCCTCCCCCTGTCCAACACGGATGACCTGTCCAGCGGTGCTATCGCGAAAACGCTCTGGGTCCATTTGCACAATCAGCATTCATAGGGCGGGCCCCGGTCAGAGCAGTTAGAGAGTACGCCTTCCCCACAACTCGCGCAGCCGGTGGGCGGCCAGCTTGGGACGGCGGTCGCGGGTGAACACCCCCTTCAGGTTCAGCGCCCCCACCCGATGCACCGCCTGCCCGGTCTTGAAGTCGCACAGGTTCCACACGTGCTGCCCGACCACGAACGGCTTGCTGTTCAGTACCTCGATGTAACGCGCGATCATCTCCGCCTGGTACTCCTCGCTGAACATCTCCGGCGGTTGGGCGTGATGGCCGGCCACGGCGTCCGCACCGAACTCGGTGAGGATCAGCGGTTTGGGGTACTTTTGGTGCAGCGCGTCGAGTTCCGCCGCCAGAAGCGCGCAGCCCTCGTCCAGCCGCCCCTGCTGGATGTACCAGCCAAAGTAGCGGTTCAGACAGACCACGTCCAGAAACTCGAACGATTCCTCGCCCAGGCCGGCGTAACTGACCAGTGTCACCGGACGGGTCGGGTCGAGCGACCTGGCCAGGTCGTACAGGTCGCGGAAGAAGGCTTTCGCCGCCGGACGGTGCGAGTGCGGCTCGTTCGCCAGACTCCACATGATGACGCTGGGGTGGTTCTTGTCGCGGGCGATCATCTCGCGGACGTACTGGCGGCACAGCGCCAGCCGCCGCTCCAGCCCCTCCTCGGCGAAGAACAATCCCACCGCTGGCGTCTCGTCAATCACCATAAAGCCCAGCCGGTCGGCCAGGGCCATCATCTGCTCGGAGTAGGGGTAATGGGTCGTGCGGAAGGAATTGGCCCCCACCCACTTCATCAGCGCATAGTCCTTGATGATGACCGCCGGCACCAGTCCGCGCCCGATCACCGGGAAATCCTCGTGGCGGCCAAAGCCCTTGAGGAGGATCGGCTCGCCGTTGAGGAGCAGCGCGTCGCCCTCGACCCGGACGGTGCGGAGGCCGACCGGCAGGATGTAGCGGTCAAAGATGTCATCACCACCGGCCAGTTCGACCGTCAGGTCGTAGAGGTTGGGCGTATCCGGCGACCAGAGGGCCGGGTTGGGCACGGTCAGCACGACCTCGTCCTCTGCCGATTCCACCGCCATCTCCGTGCCGTGGCCGCGCAGGGCGATGCGACGGGTCGCCTGCGCGCCCGCCTCCACGCGCACGCGCACGACGCCGGCGCCCTCGGTGATCACGGTGATGTCGCCGATCCCCTCGTGCGGGACGGCGTAGAGCAGCACCGGCCGCTGGATGCCGCAATAGGGGAAGAAATCGAACGAGGTGGGCGGGTAGTTGCTGTTGCCAAAGGCGTCGAGTGGATCGGCGGGGACGTTCCCCGGCGGGACGCGGTCGGGGGCAAGGTGCCCCTCGACGCGCACGACCAGGAGGTTGTCTTCGGAGCGCAGGTGGGGGGTGACGTCGAATTCGAACGGCAGGTGGCCGCCTTCGTGCTGCCCCAGGGGTATGCCGTTGAGCCACACCTGCGCCAGGTAGTTGACCGACCCGAAGCGCAGAAAGACGCGTCTTTCGCGCCAGCCCCAGGGCAGGTCGAAGCGGGTCTGGTACCAGGCGGGGCCGAGATTGTCGCGCTCGTCCGCGAACTGCTCGTTCCAACTGGCGGGGACGGCGATGGGGCGGGCGTCGTCAAAGCCTGCGGGCCAGCCGGCATCCAGGCCGCGATCCCGGGGGTCGAAGCGGAAATCCCAAAAGCCCGAAAGGTCGAGCACCTGGCGGAAGGGGTTGGATTGAGGATAGAGCATGTTGCCTCCTTGTGGTCTCGTGTGGAACCACTCATCGCAATGTCATGGCCTTCTATCTTCAGTGTAACTTGTATACTGGACCTATTCAGCCTGCCCGTGCTGTGCCGGGCGGACCACAGTCCGCCCGGACCAGACTTTGCAGACACTGGCTACGCTGAGACGCCCTCAGGTGGCTCAGGTGCCATCTGCTCCGCCGGACTGTGGTCCGGCGGGCGCAGGCTGAATAGACACTGGCTACACTGAGACGCCCCCAGGTGGCTCAGGTGCCATCTGCTCCGCCGGACTGTGGTCCGGCGGAGCAGGCTGAATAAATACCATTTAACCACGTGCTACCATGCTCAGTAAAAGTCCAAAATTCACCCGTGCGCAGTATAAGAGCTGGAGTCAAGACTTTACCGGCCTTTTCCGCCTGAAGGCACTCCAACTGCTTAGAGAGCATCGGCGACATGCACCGTGTATGGCCCGGTTTTAGGTAACTACCCAGGCTGCGGCCGGTCTCTGACCGGGCCACCCAACCCGGCGGTTATTTGGCCGGATTACGGCATCCACTTCCCATCCTGGCGACGTCGGGCGCGGTCTGGAGACCGGCCCGGGCCGGGGAACTGGGTAGTTACGGTTTTAGAGCCTATCCGGAAATCGTAACCGACGCATCCCTATGCATCGGTATAAGCGGCATAGGGATGCCGCTTGTAAGGTTTTTCGGATAGGTTCTTAGCGCCTATCCGAAAAACGTGACCAACGCATCCCTATGCGTCGGTATAAGCGGCATAGCATCAGGTTTGCACGCGGGTGTGAGATACGCATAACTGGATTCCGCGCGTCGTTCCTGCCTGACGTGCCCGCCTGGCG
>DAOTYA010000250.1:0-30071 GCA_034435075.1 Anaerolineae bacterium
GTGGCCTGCATCGGTGACCTCCTCGCGAAGTGTGGTATAACAATTTTGCCACAAAACTGCTATGTTGTTAAGTTTCAACAGGTTGCCTTTGTCTCACTCTGCTAGACATGAGCGTTCTGCATTTGCCTGTGCCCTCATTGCCCTGCGGGCGGCAGGGTTATTCGGATAGGCTCTAAGTACCTGTGAGGGAAATCTGGAAGTGCCAGTCACGTACCTTCAGAGTGGTAGTGCAGGCTGAACAGCGACCGAAATTCTCGCTACTGTCATTGCTTGCTGGCTTCAACTGCGGTATAATACCGTCGGTACGGTTGCGACCGCTGCTACAGTCATTTCCGGGCAGGCTTTACAGCCCGCGCGACAAAAAGCGCCTGATGGCGCAATTGCAATCAGGTTGTAAACAAATATGATGAGATTAGATCGCTTTACCGAACGCGCTCAGGATGCCGCCCAACGGGCGGTTGAGATCATGGCACGCTACGGACACACTCAAGTTGATGTCGAGCATATCCTGCTGGCCCTGCTGGAACAGCCAGAAGGTGTGGTGACGCAAATCCTGGACCAGTTGGGGGCCGATGCGGACCAGTTGATCCAGCGCCTGGATGAACTGCTGCGTGCCAGCCCTAAAGCCGGTATATACGGAGGTGGCGGTGTCGGGCAGGTGTTTATCACCCCGCGTGTCAAGCGTGTGCTGGACCTGGCTAACGACGAGGCTAACCGGCTTAAGGATGATTATATTTCGACGGAGCACCTCTTTCTGGCGATCTCCAGCGAGCGTAACACTCAGGTAGCCCGCGCACTGCTTGAGTGTGGCGTGACTAAGGACCGTATCTACGAGGCAATCAAGGAGATCCGCGGAGGACAACGTGTGACCGGGCAGAGGGGAGGAGCACGTTACCGCTTTCTGGAACGCTACGGCCGTGATCTGACCTCGATGGCCCGCGAGCTTAAACTGGATCCCGTGATCGGCAGGGACGATGAAATCCTGCGCGTGATCCAGATTCTCTGCCGCCGTACCAAGAACAATCCCGTTCTGATCGGTGAGGCGGGGGTAGGCAAAACCGCCATCGTCGAGGGGCTGGCTCAGAAGATCGCTGCCGATGATGTGCCCGAAATCCTCAAAGGTAAGCGGGTCATCCAGCTTGACCTGGCTGCAATGGTCGCCGGCTCCAGGTTCCGGGGCGAGTTCGAGGAGCGCCTGAAAGGGGTTATCGAAGAGGTTCAGCGCTCCGAAGGCGAGATCATCCTGTTCATAGACGAATTGCATAACGTTGTCGGCGCCGGTGGTGGCGTGGGAGCGATGGACGCCTCCAATATGATGAAGCCCGCGCTGGCCCGTGGGGAACTGCAATGCATTGGCGCCACGACACTGGACGAGTACCGTATGTACATCGAGCGCGACAGCGCGCTGGAACGTCGCTTTGCTCCCGTCTTCGTGGAAGAGCCATCGGTGGAAGAGACCATCGAGATGTTACGTGGTCTGCGCGACCGGTACGAGGCTCATCACAAGGTCCGCATCTCCGACGAAGCCATCGTTGCCGCTGTGCGCCTCTCCCACCGCTACGTCACCGACCGCCGCCTTCCCGACAAGGCGATTGACCTGATGGACGAAGCGGCTGCCAAGCTGCGGGTGGCGCTCTACACGCTTCCCCCGGAGCTAAAGGCGATGCAGAGCGAGTTGCAACGGCTCCAGACCGAGATTGATGCTGCCAGTGCCGTCGAGGATTACCGACGGGCCGCCGAGTTGAAAACAGAACGCATCAACCTGCAGGCCCAGTTCAACCTGCTGCGCGAGATGTGGCAGCGGGAACATCAGCTCGACGAGACCATCGGAGCAGAAGACATCGCCGAAGTGGTGGCGAGCTGGACCGGCATACCGGTAGCCCAGATGATGGAGACCGAGGCAGAGAAAATGTTGCGTATGGAAGAGGCGCTGCGTGAACGGATCGTCGGGCAGGACGCAGCGCTGGCAGCCGTCTCTGACGCCATCCGGCGTGCCCGCTCCGGCCTCAAAGACCCGCGCCGCCCAATCGGCAGCTTCATCTTCCTTGGCCCCTCTGGTGTGGGTAAGACCGAGCTGGCAAAGGCGCTGGCCTGGTTTCTCTTCGACGATGAGGATGCCCTCCTGCGCATTGACATGAGCGAGTACCGCGAGCAGCACACCGTCAGCAGGCTCTTCGGCGCCCCGCCCGGTTACATCGGATACGAACAGGGAGGACAACTGACCGAGGCAGTGCGACGTCGCCCTTACCGTGTCGTCCTGTTTGACGAGATCGAGAAGGCCCATCCTGATGTATGGAACACCTTGCTTCAGATTTTGGACGACGGCCGCCTGACCGATGGCCAGGGACATATCGTTGACTTCCGCAACACCGTGATCATTATGACTTCCAATATAGGCACCGAATACGCGCGCCGGGGAGGGGCGCTGGGATTCTCCAGAAGTGACGAAAGCAGCTACGAGGAGGGACACCGCGAGATCGAGCGGGCGCTGAAGAAGACCTTCCGCCCCGAGTTCCTCAACCGTATAGACGAGGTCATTATCTTCAACGACCTGACGCTTGAGGATGTCGAGCGCATCGTCGAGCTGCAGATGCGTGAGATCGGTGAGCGTCTGGCGGAACAGGGGCTGACGGTCAAATTAACCGACGAGGCCCGTTGCTGGCTGGCGCGCCAGGGTTTCGACCCCCAGTTCGGTGCCCGTCCGTTGCGCCGTGCACTGCAGCGTTACCTGGAAAGCCCCCTCAGCGTCAGACTGCTGCGCGGTGAATACCAGCATGGCGATGTCGTATGCGTGGATGCCGATGAGCAGGGGCTGGTCTTCACCTGCCAGCGCGATGTCGGAGATGATTCCACAAAAGCTGCGCTCGAGGTAGAAGTTAATAAACTGCAGGCGTAACTTCAGGCCGATTGAGATCGGACTCCCCATATGCTCCGCGCCCGGTCGGCCTGCGCAGACGCCCCTGCTCGGCTAAGGCCGACCGCCGGCCATATACCCCAAAAGGTGCAGGGGCAAGGCCTGTCTTGCCTCTACAGTCACCACCCGAACAATTAAGGTATAAGCGGCATAGGGATGCCGCTTGTACGGTTTTTCGTATAGGCTCTAAGTGAATCGTCCACACGAGCGAGTCAAATGACAGAGGATCGGCAGGGTGAGGAAAGCGCGATAAGACCGCCACGTGAGGCAGGACGCCGGGTAAAGACACTGGTCATGCTATGGGGCATGGCGCTCCTCACGCCTGTTTTACCGCTGCTATTGAGTTTTTGCTGCATTCTGGTCCAGGGATGGAACGAAGATACCTGGAGCCAGATAGCGGCTGTATTGATCGCCGTGGGACTGGGCTGTGGCGGCACAATGTTCCTTGGCGGCGCCCGTGCACTGAGCCTGAAGCCCTCGAAACCGTTGCATCTGCCCCCGTTGTGGGCGCTGGGCGGTGGATTTGTGTTGAGCCTGGTCATCGGACTGGGGCTGTGGCAGGTCAGGGGAATTGGAACGATACTATACCCCTGGTTTATTATCCTCGCTGCCGCGTCGCCGCCCGTCGCTGCTGTGGCCTGGGCGATGAACGATCACCCCGGCCGACTGACCCGGCGGCGAGCAGGCGTCGCCTTCACCGCCGGAGTCACCGTCGCCGTACCGTTCGCCTTTCTGCTTGAGCTCCTGGTCCCATACGCGCTCATCTGGCTGCTTCTTGATCTGGGCGAGCCGGTGCGTCAGATGTTGGAGCAGTTGGTGCAAATGCTGGCAGGCGGCAATGTGGCGCACGTGATCACCTCACCAGGCTTCCTGCTTGTGTTGTTTGAGCTGGCACTCGTCGCCCCGCTGGCCGAGGAGTTCACCAAGCCACTGGTTGTTTTGCCACTTCTGAAAGAACTGGGGTCACAGCGCGAAGCTTTTCTACTGGGCGCGCTGGCCGGGGCCGGATTCGCTGCATTGGAAAACATCGTCTACGCACTGTCAGGAGGGCGCTACTGGGGCGGGGTGCTCACACTGCGTGCGCTGAGCGCGGCGGTGCACCCGTTGGGAGCAGGGCTGACCGCACTGGGGTGGTATGCATTGGTGAACCGTCAGGCTGGCGCAGCGCGTCGGTGGCTGAGCAACTACGGACTGGCAGTGGGGCAGCACGCGCTGTGGAACGGTGGTCAGACATTGTGGCTGGCACTGGCCGGCACGATGTTCTTTGGACCACAACCTCAGGAAACGGACGTATTGGGTATCAGCACCGCGGTGGGAATGCTGGCGCTTCTGGCACTGGAGGGAGTGATATTGTTGGTGAGCCTGCGTATGCTCGCCCGGCGGTTCGAGCCGGAGCGCGCCGCAGAATCCCTGACAGGGAGGGTGGACCCTGATCGCGCTATTGCGCTGTGGGCCGTCATATGCCTGGCCGCACTGCTACCGGCAGGCCTGGTATTGCTGCGCGGGCTGTGGTCACGTTAGGGGGCTATGCGCCGACTCCTGAAACTGCTCAACCTGTGGATTGCATTGATACTGCTCGCGGCAAACGGACTGGCCTGGGCTGGGGCGTTTGAACCGGTCGGGCCGACTTATCCGGTCGAGCCGGTGTTGGAGCCGGACCTGGCCGACCTGCGCAATCGTTTGCGCGAAGGCGGTCATAGCGGCGAAAAGTTCTCACTCCACGTTACTGACCAGGAAGCAGCCTGCAGTATCGCCTGGTTTCTCAGCAACCATCCGGAGATCCCCTTCCGTGATCCCCGGATTTCCTTCCACCCCGGTGAGGTTGAGGCCTGGGGAGTGGCTACAGTCGCGGGCCTGCGTCTCTCAATCCACGGACGTGCGACAATGACACTGGAAAACGGCATCCCTGTCGCCAGACTGACCGACCTGGGGGTGGCAGGTGCCCCGGTGCCCGGCTTTGTTCTGGAAGCGATCCAGGATGAGTTCTACAGGCAGGTTGACCTTTCCAGCCGCCCAATGCCGGTAGCATTCGAAACACTTGAACTGCGCGAGGGGGAAGCCGTAGCCAGCGGAATCATCCGCGCCGATTAATCGTGCCTGGGGCTGAGAGGTGACTCTCGGAGGAGCGTGGCCAGGGCGGTGGTGCGGTAGGCGGCCAGGGGACGCCTGGCCCACCAGATGTGCGGGGTAGAGATGTGGCCATGGCGGATGTTCTTCTCGCGGACCGACTCCTCCGAGATGCGCCGGAGGGGGAAGACGGTTTCTATGAGACGAGTGTTGGGCACAGGTTCCTTTCCGTCCAGATAGGGCACGGATTCATACCGATGCTACTGGTTAACGCGGACTCTGCAACTGATCCGCTGGCTACCGGCAGGTCATCTTATGAAGTATTTATCCAGTCCCAGCCAGAAAAGCGGTTGATAGAAGAAGTCGGGTAGCAGTTTGAAGTAGTCGAGTATTAATACGGCTGCACATGCGGTCACACACAACAGTACCAGACATCCGCACCCGATCCACAGCCACTTTATGTTCGTACTGACCGCTCTGGGCTGCGCTTCCTGGGCGTATGGGGGCGGATACTGAGGCGCCTGGCCGGGTCTGATCCATTGCTCCTCTGCCGGGGTTTCCACAGGGATGGTGGTGCGGCTTTCTGCAGGCCGGCCAGGAGCATAATATGTGAACCTCACCGCGTCACCCAGGGCGATCACATCACCCTCAACCAGCACATGCGGGCTGACCAGCCGTATACCGTTAACGAAGGTGCCGTTTGTGCTCCCCAGATCCTCGAGTACCAGCACATCACCCTGGCGCACAATGCGGGCGTGCTGGCGTGACACTTGCGGCTCGGCGATGACAATATCGTTGGTAGGAGCACGCCCCAGCGCGATAACATCCTTGTCCAGGGCAAAAGTCTCACCAGCCTTGGGCCCCTGATTCATCACCAAACGGGCGGGTCCGATCATATTACCTCCCTGATTATCTCACTTAGAGCCTGTCCGGAAATCGTAACCGACGCATCCCTATGCGTCGGTATAAGCGGCATAGGGATGCCGCTTGTACGGTTTTTCGGATAGGCACTTACCCTGTGTACCGCTTTGGAATCTGAGCATTGTCAGTATACGCTCTCTTGTCCGATTGTCAAATGGGGGACACGATTGACAGATAGCATAAAAGCTGGTAAAGTTATGCAAACTTACCGGGAGGTCAAGATGAAAACAAAAGGCAGCCTGCTTCCGACACTCATTCTTCTGACGCCTCTGGTGCTCAGCCTGGGATGCAGCATGATGGGAACCGGGCCGGTCATCGAGGTCACCACTACAGCGCAGCCACAACCGACTTCGGCTGCCGCAAAGCCCACCCTATCCGACTGTACAGGTGGCCTGCGCATTCACAGCGTGACCGATCGCGTCGAAGACGGATTCGTGCGCGTCCGGGGACTGGTTGACAATTGCACCAATAAGTGGGTGGATATCGTGGTACATCTCACCTTGTACGATGCCAGCGGTAATCCCCTGAATGTGTCCAGCACAACAGGAGAAACCGAACAGGATGCGTTCGTGCTCAACCGGCCTCTTGCACCCGCTGCAACCGGCGTATTCGACTATATTCGCGATACGGCCTACATCGAGGGCAAATATAACCACGCTGAGCTGTCCGCTGACTGGGTCGAAGCAGGCAACAGTTATACAGGTGACATCACTTCCTTCACTTATGATCTCAAACCAGGCGAGAGTTTCATCACCGTCTCCGGCACCTTCAAGAGCACGGGAACGGCCTCCTGCCCTTCGCCGCTTGCCGTTGCGGTTGGCTACGACGAGGATGGGGACGTCTGCTCGGTAAACGATGAATGGCTGACCGACGAGGCCGGTAACGATATAGATGAATTGGCGCCCGGTGAAACGGTGAATTTCGAGCTTCTACTGGATAACTTCAGAGGCGAGGTTCGGGACGTGAAAGTGCTGGCCGGGTGCAGCTTCTATGGTATGCCATGAAGCCGGGTTTACACATCACTGTGACCACCTTCGCGGCCTGAGAGTAATTCTCTTCCGGTAAGCATCGGAATTTCTCTGCCTGATCCAGGACTGTGTGCTGCTCCAGAGCGGAGGCCCATCACCAGCCGGCCGGGGGCCCGGTGCACGCGGAGAGCATGGCTGTGCTGTTGCGCTATGCTCATAGTTCACTCGCTCCGGTTTCCCTGGCTGGGCCGGCGAGGGATGGCGCATCTCGTGGATCAATTGTACTGGCTGTTCCTATACAACGTTTGGGATGGTTCATAATTGGTTGACACTCTGCCTTGTCGGCGTGTGGGGCAGGCTTTCCAGCCTGCCGACAGCCTGGAAAGGCCGTCCCACAAGCCTGTTGTGGGCGCAGGTGCGGGCAGCCGATTTTTCAAGACAGCTAAAGTGTAAACCAATTTTGCGACCTGTGCAATTACTTGCCTCTTCGGAATTGCGACCGGTGCGGCTGGATGGAATTCACCGCAAAACGCAGAGGTTTCTGTTTCTTTGCGCTCTTTGCGCCCTTTGCGGTTTTTCAAAAGGGCCGCCATCAACTGCACAGGTAGAATTTTTGGAGGTTGTGATGACATCTCGACAACCGCAACAGGTGCAGATAAATATCGAAATCCCCCCCGATTTGGATGCTGTTTATTCCAACCTGGCTATCATCACGCATTCAGCCTCGGAGGTCATTATTGATTTCGCCCGTATCTTGCCTAACTCGCCAAGAGCCCGTGTGTACGCGCGCGTGGTCACCACCCCAATGCACGCTAAACTGCTGTTGCGGGCGCTGAGTGAGAACCTTGAACAGTATGAGGCAAGGTTTGGTGAGATAAAGACATATGATTCCGGTGATGCGCTCGCCCAACAATTCTTCAGTGCGATCAGGCCCCCGAACCAGCCGGACTCCGGTTAGCTGCCATCATCATATACTGATATGCAGGGAGGGGCGTTGGGTAAGCAATCGTTCCACCGTCTGATGTGGCTACCCATCGCTATGGTCTTCTGCCTGTGCGGCCTCACAGGAGGGATGTTTCTGGCAGCCGACGCGTATAGCCGCCGTTACGAAGGCCGCATATATCCCGGCGTTCAGGTACACGGGGTGAGACTGGGTGGGCTTACAGTTGAGGAAGCCACCGCTGTGCTGCGGACTGCACTCCCCGACCCTGCTACCCTGCCGTTGACATTGCGCGACGGAGAGCACACCTGGACGCGCTCCTGGGCTGATCTGGGGCTGAGCATAGATCCCCAGACAACCGCCCGCATGGCATATCAGGCAGGTCGTAGCGGCACGTTTATTGAACAGCGTATTGCCCTGTTACAGACACTTGTTGCGGGCCATGTATTGCCTCCGGTCGTACTGATTCCCGATCAGGCCCGGGCCAGGGAAGTATTACGCTCCCTGGCTGATGAACTCTTCATCCCTCCTGTGAATGCCACGCTCATCTTCCGTGGCGTTGAGGTCATACCGGTTTCGGGTCAGGCTGGCCGCGAGTTGGATATTGAGGCCACCTTGGCCGCTCTCCCCTATGCAATTGGCGTCAGCAGAGAGGGTGTGGTGATGGACCTGCTGACGAGGCCGGTGCCCCCGCCGGTCGGCGAGCCTGGGCCGGCACTCGAACATGCCAGGACTTTGCTCTCGTGCCCCTTCTTACTTGTTGCTGCCGATCCTGTGACTGGATTCCAGGCAACCTTAACGGTGGAGCCGTCGGTGGTGGCGAAATGGCTGGTCACGACTGTGTCAGAGCGGCCCACGACAGAGGAGAACAGGAAACAGCCCCGACTGCTGGTCACGGTAGATGAGGATGCCGTCCGCACTTTTTTGGAGGAGACCGAACTGCCGGGGGCTGAAGGCATCAGCATTAATGTAGAACAGAGTATAGAGGCGATACGCGTGGCGATTGAGGCGGGAGAGAGCCAGGCCAGGCTGGCACTGGTCCATTACCCCCGTGAGTACATCGTGCAGCCGGGTGATACAGCGGTGTCGGTAGCCTATGCACATGGCTTTCCCCTCTGGCGCATTCTGGAAGCAAACCCCGGCCTTGATCAGGGCACCCTGAAACCCGGGCAACGTATTACCATCCCCTCGCCCGATGTGCTCTTCCCGTTGCCGCTTATCACCGACCATCGCATCGTGGTGGATCTCTCCGATCAACGCCTCTTCGCATATCAGGACGACACGCTGGTTTTCGACTTTACAGCTTCGACCGGCATCCCATCCTCTCCCACCATCCCCGGAGTCTTCCAGGTGCTGAGTAAGGAGGAGGAAGCATATGCTTCCAGCTGGGACTTGTGGATGCCCCATTTTATGGGGATTTATTATACAGCCCCTGATTTTGTGAATGGGATCCACGGGCTGCCGACCCTTTCTAACGGCACAAGGTTGTGGGAGGGAGTGCTGGGCCGGCCGGTCTCCTACGGCTGTATTGTGCTGGGTTTACAGGAAGCTGCCGCTCTCTACGAGTGGGCTCCTCTGGGAACACTGGTTGTGATCCAGCAATGACGGTTGGAGAGTCCTCAATTCCCGCTCTGCGCATGTCAAGACTGTGTTCTCCCCGTTGACCCTCTGTTAACATCCCTGTAACCTTGCTGTAACCCCGCTCCACTCAAGGCCCACTATAATAAGGATAGCATTGTAGCACCGGTGTGCGGTGGAAATTTCCCCTCGTTTACGCGCCAAAAGCCGCGCTGCATTTAGCTTTTCAAACGTCTCGGGCAGTGAGATGAGATGGATCTCCGGCTATGATGACAACTATCGCGGTCGGTAATCAAAAGGGCGGGGTAGCCAAGACCACCACCTGTCTCTCCCTGGGTGCCTGTCTTGCCGAAATGGGACGGACAGTTCTGCTCATTGACCTGGACCCCCAGGCTAACCTCACACTTTCAGTAGGGTTAAGGCCAGAGGAACTGCGTCACACCGTGGGCGAGGCCCTGCTTGGCGACGTATCACTGGTCAGCATCAGCCGCGAAAGCAACGTATTTGGCATGGACATCGTGCCCGCCAGCCGGGAACTCACGGTGATAGACAAAATCCTCTACGGACGCAAAAATTACGAGTTCTTCCTCAGGCGCAAACTTGAGGCCATGGATAAAAACTCCTACGACTTTGTATTAATTGATTGTCCGCCTTATTTTGGGGTGCTGACCCTGAACGCTCTGACGGCTGCTGACCTGCTCATCATTCCCGTGCAATGTGAGTACTACGCCATGCATGCGCTGCGCCAGACGATGGAACTGGCGAAAATGGTGCGCGACAGGACCAATCCCTGGCTGACTTACCGGGTTTTAGTGACCATGTATGATCAGCGCAACAAAATCTGCCAGCTTATGCTCAATCAGTTGCAGCAGAAGCTGGACCGGGTTCTCTACAGCACTATCATCGAGGTAGACACCAGGCTCAAAGAGAGTCCGGTTTTCGGCAAACCGATCACTATATACGAGCCGAGAACTCGAAGCGCTCAACAGTACCGTGCTCTCGCCAAGGAGTTGATGAATCATGGATAGTGACGGTGAAAGCATCAGGATGCAGCTTGAGGCATTGTTCTCCGACTCTGACGCGCTACTGGCCGGAGAAGATTTCCGTCAGCGGGCCATTCTTTCCTCGTTCATCAGGCTCGCCCCCGAGGCAATCGCTATCGGTGACCTGGAAGGCCGCCAGATCTGCGCCAATCGTGTCTGCCATGAACTCTTCGGTTACGACTACGAGCTTCAGGAGATGAACGGGCTTGCTTTAAGCGATCTCTGGCCCGCGGAAGAAGCGCCGCTCCTGAATACGCTGGTGCTTCCAGGTGCCAGGAGCGGAGGCTGGCACGGCGAAGTACGCCAGAAGCGCAAAGATGGTACACTGTTCGAGGCCAGCCTGAGCGTCTTTCCCGTCGCCGACAAGGATGAGCACCCTGTTTACGTAGCCGCCATCATCCGCGACATTTCCGCGCTCCGGGCAGCAGAACGCGCGAAAGAGCAGGCCAGCCATGCGCTTCGTGCCAGAAAAGCCGAGGCTGTGGTCGAGATCGCTCAGGAGATCGCGAGCGCCCCCACTTCAGGTGAGCTGTACCGCCGTGCCGTGACGCTCATCAAAGAACGCTTCGGCTACGACCATGTGCATATCTTTTCCTGTGTCCCTGAGCAACAGGAGGTGAGGCTGCTTGAAAGCACCTCCCATGCCATCGCACAGGTTTTACCATATGGCAAGGGGATCATCGGCACGGTCGCAGCGGAAGGAAGGGCAATCTCAGTGCCGGACCTCCAGACCTTCCGCGTGATTCGCCCGGAGACATCGGAGAGCGGTGGTGAGATCGCCGTGCCCATAAAATGGCGTGGGCAGGTAGTGGGGGTACTGGATGTGCGCACCGATCAGGCCACAGCCATCTCTAAAGAGGACGAGCCGCTGCTACTCACGCTGGCCGGTCAGATCGCTGTTGCCGCAGAAAACCTCCGTTTACTGGAGGAGGCCAACATTATACGTCAGTTCGGTCAGGCCTCTGAAGGGATCGGCTGGATCACATTGGAGGGCCACCTGGTAATTTACGTCAACCCCACTCTGGCCGGTATTCTCCAGGAGACCCGCCCCGAAGACGCTTTCGGGAAACCCGTTACCGCCTATTATCCTGAATGGCTGCGCAAACGGGTAGAAAATGAGATCTTCCCCACGGTTATGAAGGAAGGCCGGTGGAGTGGCGAGCTGGAACTCCTCTCCGCGCGCGGCGAAACCGTCCCGACCATCCAGAGCCTGTTCCTCATCCGTGACCATGATGGCAGGCCACTCTATATAGCCAACGTGGTAACCGACATCAGTGAACGGATGCGTGCTGAACGTCTGTTAAGTCGACGTGTCAGACAGACAGCCTGCCTCAACGAGATCGGGCAGAGAAGCGAGCAGAACCCTCCTCTCCCAGAATTTCTTGCCTGGGTGGCAGGGCGTATCCCCCCGGCTATGGAGCACCCGCACGCGTGCAAAGCGCTCATCGAGCTAAATACTGATATGTATGGCACCCTCGAGGCACTGACCCTGCCGGTCCGTATCATTGAGCCTCTCAGTGCAGGTGATGAACAGGTGGGCCGGCTATGCGTATCCTACGCGCAGAATCACAGCTTCCTCGACGATGAGCGAGTTCTGATACGTGATATCGCCAGACGGATAAATATCTTCATCGAGAGCCAGCAACTTCTGGAACAATCGCGTATCCCGTTGGAGGAACTCAAGACCGCCCATTACAGATACATCCACAAACCATGGATGGAACCGGCAGCCGTCGGTGGAACCCTGCCCGTCATACCATCAGACGATACGCACCCTCCAGTCCTAATCAGTGAGTCCCATACAATCACTCTCTCCGATACATCGCCTCACGTCCCTGCCGGGCAGTCTCCAACCACTCCCGAACCGGCCACCCGGGAAGAGAGCACTCATAAAGGTTTGCGAGAGATATGGCGGCGTGTAATTGCGGGATTGTTCATCTTGAGCATTTTACTCCTGGGTGGCCTGCTGCTGTCCTGGGCAATCAACCACCGGGCCGAGGCGCGATCGTTACCCGCTGTTGTGACGGTGGCTCCTTTCCCCAGGGAGAAGGCGTTAGCACTGGGGGCAGCGCTTCCTGCTTCAACACCGGTAGTTATGCCAGCTTCACCTACCCCATCGCCGACAGCCTTTGCGCTGCCTTCCCCTACCTCATTTCCTCCCTCACCCACACCGGCACCTGATGTTGTAACAGAGCCAGCCGGGCCGACGATCGTACCGGTGGCCTTTGTCGTGCCAGACCCATTTCCCGTGCCTGGCCCCAATCAACGCGTACCCTCCACCACGCTACTCATTCCGACGCCGGTGCAGCCTGTTCCGGTAGCAGCCGATGCGATCAATATCGCCGTGCTGGGAAGCGACCAGAGGCCGGATTGGTCCGAGTGGCACACCGACGTCGTTCAGATTGTGTCCATTCAGCGCGATCACGGTACGGTATCTGTGTTGTCCATCCCCCGCGATCTGTACGTCTACATTCCCGGTTTCTGGATGAGCCGCATTAATTTCGCCCATTATTATGGAGAGGCGTATAATTATACAGGTGGAGGGCCACAGTTGTTGCGCGATACGCTGCTCTATAACCTGGGCATCCGTATGGATTACTACGCTCGCACCGATTTCGATGGATTGATCGGTATTGTTGACACGCTGGGAGGGATAGATATTCCGGTGCACTGTCGCCTGAGTGACCACTGGCCTTACCCGGACGAACATGGCGAGTATCCTATCCTGACGCTGGAGCCAGGGGTACACCACATGGATGGCGAAACCGCGTTATGGTATGCCCGCTCGCGACTGACCACCAGCGTGTTCTCTCGCGAAAAGCGTCAGCAACAGGTGCTCCAGGCGATCTGGCGCAAAGCGCGGGATACTGGCTTGCTCAACCGTGTGCCGGCATTATGGAAGCAGGGCCGCGAGATGGTAGAGACGGACTTGCCTTTCTCTCTGATCCTGGACCTGGCGCGCATCGCCCTGACACTGGACGAGAAGAATGTGCGTTTTTATAACATTGATGCTGATGAAGTGGCCCCCTGGGTCACACCATACGGTGGGCGCGTGTACCTTCCTCGCTGGGAAGCGATCGAGCCCGTGATTGCGGAAGCGATGGCGCCTCCCACGGAGGCCCGCCTGAGCCGTACTTACATACCTGTGGAAGTGTGGAACGGGACGCCTAACCCGGGCTGGGATGCGCTGATAGTAGACAGGCTGTACCGGGCCGGATTCCCCGCCGTCATCGGCGAGTCGGACCGTCATGACTATGCCTCTACCCAAATGCTCATCTTCGGTAACCCGGCTAAGGGAAGTGGAGCAGATCACCTGCAAAAGCTTCTCGACCTGTCGGATGATCAGGTGATCCGACTGCCGGATGAAAAGTCCGCATATCCCATACGCCTGATCATCGGGGCCGATTACAAAACCTGCCCTGAAGAGCAATAGGAGGATAAGATCATGCACTGGAGCAACAGGATTGTCCTCATAACCATCATACTTATGTTGGCGAGCAGTGGGTGTGGTCAAATGCCCGAAGGTGGAATGCCTGCTATGCCTGTAACGAAGCCAGACTCAGTGCACCTGATGCCACCAGCCAATCATGGCTTCAGACTGTTGCGCCCGGAGCCGACTGTGGCAGCGTTGACTGTGGGCGAGATGTGCACAACAAAGATATGGCTTGATAACGTACAGGGATTATATAGCGTGGAGTTGCACATCGAGTTCGATCCCCAATATGTGAACGTCGTAGATGCGGACCCGCTCATTCCTGGCGTACAGGTTAACGTGGGCACGCCACCAATGCCCAATCAGCCACTTATTAACGAAGTGGATAACAATGCGGGTTTGATCCGCTACAAAGCGGTACAGCCGACGGGGAAGGCGGAGAGCGGTAGTGGGGTTGTACTGTCCTTTACAACCCAGGCATTGAACAGGGGAGGCAGTCCACTGAGATTCAGAGTGGTCAAACTTCAAGATGCTGCTGGGAACATACTCCCTTCACCTGAGTACGTTGATGGTCTGTTGCTGATAGACCAACACAGCAGTGAGACCGCAAGCTGCCTCAACGGAGCTGGAAATTTTTGAGCTGAGAGCACACAGGGCCTGAGCGTGGAGAGGTTACTTACGGCCGGTGCTCCCCACGCTGATTATGTAGAGAACCGTTTCCTCCCTGCCATCTACCTGCAGCAGATTATTCCATTCGTCATCGAGGAAAGCGCCCACGGCACAGGCTCCCAATCCCATTGAGGCCGCAGCCAGATAGAGGTTTTGCCCGATATGTCCTGCTTCCAGCAACACATAGCGGTAGGCCCGTTCGCGGTACCTCCACCGTGTGCGTTGGAAGATAGCCGTGAGGGCAAAGCAGACACCTGCCTGGCCCAGGAATCCCTGCCCCAGGCTGGCTTTCACCGTGGCGGCGCGCAGGTCGCCTGCGTGGAGTAGCTCCAGCGTGTGGTCGCGTACAGAGTAGTGATAAAGCCCCGGCTCCAGTCCCACAACGTTATGTACCACGGGGTAAAGCTCGATCGGGTACAGAGCACCTGCAGATGGCGAGGCACGGAGTCCCCCGCGGGTGGCAGTGATCCCCTGAGCAGCGTGCACCAGACGCGACAATTCCTCAAGTAACAGCCCCTCACCTGAATAATCCCTGACGGAGCGCCGGGCTTCAATCGCCTCCTCGAGGCCGAGTCCACGGTAGCCCCCAGGATCCGGAAGCGTAAACTTTTTCGCCTCAGGGTAGCTCTTATAGTGCTCTGGTCGCTCCCCCCAGTCAGAGAATGCGCTGAGGACGCCCGTGTAGCCGGGCTTGCTCCACTGGTGATAGAGTTCACCGATATCGGTTTTATCCGACGGAAGTTGTGGCTGTCGGCGGAACGGGAACAACCACCCCGCTACGAAGCCACCCGCAGCCGCCAGGCCCGCGATCAGGAACTGACGGCGACCCGAGCCCATCCCTGGCTCACCTGTAGGGCTTGTGCGAAGCGTCTCCTGCCTTTTCCACCTTCTTCGCAGGTAGAATAGGATGCTCCTTCTTTTGAGGAAAATGTGTATCAAAACCAGGACAGCACAGAGGTAGCCTGCGTAGCGGTGGAGAAAAAACTGGGGAAAACCGAAAAAGCCGGCCACTACCCCGGTTAACGTTACATAGCCGCCGCTCAAAAGCATAGCCAGAATGAGCAGGTAATCCAGGTCTTTACGCCTCATCTTAATCTCCTGTGGAGCGCTGGGGATCAGCCGGGGGGATATTATTCAGAAACAGGCACAATCAACTGTGGAGGCGCAACTACGTGACACTCATCTGTGGACCCGGAGGGACTCGAACCCTCGGCCTTCTCAATGCCATTGAGACGCGCTCCCAACTGCGCCACGGGCCCAATAAAATAGAAAGCGAGAACATATGGAGCTGAGGGGATTCGAACCCCTGGCCTCTACAGTGCGATTGTAGCGCTCTCCCAGCTGAGCTACAGCCCCGTCACCCGGGTCTGACACTTCTGGAACGATACCTGCTATTACACCCGGTGACCTTTGACCTTTATACCCGGGTGTCTTATATTCTACCACTACGGGTGCTAATCGTCAAGTTGTCGCCGTGGGGGCTTATCAGTGTTCTAATCTTGTTCGTTCTTAGAGCCTATCCGAAAAACCGTACAAGCGGCATCCCTATGCCGCTTATACCGACGCATAGGGATGCGTCGGTTACGTTTTTCGGATAGGCACTTAGTCAGGCACGAAGCGCCCAGCGGAGTGCTATTCCGGACCTCAAGGCCACTCGTTGCTTCGCTTCGTGGTTCACTACGAGTATCTTTATCAGAGCATTGACAAGCCCTTCTGGAGGCAGGCCGGGTGTGCGTCACTTTTTGCACGAAGGGAGCGAGAGCAGGCTGTGGCGCGGCCTGGAGAGATCGGCCCGAGCCGGATGATTGTAGGACAACTGCTGGCAGTTGTCCTACGCTAATGTACATGTTGATCTTGACAATATACAGCAGATGTGGCATACCGTTTTCGCCATCGTTGGCGTAACCGTTGGCGTAAGGTGGGTTGCGGACCCGTCAATTGTGGTGCCAGGGGGGTACTGTGCCTGTAACAATGCGTGATGTCGCAATCAAGGCCGGTGTCTCGATCAGGACTGTCTCTCGGGTTGTCAATAACGAAGGAGAGATTACCGAGGAAACCCGTCAGCGAGTACTGGCCGCGATTGAGGAGTTGGGGTACCGGCCGAGCAAACTGGCACGGGCTTTGGTTACGCGTCGCACTGAAACTATTGGCCTCGTTTTGGTCAATATTGCCAATCCCTTTTTCGCCGAGGTTGCCTGCGGAGTGCTGGATGCGGCCGAGGCTCGAGGGTACAACGTTTTCCTCTGCAACTCCACGGACACGGAGCAGCAAGATCGTATCCTGCGCTCTCTCGCCGATCACGCTGTGGATGGTGTTATTGTCTACCCGGGCTTCGGCGGCGGGGACAGCTTGAGGAACTTTGCAGAGCACCATGGACCAGTAGTGACGCTCAACTGTTTTTTTGAGTATCCAGGGACCAGTCGGGTTATGATAGACACCCGTCGTGGGGCAAATCTGGCTGTGGACCATCTGGTCAGTAAAGGGCACACCGCCATTGGAATGTTGGCCGGGCAGGCGCGCTCTCTGAGCCTCATGCGGCGTGTGCGGGGATTTCGTGAAGCACTGAGAAGGCATGGGCTCCCTTTCGTCAAAGAGTGGGTTTTACCCGGCCCCCCGACCGTGGAACGCGGATTTGCCTCAACGCTGCAATTGCTCACCCAATATCCTAAGATAACGGCAATCTTCGCCTATAACGACCTGTTGGCCGTTGGTGCCATTCAGGCCTGCAAGGAGCTGGGACGCCGTGTGCCTGATGACTGCGCTATCGTCGGCTTTGACGACATTCCACTTGCTGCTATGCTGGCGCCGCCATTGACCACGATTCGCGTGGACAAGTATGAACTGGGGCTACAGGCAGCGAACCGCCTGTTCGATATGTTGGCCAGCCCTGGGACCTATTTTCCCCCTATATATGTTGATGTCGAGCTGGTAGTCCGCGGCTCGACTTGATGAACTATGTATTTCCTGGCGCGGGCCTGCGCATTGATTGGCGGGGCTTGAGCATCTCTAAGGTCTTAGAAAACGCTCCATTACCGGGAGATCACGGTCACCATGACAGAAGCAAGCCACCTGGGCGCAAACACGATTCTAGAGGTCAGAAACCTGAAAACCTATTTTTTTCTGGAGAACTGCACGGTTAAAGCCGTGGACGGCGTTGACCTGACCTTGGGCCGTAATACCACGCTGGGCCTGGTTGGTGAAAGTGGCTGTGGCAAAAGCGTCACCGCCCTGTCAATTATGCGACTCATTCAATCCCCGCCGGGTAGGATTGTTGAGGGCCAGATTCTGCTCAAGCGGAATCGGAATGGTGACGGTAAACAGATGGTGGATATTGCCACCTTGAACCCCCACGGCTCCACCATGAGGAACATCCGGGGTGGCGAGATCGCAATGGTTTTTCAGGAGCCGATGACCTCACTGAACCCCCTGTATACCATCGGCAGCCAGATCGCTGAGTCGGTGAGACTGCATCAGAAAGTCGGTCACAGGGAGGCGCTGGACCGGGCACGGGAGATGCTCTACAAGGTGCGCATCAGCGATCCCGAGCGGCGGTTGCACGAATATCCTCATCAGTTGAGCGGTGGTATGCGCCAGCGAGTGATGATCGCCATGGCGCTCTCATGTAACCCGTCCATCCTTATCGCCGACGAGCCTACCACCGCCTTAGATGTAACAGTGCAGGCTCAAATTCTGGATTTGATGCGTGAGTTGCAGAGCGATTTTGAATCCTCGATCATCTTGATCACGCACAACCTGGGTGTGGTCTCCCAGATGGCCGATTACGTGGCGGTGATGTATCTGGGAAAAGTCGTGGAATATGCTGACACGCACACATTGTTTCATCACCCTGTCCATCCCTATACCATCGGGCTTTTAAACTCCGTGCCGGTATTCGGCAAGAGAGGCGAGAAGATACTTGTGCCCATTCCAGGAATCGTTCCCACTCCTACCGAAAACATTCCAGGCTGTGCCTTCGCTCCCAGGTGCTCCTGCGTGGAAAAAGCCTGCGCGGAAGAGACACCCCCACTGTGTGAAGTCGAAGCGGGTCACAAAGTAGCGTGTTGGGCAGCTCTGAGAGGGTAGGGGTGGTCTGGTATTGGTTGGATGCACAAAACCTTTGTGGGATTGGATAGAAAGGAGGTGAGGGACTTTGTGACGTTTTATCAAGCTACTAAGAGCCTATCCGGAAATCGTAACCGACGCATCACTATGCGTCGGTGTAAGCGGTATAGGGGTGCCGCTTGTACGGTTTTTCGGGTAGGTTCTAAGTGTTGAAAGCAGCAGTTTGTATAAAACACAAGTTCAGGAGGAGCAAAATGTTCTCGAAAAATAAGGTCTTAGTACTGGTCTCGGCATTGGCAGTCTTCCTGCTGCTGGCGACCCAGTGCGCACCCCAAACAGTAATTCAGACCGTCGAGGTCACGAGAGAAGTCGAGGTCGAGAAAGTCGTCGAAGTCGAGAAGCCCATTGAAGTCGAGAAGTTCGTGCTTGCAGGACCGATCCCGTATCCAGAGGGCCCCTTAATGGCTGGTGGCCGTGAACCGAAGACTTTCGAAGTTGACGAGATGATCGAGTTTCGGGCCTTTGACGAGTACTGCGAGCCGGCCTGGGTCACCGAACTGGTCAAAAAAGGCCTGTTGCCACCGGTGGAAGAACGCCTGCCCAAAGAGCCATTCGTCTACAAAGCTGGCTTCATGTCCGATGGCCTGGGCGAATATGGTGGTGTCTGGCGCGGCGTGTGGGCTGCCCCGACCGAGGGCTGGAACTGGGCAGCAGGTGTCAGCCAGGGTTGGTTCGGCATCGAGGCCATTGTCCAGGAAGAACCGGTGATGACTGGTCCGATGTTCCTGACCAAGGACGTCAGCCCGCTGCCTCAACTCGCCAAGAGCTGGGAGTGGTCTGAGGATGGTTACCAGTTAACCATGCATCTGGTCGAGGGGGCAAAATGGTCGGATGGTGTCGAGTTCACCAGCGAGGACATCATGTTCCTGTGGGAAGACAATATCCTCGATCCTCAGGTCAACTCGTGGACTCAGGCCAGTTTCTGGACCATTGAGGGCAAGCCCATCAAGCTTGAAGCACTGGATGATTACACCATCCGGTGGACCTTCCCGGTGCCCTTCCCTAAGTCTCAGTTGTACAATATGACCAACCTGATCTTCTCGCCCGGCCCCGCCCACATCCTGAAACCCCTCCATCCCAAATACAATCCGAACACGACCTATCAGGCATATCGTGACGCGCTGCCGCCTAACAAGCTGCCCATTGTCACCATGGGGCCGTGGGTACCGGTCGAGTATAAGACTGATGAGTTTATGGTCATGCGCCGTAACCCTTACTACTGGAAAGTGGATGAGAGGGGCTGCCAGTTACCCTACATTGACGAGGTCCAGTGGACTTATGCCAGGACAGGCGTCGTCCGCACGCTCAACACCATCGCCGGTACCGCTGACCACTCTAACGTGGAGAATCCGGAGACCTTCGATGAGACCGTCATGCGGGCCGCGGATCCCAATGCTCCATTCCGGGTCGAGTGGGGGCCGGAGACCCTGGGCTTTAGCCTGGAGATTAACCAGTCGAAGTACCTCGGCGTTCAGAGCGAACGTGATGCTGCAGTCCGCGAGCTGCTCCGTGATGTCCGCTTCCGCCGCGCTTTGACCCAGGCCATTGACCGCGACGGATTGGCCAGATCGTTGACCAACGGCCCGTTCTTCCGTCCATGGGCGGGTGGCCTGTTCCCCGGTTCTCAGTTCTTCGACAGGGGGTCAGTGGTCTACTATCCTTTCTCACCCGATACCTCGCGTGCGTTGCTGAAGCAGATCGGGCTGGAGGATACAGACGGCGATGGTATCGTCAATTGGACCTCTGGGCCGATGGCGGGCCAGAATGTTGAGCTGGCTATGACCACCTGGGAGGATATTTCCGCTGGTGCCACACTTGGTCAGGCTCTGGTGTTGATGTTCCAGGATGTCGGTATCAAGGTAAACTTCCGCATCCTTACCGGCCTGGCAATGAATGATGCCAATACTGCCGGCACCTGGGAGCTGCGCATCAGCCGGCCGGGGCAGGTCTGGGCGACCCCCAATATCCGCTGCAAAGATTTTGCGCCGGTCACCAAAGAGTTCGGCTGGCACCGTGAAGGGGAAAAGCCCGAGGAGTACGCCGACTTCGAGAAGCGGCTGATGGAGATCTCGGACGCCTTTTGCCTGGAGACCGATTTCAACAAACAGAAAGAGCTTATGTTTGAGATGAATCGGTTACACACCGAGAATATCTACTCCATCGGCCTGGTTATCGGGCGTTACGGGTTGATGTTGAACAAATACTTCAAGAACGTCCCCATCGGCACGCCACCGTTCTTGTATCAATGGGACTTCAACAACTTCCTGCCTGAGCAGATCTGGCTGGCCGAAGGTGATCGCTGGGCATTGGGCCAGAAAGAGATTTACCCGGAGACGTTGCCTGGCGTGCACTTCCCCTATCCGACCTGGGGACCATAATACCACCCTTACCTGGCATGGGAGGAGGAAGCCCGCCCTCCTCCCATGCATTTACTGCATCGAAGCTGATCCCTCGATCTTGCGGGTGAGCTCTGCCTTTGGAGGTGTTATGCTAAATTACATCCTGCGCCGTATATTGATTTCCATCCCCTTGTTGATCGGGATTTCAATCGTCTCGTTCGTGATTATCCAGCTTCCGCCTGGTGATTTCGCCTCCTCCTATCAGGCATATCTGATGAACCAGGCCAGTCTGCCGGCTAAGGAAGCGGAGAAAGCCGCCAACGAATACCGCAAAGCCTATGGTCTGGACCGACCAGTCTACGAACAATACCTGCTGTGGATCAAAGGGATTGTCTTCGAGGGGAAGTTTGGCTATTCATTTGCCTACAAACAGGACGTGGGCCAGTTGATTGCAGAACGGCTGCCTCGCACACTCTTTTTGGCTGTGTCGGCACATTTGATCTCGACGCTCTTCGGCATTGTCATCGGCATTTATTCGGCCACGCACAAATATGGCCTCGTTGATAATCTGGCAACGATCTTTGCATTTATCGGCACAGCCGCACCACGCTTCTTCCTGGCAATCGTTATTGTCTATCTCCTGGTCATCAAGTGGCAGGTACCGTATGTCAATCGTTTTGTCTCTCCCATATATTCTTTTGCTCCTATGTCATGGGCAAAGTTTGTGGACATCCTGAAGCACACCTGGCCAGTGATCGCCATTGCCGGATTTGGTGGCATTGCCCGTAATATGCGTGTGATGCGCGGTAATCTTCTGGACGTGCTGAACGCTCAGTACGTCACCACTGCACGCTCTAAGGGCCTGAAAGAGAACCTGGTTATCTACAAACATGCTGTCCCCAATGCGCTGCATCCCATAATTATGTATCAGGGGACCGTTCTGCCCTATATGGTTCAAGGTGAGCTTGAAGCGGCCATTGTTTTGAACATGCCATCATTGGCACCGATGTTTTACGCTTCACTTGTGCAGCAGGATATATACGTGTCCGGTGGATTCCTGTTCATCTACAGTGTTCTGTTGGTCGCAGGCAACTTGATTGCAGATGTGATGTTGGCCATCATAGACCCGAGGATCAAGTTAAGTTAAAGTGCCAGAAAGAGCGCCATGAAAAGCGATGTTTCCTCCCAGACAAATCTGACAAAAACCTTAGAGCCACTGGTCGAAGGACGCGAAGGATATTTCAACCTGGTCTGGCGTAAATTCCGCAAGAGCCGGATTGCCATCCTGGGTGGGATAATTGTTCTGGTCCTGTCCATTATGGCAATATTTTCAGATTTCTTCTCCCCCTACGATCCGGTCAAGCTAAACATGCAATACGGTTATACCCCGCCGCACCGCATCCACTTCATTGATGCCGAGGGCAAGTTTCATTTCAGGCCATTTGTGTATCAATGGACGCGGGTGCTGGATGAGAATATGTTTACGCACTGGGTGGAGGATACCAGTCAGCGTTATGAGATACGGCTTTTCGTCCGGGGTTGGGAGTACAGGTTCTTAGGGCTATTCCCAAGCACGTTGCACCTTTATGGTGTCGAAGAAGGCGGTTCGATCTACCTGCTGGGCACCGACAAGTTTGGACGCGACATCTTTGGCAGGTGTGCCCTGGCGGGACGCATTTCACTATCCATGTCATTCTTCGGTACCATTATCAGCGTTGCGGTTGGCTCGGTGCTGGGTGTGATCTCCGGCTATTACGGCGGCAGATTCGATGAGCTGATGCAGCGGTTTGTGGAATTCGTTCAATCTTTCCCTCAGTTGCCGCTTTGGATGGCTCTGGCAGCGGTGATCCCTCCTACCTGGGATCAGATGACGGTGTTCGTTACCATGTCGGTCATTTTTGCCTTGCTGAGCTGGACGTTATTGGCCCGTGAAGTACGGGGCAAGGTGTTGGCCCTGCGCGAGACCGACTTTGTTCTGGCTGCCCGCGAGATGGGCGCCTCGGACGCCCGTATTATCTTCTATCACCTCTACCCGAATACCTTGAGCCATACTATTGTTATCCTGACCCTGACAATCCCCTCAATCATCCTGGCAGAAAGTTTTCTCAGTTTCCTTGGAATCGGCATCCAGGAGCCATTGGTGAGCTGGGGGGTCATGATGCGCGAAGCTCAGACAATTCAGACTCTGGGCTTCAATTTGTGGATCATCTCGCCGGTGTTCTTTATTTTCCTGGCGGTTTTGGGTTTCAACTTCCTGGGAGATGGCTTGCGCGATGCAGCCGATCCCTATACGATTGTGTAGCCTCCGTTGATTTAGGAACAGGTAATGAGCGTAGATCAAGATATCATCCTCGAGGTCAAAAACCTCAAGAAGTATTTTCCTATTTCCAGGGGACTTTTCAGACGGACTGCTGGCCATGTCAAGGCCGTAGATGGTGTGAGTTTTTTCATTCGCGAGGGCGAGGTTCTGGGGCTGGTAGGGGAAAGCGGCTGCGGTAAGACCACCGTCGGACGGACGATCCTTCGCCTCTACGATCCTACCGCAGGAGAGATCTGGTACCGCAAGAAGGACGGGGAGTTGATAGAGATTTCACACCTCAGCCAGAAGGAGATGAAACCGCTGCGCCGGGAGATGCGCATGATTTTCCAGGACCCATATAGCTCTCTTAATCCCAGGCTTACGGTCAAAGATATCATTGGCGAGCCACTTATTATCCATGGAATTGCCAGGGGAAAAGAGGTGGAAGAAAGAGTAGAAGAGTTGATGAGGGCTGTTGGGCTTGACCCGGCTTACATGCGCCGCTATCCCCACGAGTTCTCCGGCGGACAGCGGCAGAGGATCGGCCTGGCCCGTACACTCAGTCTGAGTCCACGCCTGATCGTCGCCGATGAACCGGTGTCTGCCCTGGACGTGTCCATCCAGGCACAGGTGCTTAACCTTCTCCAGGAGTTGCAGAAGAGATTGGGACTCACGTTGTTGTTCATTGCACACGACCTCTCTGTGGTGGAGCATGTATCTGATCGCATCGCCGTGATGTATGTTGGCAAACTGGTCGAGATGGCCGAGACTGGGGTGTTGCTCAGGCATCCTCTGCACCCATATACAGAGGCTCTTATCTCCGCCGTTCCACCTGCAAACCCAGACATCCGCCTTGAGCGGATTGTGCTGGAGGGTGATGTGCCAAGTCCGGCCAATCCACCTGCAGGCTGTGTGTTTCATCCCCGGTGCCGGTATGCACAGGAGCTGTGCGGCCGGGAGGAGCCACAACTGGTCGAAGTGGAGACGGAGCACTACGCAAGTTGCCACTTTGCTGCTGAGCTGAGGTTGCGGGGGATTGGAGGTGTAAGTGAATAAGTCGGAGAGACGGGCTGCTTTTCTGTCTTACTTGCTGGGTGTGCCAGGCTGCCTGTACGTGCTGACCGTCCGGAGACAGGATTCGTTGGCGCGGTACCACGCAAAACAGTCGTTGGGTATCACAATCGTGGCCGCGGCTGTGCCAATAGTCTGGGTGATCGTGGCGTGGGTTGCGGCGTGGATTCCGCTGGTTGGCCCCCCTGTGGCTGCGGCATCATTTTCGCTGGTTATCGCCACCTATGTCCTGCTGGTTGTCTGCTGGATCGTTGGCATGATCTGCGCTCTGCAGGCAAAGGTTCGACCTGTTCCTGTGGTGGGCAGGTGGGCAGCGCGGATCCCTGTTTAGACGGAGGATGACCGTGTCCAAAATCACTTTCATCGGAGCCGGCAGCACTGTTTTCGCCAAACGCCTGTTGGTTGATATCCTGAGCTTTCCTGAGCTGGCAAGCTCCGCCATCAGCCTGCACGATATTGATGAAGAACGGTTACGCACTTCAGAGGTCGTGGCGCACAAGGTGGCTCAGGCTGTGAATGCGCACCCCGTGATCGAAGCCACAACAGACCGTCAGGCTGCCCTGGATGGTGCGGATTATGTCATATGTATGATCCAGGTGGGTGGTTACAAACCTGCCACAGTGATTGACTTTGAGATCCCCAAGAAATACGGCCTCCGCCAGACAATCGCTGATACGCTTGGCGTTGGCGGCATCATGCGAGCATTACGCACCATCCCTGTCCTGTTGGACATCTGCCGTGACATGGAGACGTTGTGCCCGCGAGCCTTGTTCCTCAACTATGTCAACCCTATGGCCATGAACATGTGGGCGCTGACGAGAGCCAGTACGATCAGGGCAGTGGGACTGTGCCACAGTGTATTTAACACTGCCCGCCAACTGGCCCAAGACATAGGCGTGCCGCTCGAGGAGATCAACTACGTGTGTGCGGGCGTTAATCATATGGCGTTTTACCTGCGTTTCGAGCGCAAAATCGGAGACGTGATTGAAGACCTCTACCCGCGCATCCGCCGGGTGGTGGAGGAGGGCCGGGTACCAAAGTGGAATCGGGTGCGGTACGAAGTTTTCACCCGGCTGGGGTACTTTGTCACCGAGTCAAGTGAGCATTTTGCCGAGTATGTCCCCTGGTTCATCAAGCGGGATCGCCCTGATCTGATTGAGCGCTTCAATATCCCACTGGACGAGTACCTCCGTCGTTGTGAGGATCAGATCGCTATGTGGGAAATGATGCGAAGCTGGCTGGAGAGCCCCGGTGCCTCCATCGCGGGGCCACCGCTCGAGGTATTGAAGCGCCTGCCGGCTGAAGAGGGCGCAGAATATTCGGAATGGTTCCTGGAAGAGATGTTTGGGCTAAAGCCCAGCGGAGAGTATGCTCCGCTGATCATCCACAGCATAGAGACCGGCACACCCAGGGTGATCTATGGCAACGTGCCGAACCGTGGGCTGATTGACAATCTTCCCCAAGACTGCATCGTCGAGGTCCCTTGTCTGGTGGACAGGAATGGCGTGCAGCCCACGCGTATCGGCGCCCTGCCTCCACACCTGGCGGCATTGATTCATTCTAACGTCAATGTGCAGGCCCTCGCAGTCGAAGCGGCACTGACCGGCAAACGGGAATACATCTATTATGCTGCTATGCTCGATCCCCACACAGCAGCCGAATTGGATCTGGAGCAGATCTGGGGCCTGGTGGATGATCTGATCGAAGCTCATAGTGGTTGGCTGCCGGCTTATCACTGAAGGCTGGTCGCAGGATCAGCGTCAGTGATGATCTGGATTCTCAACGTAGCCCGGAGTTCGCCAGTGTGAACACCGGGCTACGCTTTTGTTTACCAAACGCAGGCGTATGGGGAAGAAGACGCGCAAGGCAATCTCAACTCTGGCCGCATTATGCGAGAATGAAGCGCTGTGCGCTGCCAGGGGCCGGTTTCTTTTCTCAAGCAGTGACAAGTCCCTGGCGCTTCGGTTGCCGCTGCAGCAAGAGCGGCCCAACGCGATCCATCAGCCAGCCGCATGTCAACTCGATCCACGGCACCAGTCGCAGCACGCCAGGCACATAGGCCACCCGCACCGGCCGCCTGAGCAATCTCCAGACGCGCTCGGCGACCACCTCAGGTTTAATTCCCCACCGCTTGAGCGGCAGTTGCAGCCTGTCGAACTGACCAGCCACCCGGTCAAAGAAGTCGGTTGCCACGGCTCCCGCACGCACCACGCTGACCCGTACTCCTGTCCCGCGCAGTTCGCGGTGCAAACCGGTCGTGAAAGCATCAACGAACGACTTGGTCGCGCTGTACAGTGCAACTCCCTGGCTGGGGATGCTTCCCGCGATCGAACCGATGTTGATAATGTGCCCGGCCTTGCGCGCTCTCATCTCGGTCAGGAACATCAGCGTGAAACGCACCAGGGCGACAACGTTCACTTCCAACATCTGTGCTGCCAGGGACCATGGCATCTCAGCGCTCTCACCGTACCAGCCCAGACCGGCGTTGTTCACCAACACATCCACCGGCCCCAGTGCTGCCCGAATCTGCTCGAAGGCGCGCACCCTCTCACTCTCATCCGCCAGGTCAGCGATGACCACCACTGCTTTCCCACCGAATTCACGGATCTGCACGGCCAGCGCTTCCAGGCGCTCCCGATTCCGCGCTACGAGCGCGACGCGCATGCCCTCACGGGCCAATCGCAGCGCGATCGCCGCGCCGATGCCACCCGAAGCGCCTGTCACTACAGCCGCCTTGCCTTTCCATTCCGCGCGCACCCGCGTCTGCGCGGCCCGGAAGTAAGGGGATTTCCTGAGCAGACTGGCCCGCACGAATGGACGAAAAACCCTGACCAGGTACCGCCGATAGCCCATCAGCGCCGCCATCTCCCGCGCATAATCGCTCAGGTCGCGCTGCTGGTAACGTAGCAACCGCTGGCTCTCGGTCGTGTCCATCCAGTCCGTGGCGAACGGTATCCTCCCGAACGCTTCTTCAGGCAACATCCCCACGCCGGCCGCATCTAACACCCGTTCCACGATCTCACGGTAATAGTACTGGCAACGCGGGCCGCCGCCAATTAACAGAATCTTGCCCCAGATTTCCGTGCTCTCCACACCGTTGGCCAGCGCCAGGCCCACATCGCGCGTGTGCACGAACTCCATACGGTTATTCAGCGGCACGTCGAACATCCCCGGATCGAGCCTGATCGCCAACGGCAGCGCAGCGGCAAAACGAAAGATGCTCCACTCCAGCCCGGACTCTCTGATCATCTGCTCGCACTCAGCCTTGTGGCGCGAATAGTGCTCGGTAGGATTCACCGGCTCATCCGCTCTGCGCGGCGGGGGCAGGTGTTGCGTCTGCCCGTAGATGTGAATGGATGACGAAAAGATAATCTTGGGCGGGCGTGGCTGCGCTTTAAGCGCCTCGATCAAATTGCGTGTGCCGCCAACATTGATCTCCCGTGCCCAATCGGGCCGGGACTCCGACTCGACTCCGGTGGCCGAGAGTTTGGGGATGATGAATGCCAGATGGATCACCACGTCCTGACCTTGCACCGCCACAGCGACATCCTCTGGGCGGCGCAGGTCACCCCAGACCACCTCTATCCGATCGCCCCATTGCCGGGCCTTTTTTTCGTTCGCTTTCGTCCTCAAGTCGAAACAGCGCACTCTATGACCTCGCTTGAGCAATTCCTCCAGTGCGCTCTGCCCAATGTTTCCGAAAGCTCCTGTCAACAATACGTTCACTTTATCACTCCTTCCAGCCCCGATAACAAGATTGGGACGCCTTCCTGCAGCTTCACCCCGGCCGGGGCCCTCCGGGACCGGGCATGCCTTGCGGGAACAGACCTGCGTCCAGTCAGGCTCAGGAACGTTCGAGGAAGGCAAATGCCCGATTTAAAGTGCTATGGTAACTGCCTACCCATGCCGACTGAAGTCGCCCGCTTTGGACCTTCGGCCAGTGGTCGGCGCAGGCGTCCAGGAAGGCCGATTTCCAATCGCGCACGGCGGCAGGCAGCCGGGCAGGTAATTACGTGCTATGGCAGAGTATCAGGCTGAGGTTTTACCTCCCTCCTGCGAAGGTGCTGGCTTAACGATATTTTCACCTGTCGTTTCCATTTCGTTCCATCTCCTGGCATTATCCCTCCTAATCTTGCCACAGTTCCAAGAATCTCCACGGATTCCCGGAGATATCCCTTCATCGCGACGGTTGAGGAGGAAAGCTGTGGCTTGAGCAAGTGGACGAGGCCGGGAAGCAGCACAACAGCGGTTTGGTGTTGGGGGAAGCAATGAAACAGAAACGTTTCCACACCATAGCCGAGGCTCTCCATCTCATCCAGCAAAGGCTCCAGGTCGTGCCGGAAATAGGCCCTCTGTCCGGTAAGGATCGGCATCACAACCCTGGGGAGAACAGATGGCCCGGAAATAGCAACGCCCAGCACTGCCCTGACCGGTCCTTGCACCAGTGGAAGAACAAGTGATAACAGATGATATTGTTTCAGTCCCAGCAGATGTGCGTCGCAAAACACCACGATTTCCCCTATAGCGGCCCGGACTCCCGAAGCCATGGCGGCTCCCTTTCCCCGGTTGACTGGATGGCGGATTGCCCGGATCCGTGGCTCGAATTCCTTAATGATTTGAAACGTCCGGTCGGTAGAGCCGTCGTCCACAACGAGCACTTCACAGGGAAAACGGGTTTCCAGAATGGAGTTTACCGTTGTCCCGACAAATGCCTCCTCGTTATATGCAGGGATGACGATGGAGACGCGGGGCAACTCTATCACGAGATTATCCATAGGCCAACACCTGCTGGCGATTGTTGAGCCAGGCAAAAACCAATAGGGCTGTATGAATCACACTGGCCAGCAAGACGGTCTTCGTTGCCTGGCTTCCCCTGGAAAGGAGGTGCTTTCCATCCGCTGGATTCCTCCAACAAACATCTGCACGCTCTGATGGACAGTAGCTCCCCAATCTGCGCCGTCCGGGTCCATCGCAGCCTGCAGGACCAGCCCAATGGCCAGGGACAGGATGGCGTTCGCTGCGACTTTGGGGTCCACCTGGCGCAGGCTTCCCTCGGCAATACCGGTCTCCATCATTTCGGCAAAGAACTCACGGTAGCGGCGATACGGGGTAATCGTTGCCTGCCAGACCTGGGGGTCGCGGGCTGCTTTGTTCAGGAACTCCAGGAAGATGAACAGCCGCTCGCGCGCCATGCCGAAAACCTGTTGTGCTACCCCGGCCATCCGCAAGAGCGCCTCTGGCACAGAAGAGACCTCGACTCGCATCAGGCTTAGCTTTTGTTCTAGTCCCTCCAGCCAGCGTCCCAACAGTTCCAGAAAAACGGCCTGCTTGGTGGGGAAGTGGTAGAAGAAGGCTCCCTTGCTGACCCCGGCCCGCTCGCAGATTTCGGCTACACCGGTGGCATCGTACCCCTGGCGGGCGAAGCACTCCTCTGCTGCCGCCAGAATGCGTTCACGTGTCTCTTCGGCTCTGTGCTGGGTTGTCATTATCGTCTCCTTTTACTACCGACCGGTCGGTATGAATTAGTATATCACAAAGTATAGAAATGTCAAGGGAAAATCTCGATGAACTATTGACAATTCCCTGCTTTGAAAATAGACGCTCGCTGTCAGGGCAATGTAGCGCTGGCTGTCAGGCCGGTGTTTCGGCGTTAGTCAAAAGCCATCCGGCTGGCAGCAATATTTTCATTCATCGGAGTGCAGGGCGA
>DAOTYA010000251.1:0-9802 GCA_034435075.1 Anaerolineae bacterium
ATAAAATCAATATTTCTTTACGATAGCTCGATAAGCGAGCGGCTGGCGGCACTGCAAAATCTGGCTTTCCTCACGATGTTCCCGGACCTCATCCAGGTCTATCCTGGCGATAGCGTACCCTTCAGTCGGTTCATCTATGCTGGCATAGACTTTGCCCCCTGGTCCAATGATGGCGCTGTGGCCGAAGAAGGTGTAAGACGGCTCCTCGCCCACGCGGTTGGAAGCGGCGATAAAGACAGCGTTTTCGCAGGCGCGTGCCAGGAGATAGGTACGCCACTCCTCTATGCCGGGCTGTTCCCAGTTGGCGCATACGATCACCAATTCAGCCCCTTCCAGCGTCAGGCAACGTGCCACCTCTGGAAAAGCCAGGTCCCAGCCGATCATCAGCCCCACCATTCCGAAATCGGTCTCAATGGGACTGAATTTGTAACCCGGGCGAAAGGCGATTCGTTCCTCACCCCGCAGGTGGACTTTGTTATATTGCCCGATGACGTCACCCTCCGGGCCGACCAGGACAGCGGTATTGTACAGAATAGACTCCACTCTTTCTTTGCTGACCATCCCGAAGGCGACGTGCACACCGAATTCGCTGGCCCGCTGGGCGATGAGGTTGACAGTAGGCCCCGGTATACGCTGGGCCAGGTCGGTGAAGCGGGGGCCGTTCTCGTAACCTGTGGTGATCAGTTCGGGAAAGACGATCAGGTCCACCGGCTGCTCGGTGGCGATGCGGGAGATGAAATCGCTCATTCTGATGAGATTTTCTTCCACCTGGCCCAGCTCTGGCTTCATCTGGACCGTTGCAACGGAGATTTCACGCATTTACAGTTATCCTCCTGGTCAGGTTTCAGGTTAAGATCAGGCGTAGCAATGTATAGGGGTGCAGCGCCGCACGGGGTGAGGCGTGACCGATGATGATATGGCCGATCAGAAGCGCCAGCCTGGCATCCTGTCGCAGACGGTTGAAGACCCGGTTGAGCAGGCCAGGGGTGCCAAGCATCAGGCGCAGAAAAGATGCTGCCCGGTGATCGGCCCCAAAGCGCGTCCTCAGCGCTCTGGTATATACAGCCAGCGCACGGGCCGAAAGGTCCCCAGTTTCGAGGGCGGCCAGTGCACACGAAGCTGCCAGTTCACCGCTTTCAAGCGCCTGCGCAATGCCCTCTCCAGAGAGTGGATTCACCAGCCCGGCGGCATCACCTGCTACCAGAATCCGGTTGCTGTGGGTGCGCGTCCAGTTCAATCGCATGCGCAAGGGATGCCCCTGGAGCGGACCGGCCGGTTCGGCTTTTGCCAGACGTCCCTCCGTGAGCGCAGTATCGGCGATGAAGTCATCGAGCGCCTCTCGCAGGCTGAGTTTCCCGTCGCGGATGTAGTGTCTGAAAGTGCCTACACCCACATTCACACAGCTCTCGTTGATCGGGAAGATCCAGGCGTATCCCGGTGCGATGCGCGGGCGGAAGTGGATCTCCAGCCGCTCCGCCGGGCCGACATCTCCTGCAAAGTAGCGGCGGATGGCGATCATTTCAGGCTGGCCTGTGCTCAGTCCAAGCCGGCGGGTCAGCGGGGCAAGGCTTCCATCGGCCAGGATAATCAGCCGGGCGGTGAGTCTTAGCCCCCCGGCGTTGACATACCTGCCGTTTTTCTCTGCCGGCCCTATCTCCTCGACACGCGTCCCTTCTATCAGGCTTGCTCCGGCCTCCACTGCCGCGCGGGCCAGTTGTTCATCCAACAGGCGGCGTGGTATGGTGCGGCCGTAGCAGTGGCGGTCATCCGGATGGAGGCGCAGTTCGACCACCTGACCATTTGGTGAACTCATGCGCCCAACTCTGGGGGCGGGAAAACTGGCCAGCCACCCGGCCAGCCCACTGCGTTCCAGGACTTTCAGTCCCCTGGCGGTGACCCCATCTCCACACGGCTTGTCGCGCGGGAAGGTATCCTGTTCCAGAAGTACAACTTTGGCGCCTGCGGCTGCCAGGCGCTGCGCAGCCGTGGACCCGGCCGGGCCGGCGCCGATGACGGCAACATCAAATTGCACAATTCAAGCCCTCAGTGTGGATTTTCGCCCAACAGGTAACTGCCTGCCCCTGCCGACTGAAGTCGCCCACTTTGGGCCGCAGGCCTTCGTTCGGCCTGCGCCGACCGCTGTTTCCGCGTCGGCGCAGATGCCCGTAAGGGGCGATTTCCAATCGGCACACGGCGGCAGGCAGCCGGGCAGGTAATTACCCCAACAGATAAAATATTATAGCACACTGCAGGTGACGGGCAAACGGGGGTATGTCGCGATCGCGAGTTTGGGACATGGTCCTGGGCGACCTCCAGCGGCCAGCCCACGCTGAGCCAGCGCAAAGCGCAGCCATCGGCACCTGGCGAATGTCGTAGCCAGCCAGCTCCAGGGGGACATTTCCCCTTCGTACATCTGTAGCGCCAGCAGGTGGGCGCATTGGGAATGCGCCCCTACATCCGATAGCGGGGGCAGGGCACCAGCCCGGGGGCAGCCTGGTAAAGGCGTGGCGTGCTATGCCCCTACAGTCTGAATAGCGACCTTCTTTTCGGCAAAGATGGGCTTGAAGCGGGCAAAACGCTGGAGTCCGTTCACCAGAGGCACGCTGGGCCAGTCATCCCCTATGAGCGGGCGTGCGTAGTGTACGAATTCATCACTCACATCGGTGCGCGAGGGCAGGATCCAGGAAGCCGGGAAGGTGCGCTCGGAGTTGGCCACCACCTCCAACGGGACCTTATCGTAGCGGACACGGTACACCGGCCCCGGGTCGCGCAGGATGGTCGCCATATAGCCGGAACCATGCTCCAGTGCTATGGACACTGCCTGCTGTCCCACCTGATACGCCTCCTCCAGGTCCACCGTCGAGGCATAAATAATATCGTGACGCTGGAGAGTGCCAGGCGTGTTGCCTCGTGCCGGCAGCCCCACCTCGTTCAGGTAGTGGACAACGTACTGTGCCACAGTCGTCTTGCTGGTGGAAAACATGGTGTGACCGAAGGCATCCTTGCGTGCACCGATGTCCCCCACATCGAAACCTTCGCTGACAATGGCGATGGCGCGTCCATGCTCGCGCACCGTGTCGGCGACCCGGTCGGCCAGTTCCTCCAGTGAGAGGCCAGATTCGGCCATAAATATGAGCAATGGCATCTGGCGCTGTGGATCGCCCAGGCGGGAAGCTGCGGGGATGAAGCCTATCTTACGTCCCATTACCTGAACCACGAGCACCGGAGCGGAGGTATGGGAGCCGCGGTTTTCCTCGTCAAGGTTCTGGACGGTGAGTGCCCAATAGCGTGCCGCGCTGCCGTAACCGGGCGTGTGATCAACGAGCCTGAACTCGCTATCGCCTACATCATTGTCAATCGTCTTCGGCACACCGGTAACGACCAGCTCCATCCCTCTCTCCCGGGCCAGTCGTGCGATCTTGTTCGCCGTGTCCATCGAGTCGTTGCCGCCTATGTAGAAGAAATAGCCGATATTATGGGCGCGCAGGACGGCGATGACGCGCTCGAAGTCTTGTTCGTGCTTAAGCTTGTAACGGCAGGTGCCGATCGCACCGGCTGCGGGTGTGGTGCGCAACAGGGCGATCTCCTCCGCATCCTGGGCGGAGAGATCAAGCAACTCCTCTTTAAGCACCCCTTCGATGCCATGAAGTGCCGCGTAGATGTTGCCGAAATGTTCTGGAGTGGCCATACAGGCCTCGACAACGCCGCGCAGTGAATTGTTAATCACCGGCGATGGCCCACCTGACTGGGCAACGAGTACATTGTACCGTGACAAGTCCACCTCCTAAGAGCCTATCCGGAAATCGTAACCGGCGCGTAACTATTCAGGCGCTGACTGAAGTCATCCTTCCTGGGCCTGCGGCCGATGGTCGGCCTTCGCCGACCATCTCTTTGGGGATGCCCGTGGAAGGGTGTCGGCGAAGACCGACACCCGGCACAAAGTGCCCAGGGAGGACGATTTCAACCGGCTGAACAGTTACACCGGCGCATTCCTATGCGTCGGTTACGTTTTTCGGATAGGCACTAAGCCTGATAAGATGTAGAAGTCACACCGCCGCCGCTCCCACTCCAATCAGTGTGGAAAAACTCGCCGCGCGGCCGGTCAATGCGCTCATAAGTGTGCGCGCCGAAGTAATCGCGTTGCGCCTGGATCAGATTGGCCGGCAGCCGCTCGCGCCGGTAGCCGTCGTAAAAAGCGAGCGCGCTGGACATCGCCGGCACTGGCAGGCCGGCATACGTTGCCTGCGCCACCACCCGACGCCATCCGGCCTGCGCTGCCGCAACCTCGGCGTTGAAATAGTCGTCGAGGAGCAGATTTGAAAGGTGAGGATTCTTATCGAAGGCCTCCTTGATCTTTCCCAGGAAGACAGAGCGGATGATGCAGCCTCCACGCCACATCAGCGCGATGCCGCCCAGGTTGAGATTCCAGCCGTGCTCTCTGGCTGCCTGGCGCATCAGCATATACCCCTGAGCGTAGGAGATGATCTTGGCGGCGTACAGCGCATCGTGAAGGTCGCGGACGAAGGCCTCTTTTTCTCCGTTGAAGGCGACGGGCGGGCCGCTGAGCACCTGCGACGCCACCACGCGCTCCTCCTTCAGTGCTGACAGACACCGGGCGAACACAGCTTCGACGATCAATGTGAGTGGGATGCCCATATCGAGCGCTGAAATAGCCGTCCACTTCCCGGTGCCCTTCTGGCCGGCGGCGTCAAGGATTTTCTCAAGGAGTGGGGAGCCATCCTCATCTTTAAAGGCGAGGATATCGGCGGTGATCGCGATCAGGTACGAATCCAGCTTACCGCGGTTCCACTCGTCGAAGATGTGGTGCATTTCATCGTGGCTAAGCCCCAGCAGCTCTTTCATCAGAAAATAGGCTTCGCTGATGAGCTGCATATCGCCGTATTCGATGCCGTTATGCACCATTTTAACGTAATGGCCGGCGCCGTTCTCGCCCACCCAGTCGCAGCAGGGCGTGCCATCGTCCACTTTGGCGGCGATGGCCTGGAAGATGGGCCTGACGTGCGGCCAGGCAGCCGGAGAACCGCCTGGCATGATGGACGGGCCGTGGCGTGCTCCTTCCTCGCCGCCGGAGATGCCGGTGCCGATGTAGTACAGCCCCTTAGACTCGACTTCACGGGTGCGACGGATGGTGTCCTCAAAATTGGAATTGCCACCGTCAATAATAATGTCGCCCGCCTCAAGCAATGGGATGAGCGCCTCGATGAAGTCGTCTACCGGCCGGCCTGCTTTGACCATCAGCATCACCCGCCGGGGCCTTTTGAGCAGGCTGACCAGTTCCTCCAGTGAGTGCGCGCCGACAATATCGGTATCCCTGGCCGCTCCCTGAATGAACTCGTCCACTTTCGAGAGTGTGCGGTTGAACACCGCCACTTTGAAACCGTGATCGTTCATATTTAGGGCCAGGTTCTGCCCCATAACAGCCAGGCCGATCAGCCCGATGTCCGCCTCGCTCATGTCCAGCCCTCCTTTCTTATCATCCTGACGGCCCGCCATGCCCCGACAATAGAATTGGCCACTCCGGCATTGCTTTCGCTCTGAGCGCCCACGAACCACAGCCCCCGGAGCGGTGTCTTGTGAGGTGCTCCTGACCTGCCGAGCACCGGGGCCACACCGCCGAAACTGTGGTGTTCCTGAAGCGTGCGCACACGGAAATCATGGGGTGTGAGGATGACCTTTACCTGGGCGCGCTCGCCCAGGCCTGGTATCACCTTGCCGGCCTCGGCCAGCAGCTTATCGGCCATCTCGTCGCGGCGCTGAGTCCACGTTCCCTCGCTCAGGTGATTGGGAGCGATGGTATAGACGGTCACCGCATGGTGGCCCGGCGGTGCCATCTCCGGCGAATGTAGAGAGGGGATGTAGATGAGGAAACCGTCCTTACCCTCGTGATATTCCCCGCACCTGCAGCGTTCAATGCCGCCTTCGACGTCGTAGGTGTTGTAGTAGTAGCAGAGCGGTATCGGCTGGTAGGGGGTCGGGTCAAAGTCAATCCCGACGTGTACCATCAGGACCGACTCCATAAACGGCACATTTGCTACGCGTGTGGCAAAATCCCCGGGCAGGTGCTCACGACCGACCAGCCCGAAGAATGTCTCGTGTGCTCCACCGCTTGCTATCACCAGCCCGGCCGGCTCGCAACGACCGTCTTCAAAGCGTACCCCGGTCACCCGTCCGTCCTCGACCATGATCTTCTGCACCCGTGTGCCGGTCCGAATCTCCCCGCCGTGCTGACGTACCACCTCTGCCAGCGCTTCCACAAGTTTACCACAGCCCCCGATCACGTAATGGAAGGCAGGTCGCGCTCCGGTCACCGAGGGGGAGAGGCGGGTCGGAATACGCTTATCGAAAGCGGTCTCCGGATTAACCAGCGGCACAAGCAACCCCGGGAAGAGGCTGGGAGGCACGACGAAATCAGCCAGAATGACCGTATAGATCGCCTTGAGCCTGGGGTCGCGGAAGAAGTGATCCATCACCTGGGCAGCGTTCCAGTTCTTCATCTGCATTACCCGCAGGAAAGCCAGCCAGAGGCGCGCCTTAAGCAGGAATGCACGCAGGCCGGCAGCCCGTTCGGCGTGGTTGGACAGCGCGGCCAGGTCCATCATCTGGTCGTAGAAACGGTAGTAGCGATCCAGCCCTGCCTTCTCGGCAGGGAACAGCTCCTTGAGGTATTCCCGTCGCCAGTACGGACCGCCATAACTGGCAGGGGGCATGATCCGGAAATCAGGGAAGCAGATACCTCGCTCCCCTCGTTCGAGCCTGATCCTTCGGGCAACGCCCACTTCGGCCAATACCTCACCGGCCGGCTCCCCTGGCCCGATGCCCTCCAACATCAGCGGGCCCAGGTCCCACCCGAAGCCCTCCTCCCACAAAGTGGCCGTCACGCCGCCGATTTGTCCGAACTGTTCACAGACTGTTACCTGGTGGCCGTCGCGTGCCAGAAATGCTGCCGCGGTAAGGCCGGATACGCCTGAGCCGATAACGACGACTTTCATACTGACCCCCTCCCCGGATGTGGTAATCGCGACAAGGCAGAGTGTCAACCAATTATGAACCATCCCATCGCGCAAAAGCGTTTTACCTCAGACCCAGCTCCTGGCGCGCGATGACCAGGCGCTGAATCTCACTGGTGCCCTCGTAAATCTCGGTCACCTTAGCGTCACGGAAGTAGCGCTCGATTGGCAGCTCTTTGCTATAGCCCATACCACCGTGAATCTGGATGGCCTGTGTGGTCACCCACATCGCAGTCTCCGAGGCGAAGAGCTTGGCCATAGAGGATTCCAGCGTATAGCGGCGGCCGGTTTGCCTGGACTCTTCCTTTGCAAGAGCTGCCTGATAGATCAGCAACCTGCTGGCCTCGATGCGGCACTTCATATCGGCGATTTTTTGTTGGATCATCTGGAACTCGCCGATTTTCTGGCCGAAGGCTTCCCGTTCCCTGGCGTAAGCGACTGCAGCCTCGTAGGCAGCCTCCGCAATGCCCAGTGCCTGGGCAGCGATACCAATGCGGCCGGCATCCAGCACCGACATGGCGATCTTGAAACCCTCGCCTTCCTGGCCTAACCGTCTCTCTGCCGGGCATCGGTAATCCTCCAGATGGATCTCGCAGGTCGCTGAGGCGCGTATACCCAGCTTGGGTTCTGTTTTTCCCCGGTGAAAGCCCGGCTCATCTGTATCAATGATGAAAGCACTGACTCCCCGGTGGCGCGGTCTGGCCTCCGGATCGGTCTGAGCGAAGAGCACGATATATCTGGCTGCCGGGCCGCTGGAGATCCAGGATTTGGTGCCGTTGATGAGGTAATAGGAGTCATCTGGGGAAAGTGTGGCAGTCACGCGGATGTTTCCTGCGTCGGAGCCGGACTGGGGCTCGGTCAGGGCGTAGGCTCCGATGACCTGGCCGCTGGCCACCGGGCGCAGATAGCGTTGCTTCTGCTCCTCTGTGCCGTAGCGGAGGATACCGTAACAATAAAGGGAATTGTTGACGGACATGATTACCCCGTGCGCGGCGTCTACTTTGGAGATTTCCTCGAGGGCCAGCACGTAAGAGAGCGTGTCCATGCCGGCACCGCCGTATTCCTCCGGGACTTCGATGCCCATGAGACCCTGTTCGCCCATCTTGCGCACTGTCTCGTAGGGGAACTCGCCGCTCTCATCGTAATACGCAGCCACCGGAGCGATTTCCTTTTGGGCGAATTCCCGTGCCATATCGCGGATCATACGGTGCTCTTCACTCAGTTGCAGGTCCATTGTATTCCCTCCGTATACATATCCCAAACCCGGTTTGGGATAAATTGGGATAAATTGGGATATAATGGGTCAGGGCTTACCCGGAGGCGCTGCGGATAACCTCCATTCCGCCCATCCAGTCGCGCAAGACCTCTGGCACCACAATGCTGCCGTCTGCCTGCTGGTAATTCTCCAGCAGGGCGATCACCACCCGGGGCAGGGCCAGGCCGGAGCCGTTGAGCGTATGGACGAAGCGGGGCCTGGCGCCTGGCTCGGGCCGGTAGCGGATATTGGCCCGGCGCGCCTGAAACGCCTCGCAATTGCTCAGACTGCTCACTTCAAGCCATTCTCCACACCCTGGCGCCCACATCTCGATGTCATAGGTTTTGCTCACGTGGAAGCCCAGATCGCCGGTACATATCTGCACCAGCCGGTGCGGTATGCGCAGGCGCCGGCAAATGTCCAGGGCGTCCTCGACCATTGCTTCAAGCTCCTCGTAGCTATTCTCCGGCGCGGTGATCTTGTACATTTCAACTTTGTCAAACTGATGCCCCCGTTTGATACCACGTACATCCCGCCCGGCGCTCATCTTCTCGCGGCGGAAGCATGCCGTGTAGGCCACATAGCGCAGGGGCAGCTTATCTGCGTCCAGAATCTCGTCGTGGTGCAATCCGGTGAGGGGTATTTCGGCCGTCCCGACGAACCATACATCGTCTTCGACGTCATGGTAGATGTTCTCGGCCAGGCGGGGGAGCTGGCCGGCCTGCCACATACATTTCTCTTTAACAATGAAGGGGGGGTAAATCTCCGTATAGCCGTGCTCCCGGGTATGTACGTCCAGCATCCAGGAGATGAGCGCGCGCTGCAATTTCGCACCGGCTCCACGCAGCACATAGAAACGACTGCCTGCCAGCTTGACCCCACGTTCGAAGTCAATGATGCCCAGCTCCGGTCCCAGCTCCCAATGGGGCACCGGTTCAAAGCTGAACTCAGGGAGCACACCCCATTCCCGCACCACCACATTATGCGTCTCGTCCGGGCCTACAGGGACGCTAGGGTGGGGCAGATTGGGCATGTCAAGCATAACCTTCTCCAGCTCAGCTTCCACCTGGCGGAGCTGTTCTTCGAGCCTTTCGATGCGCTCTCCCACCTGGCGCATTCTGACGATGCGTTGCTCTCGTGCTTCTTTGTCCTTGAGCTGAGCAATCTCTTTGGACACACGGTTGCGTTCTGCCCTCAGCTCCTCCACCTCCTGGAGCAGCCGGCGCCGTTGCGCATCGTGTTCAAGTATCTCATCCACCCGGCCCGGCTCTTCGTTTCGGTTGCGCAGCGCCGTTTTGACAATTTCCGGGTGCTCGCGGATAAGTGCAATGTCAAGCATAGGCAGCCCTCTCTGAGTATTGGTATCGGTAATGGGGTCTACCCGCGTCCCCGGCAGCAGATTATAGCATGAGGTTGAGGTGCGTCAAATCTGGAGCCCGCGGGGATTCCGCCATCGTGGTCAGGCTGGTTGCAGAGATGGTGCCGCAGGTCATCAGCCCCGGCAGAAGACGCACCGGGT
>DAOTYA010000252.1:0-31375 GCA_034435075.1 Anaerolineae bacterium
TCCTGGGCCTGCGACCGATGGTCGGCCTTCGCCGACCTTATATTTTGTATTTTGGGATGCCCGTGGAAGGGTGTCGGCGAAGGCCGACACCCGGCACGAAATGCCTATCCGAAAAACGTAACCGACGTCCCTATGCGTCGGCATAAGCGGCATAAGGATGCCGCTTGTACGGTTTTTCGGATAGGCTCTAAGCATATTCTCAGTGTGTGCTCAGGTTACTTTCAACTCCAGCCACTATAATTAATGGCGCGAGGTTGGGAAAGGCCAACCAGACTGCGCGAGAAAGGAGGTGAGTCGGATGAGCAAGAAAGCCATTTTGATTGGCGGCAGCGTGTTGGCAGTGTTGCTGCTCGCGGGTCTGATAGCAGGTGCAGTCGTCGTATCCGCGCAAGGAACCACACCGACCCCCACGCCCCAACCCGGCACCACCCGCCCTGGTAAGGGGCCTGGCGGGCCAGGCCTGTGGGGATGCCTGGGTGGGCCCGGTGACCACTGGAAGACCTTTGACGCAGTAGCCGAAGCACTGGGCCTGACTCCCGAAGCACTCTTCTCCGAACTGCACGCTGGCAAGACGTTAGAGGAGATCGCTGAGGCACGGGGAGTGGGTATAGAGGCTGTCGAGAGCGCGATCAGCACCGCCCGGGTCGAGGCCATGAAGAAGGCGATCGAACAGGCGGTCGAAGACGGCAAAATGACCCGTGAGCAGGCTGACTGGTTGCTCGAAGGAATCGAAAAGGGCTATATGCCGCCGGGGCGCGGCCTGGGGCCAATGGGACGTGGCTTCGGCTTCGGTGGTCGCAGATGGGGATGGTATAAATAGCCTGGCGGTGACTGCCCGGAAAGGAGGTGGCTGGCAGACATTAAGTGGGAGGAGCGCCGAGGCGCTCCTCCTGCTTTGTGGAGCACACGCTCGACTCTCAGCACTTTCTCAGCGTTCGTTCAGAGCATTCTCAGCTCATCGCGTATAATGGATGACAGTTTGGAGGCAAAGAAACAGAATGAATAGGAATACGGTGAACTATTGGATTGATATAGGGATCGGATGTGCTTTTGTGCTGAGCGCGCTCAGTGGGCTTACCTTCCTGCTGCCGGCTGGCCTGGCCGGTTCCCGGGTCCTGGGCCTCGACTACGCGACCTGGGATCAGTTGCATACCTGGAGCAGCCTGGGCCTGATCGCAGGCGTTTTGATCCATCTGGCGCTGCACTGGAAATGGATCGTAAGCATGACCCGGAAAATGACGAGACAGACTTTTCAGTCTGCCGCTGACGCACGGGCCGGAAAGCCCGTATCACAACTATCACGGCGCCGGTTCCTGGCGCTCGGCCTGGCCACGGTGGTGACCGGCATCGTCGCCGGGGGCGGCGCACTGATCGCCGGCAGTCCCTCATCCGACCGGGCGACGGAGAAGGTGGACAGCGGCGCGACAGGAGATGAATCGAAGCAGCCTGCGCCGGAAGGCGTCGCCTGCCCGCGCGGTCTGGTCAACGACCCTTACCCCGGCCACTGCAGGCGCTATACCGACAGGAACGGCGATGGCATCTGTGATTACTCTGTGCCCGGTTCCGGGTACAACTAGACGGTCTCCAATGGGGGGTGTATGAAGAAGCGCAAACTCTGGATTATCCCGATCCTGACGTTGCTCCTGTTGGGAGGGGGCGGCTACCTGGCATATACGCGCTACTTTACGCGGGCCGAAGAACCGGCGGCGCCAACTCTGCAAACGGCGACGGTGACACAAGGGGACATCGTCGTCACGGTAGACGGTAGCGGCGAACTGGTGCCCGCAGTCGAACTGGGCGTGGGGTTCCGTGTCGGCGGCACATTGAGCGAGGTGCTGGTACAGGCAGGCGACCGCGTGAAGAAAGGCGACCTGCTGGCCCGGCTGGACACAGAGGACCTGGAGCGGGCACTGGCTGAGGCTGATGTGCAGGTACAGCTCGCTCAACTTGAGTTGGCCGATGTCCAGGCTGGACCGAGCGAAGCGGAGCTGGCTGATGCCCGCGCCGCAGTGCGTAACGCCCAGGCCGAGTTGAAACTGGCACAGGATGCCTACGAAAAAACCTTTAACTCCAGCCTGGATGCTGAAGTGCAGAAACAGAGGACCCTGTACGATTGGTACAAGGGATACTATCACAACAAAAAGCTTGAGTATGAGGCAGGACATCTCAGCCAGAGCGATCACGACCATGCAATGAACGCGCTTATCTCAGCCCAGGGACGGTGGGAGGAGGCCGTGAACAAAGCTATCATCGAAGAGTTGCAGGCGAAAAACCGCGTAGAACAGGCGCGATTTGCACTCTACCAGGCCCAGGAGAACCTGCGGCTGCTGGAAAGTGAACCGCTGACGGACACTCTGATGCGGGCGACGCTGGCCGTTGACCAGGCGTTGCTGGCACGCGAGAAAGCAGCGGCCAATCTGAAAGCGGCCCAACTCTACGCCCCATTCGACGGCGTGGTGATGGAGATCGCGGCGACGGTTGGTGAGCAGGTGGGCGCCAATACGCCGGTCCTCACCCTGGCCAACCTGCAGGAGCCGTTGGTACGTTTCTGGGTGGAGGAAGCGGACCTCTCGGCGGTTGTGGTGGGCAATCCGGTGAATGTCGTCTTCGAGGCCCTGCCCGACAGGACGTTCACCGGGACAATCGTCCGCGTGAACCCTGTGCTCACGACGGTGGGCAACACGCCCGCTGCCCAGGCCTGGGCCCACCCGGACCTGGGTGCCGAAGATGCTGGTCTCCTTGCCGGCATGACGGCGAGCGTTGAGGTTATTGCAGCGCAGGCCAGAGGTGTACTGCTTGTGCCGCTCGAGGCGCTGCGTGAGACTGCGCCGGGGCAGTTCACCGTCATCGTCATCAGGCCGGATGGCATACAGGAAACACGCACCGTCCGCATTGGGCTGACGGACGGCGTCAATGTTGAAATCCTTGAAGGGCTGGAACTGGGAGAAGTCGTGAGCATCGAATAGTAGGACAGGCTTTCCAGCCTGTCTTGGGACAGACTTTCCAGCCGTGGGACAGACTTTCCAGCCGTGGGACAGGCTTTCCAGCCTGTCTTGGGACAGGCTTTCCAGCCGTGGAGGTATGATGCGCAAAAGAATTCTCTGGATCGTTTTACTTATTCTGCTCATGCTGGCGGCTGGCGGCGGCTATGCGTATTATCGCCTGGCCCACCTGCCGCGTCAGGCGCAGGCCCAACCGACGCTGGCGACGGCGCAGGTCCGTCGTGGCGACGTGGTCCTCTCGGTCAGCGGCTCCGGCACGTTGGTCCCGGCGGTCGAGAGCGACCTGGGCTTCGAGACCGGCGGTTATGTGGCCGAGGTGCTGGTGAACGTTGGGGATCGAGTCAGAAAGGGCCAGGTATTGGCCCGGTTGGAGACTGACACCCTGAAACTGGCCGTTGATGAAGCCAACATCAATCTGCGGCTGGCGCAACTCGACCTGGCCGACGCTACAGAAGGGCCGACGGAAGCTGAACTGGCTGCTGCCCGGGCCAATGTGCAGAATGCCAGAACTGCATTGCTTGTCGCGCAGTACAATTACAGCACTACTCTCAATTCCTCGCTTGACTCTGCTGTACGCGCCCGCCAGATCGAGTTCTTGTGGTACGTTGATCACTACTGGAAGCTTAAGGATGGCGGGGCCAATCAAAAGGACCTTGAGGCCGCATGGAACGACTGGTCCATGGCGGAGTACAGGTTTAATCAGGCCGTGCAACAGGCGAAAATGGAGGAACTCAACGCCCTTAACCAGCTTGACCAGGCTCGCAATCAGCTCTACCAGGCACAGGAAAAGTTGAGGCTGTTGCAAAGCGGCCCCAGCACAGTTACAGTTATGCGAGCTCAACAAAAAGTGGAGCAGGCAGAACTGGCATTGGAAGACGCGCGCGCGAATCTGGAGGCCGCCGAATTGCGCGCACCATTCGATGGTACAGTGGTCGCCGTGTCGGCCATCCCCGGCCAGTATGTGGGGATTGCTCCAATCATCACGCTGGCCGACCTCTCACAGCCGCTCCTCAAGTTCTGGGTGGAGGAATCGGATATGAGCGGGGTGGCGGTGGGTTACCGCGTCGAGGTCACTTTTGAGGCTTTCCCCGATGAGACATTCACCGGCACGGTCACGCGGGTGGAGCCAGCGCTGGTGACGGTGGGCAACACGCTGGCCGTGCAGGCCTGGGCCAGTATAGAGATCCCTCCCGGGCGGACGCTGTTTGGCGGCATGAACGCCGAGGTCGAGGTCATCTCCGCCGAGGCCAGGGACGTTCTGCTTGTGCCGCTTACGGCGTTGCGCGAGTTGGGCGCCGGTCAATACGCCGTCTTTGTGGTGCAGCCGGATGGCACGCTGCTGTTGCGCCCGGTCGAAGTGGGGCTGAAAGACCTGGTCAACGCCGAGATCCGCTCCGGCCTGGCAGAAGGCGAGGTCGTCAGCCTGGGGGAGCAGGAGAGCACAGAGACGACCATTCCAGAAGGACAGATGATGCCTGGCGGGGAATTCTTTATGGGGCCTGCTGGGGGAGGAGGCGGGCCGCCGGGTGGCCCATAACGTTATTGTGGCCCGGCCGTAGTCGCGCTTTCTATAGCGGCTACGTAACTATTCAGCCTGCCCGTGCTGTGCCGGGCGGACCATAGGTGCTGTGCGGACCACAGTCCGCACGAACCAGATTTTGCAGACCTGGCTACACTGAGACGTCCCCAGGTGGCACATGGCCATCTGCTCCGCCGGACTGTGGTCCGGCGGGCGCAGGCAATAGATACACCGCGTGTAACTGCTCAGCCTGCCTGTGCAGAGCGGATCACAATCCGCTCTGGGGTTTCGGATGTGGCAAGGCCAGCAATCTGCTCCGCGCCTGCCGGATTATGATCCGGCAGGCGCAGGGTGAGCAGTTACCACCGCGTCTACACCGGTCAACATATACAGCCGGAGGAGTTGATGGCAGAACAACTGATTGAGATTCGCGATCTTACCAGGGTCTACGGCGCAGGCGAGACGGCCGTGCATGCCCTGCGCGGCATCAATCTGACCGTCGAGAAGGGCGAGTTCGTCGCCGTGATGGGGCCTTCCGGTTCGGGCAAATCCACGTTGATGAACATCCTGGGCTGCCTGGACCGCCCGACGAGCGGGACTTACGTGTTGGATGGTGAGGACGTAAGCCGCCTGAGCCGGAATCAACTGGCGGGCATCCGTAACCGCAAGATCGGTTTCGTCTTCCAGTCGTACAACCTGCTGCCACGGCTGACGGCGGCCAGGAACGTGATACTCCCCCTGTTGTACAATAACCGACAGCGGCTGAGTGACGAGGAGTGCTACAGGCGTGCCATCGCGGTCCTTGAGTTAGTGGGGCTGGGCGACCGGATCCATCACAAGCCCAATCAACTGTCTGGTGGGCAGCAACAGCGGGTCGCCATCGCCAGGGCGCTGGTCAACAATCCCTCTATCATCCTGGCCGACGAGCCGACGGGCAATCTGGATACCAAATCCAGTCACGAGATCATGGCGTTGCTCCAGCAATTGCACCAACAGGGCGCGACCATCGTGATGGTGACGCACGAGCCGGACATCGGCGATTATGCGGAGCGCGTGCTCCATCTCCTGGACGGGCAGATCGCTTCAGACAGGCTGAATGGGGCGAGGAGGCGAGCGATATGAGTCTGTGGCGAACGTTCAAGGTGGCCTGGGAGGGCCTGACGCTCAACAAAGTGCGCTCGTTCCTGACGACGCTGGGCGTCATCATCGGCGTGGCGGCGGTGATCGTGATGATGGCCGTCAGCGCGGGGGCTGAAGCCGAGATCGCCGACCAGATCAACGCGCTGGGCGCCAATCTGATTATGGTGATGCCCTCGTTCAGCCGGGCCGGCTTCGGGCGCGGCATGAGCATGGGTCCGGGCCGGATGCCCGGCCTCACCTACGACGACATTGGTGTCATCGCCCAGAACGTGACCGGCATCAACGGCGTCTCGGCCGAACAGGTCACGAGCCAGATCGTCAAGGCCGGTGACACGACGCTGGAGGATGTACCCGTCGTCGGCACAACTTCTGGCTTCCCCAGGGTGCGCGAGTACAGACTGGCGGTGGGCCGTTTCCTGACCGACGAGGACAACGACCGCGCCCGTAAGATCGCCGTGCTGGGGTACGACCTGGCGCAGGAACTCTTTGGCGATGCGAGCGCTGCCGTCGGCCAGGCCATCAAGATCGGCTCAGTCAAGTTCACCGTCGTCGGCGTGATGGCGCCGAAGGGGGTGGTCGGCAACACCGACTACGACGGTCGCGTGTACATCCCGATCACCGTCGTGTTCAAGAAATTCATTCCGGCGCGCTTTGGCGGCAACCGGGTGGGTACCATCTACGTCTCTGCGGAGAGCAAAGAGGCCATGCAAGACGTGATGGAGCAGGTGACTAAGGTATTGGTGCAGGCGCACGATGTGGACCCCTCGTCGCCTGACTTTAGCCTGATGACGCAGGATAGCATCATCGAGGCACGGGCCTCGACGACGGCGACGTTCCGCAATCTGTTGGCCTGGGTCGCGGGTGTGTCGCTTATCGTGGGCGGTATCGGCATTATGAACATTATGCTCGTCAGCGTCACCGAGCGGACGCGGGAGATTGGCCTGCGGCAGGCGTTGGGCGCGCGTCCCCGCGACGTGCAACTCCAGTTCCTGCTGGAGGCGATAATGCTGAGCATGGCCGGCGGGCTGGTGGGGGTTCTGGCCGGCGTGGGCGGTTCCTACGTGTTCAACATGCTGGGCACAATGCGCACGGCTCTGGTGCCGACCTCGATCCCGCTGGCATTTGGGGCTGCTGCGCTGGTGGGCATCTTTTTCGGCTATTATCCGGCGACCCGGGCGGCGCGGCTGGATCCGATCGAAGCGCTGCGGCGGGAATAGAAAGTCAACGAGTCAACGAGTCAACGAGAGACAGGAGGAAGGGAGAATGAGATACTTGTGCATGGCTTTGGCAGTGGCTCTTGTGATGGGAGCGTTAGTAGGATGTGGAGGGCGACAGGCAACCACAGCAGGTGGGAGCGCCGGCGAAACGTATACCAGTGAGGTCCTACGTAACGATTATGAGGGCGCGCTGGATGCGAGCACCCAGCTTGCGCTGGGGACGCTCAAACTGGAGGAGACGGAGAATGCTGTGACCCCTGAACAGGCCAGGACATTGCTCCCCCTGTGGCAGGCACTGCGGGGCGGCGTGACGGCTCAGGCCGAGGTGAACACCGTGCTCAAACAGATCGAGGGCACGATGACCCCGCAGCAATTGCAGGTCATCGCCGGGATGCGCCTGACACAAGATGACCTGCAGACCTGGATGCAGGAGCACGGCATCCGGCCGGGAGGCGTCTTTACCTGGACGCAGGGGACGCCTGCCCCATGGGGCACGCCGCCGGCAGGGTTCGGTGGTGGTCCGCCGGGAGGCGGGACGATGCCGCCCGAGATGGCGACGCGTCGGGCCCAGTTCGAGAACATGAGCGAGGAGGAACGCCAGGCCCTGCGGGCGACAATGGAGGCCGGAGGCGGCTGGCCGGGCAGGCCCATCGGCACGCCTGGCCCAAGAGGCTGGCGTGGGAGAGGTCAGTTTATGTTGCTGCTCAATCCGCTGATCGAACTTCTGGAGACGCGGGCCCGGGAATGAAGGGCCCGCTTTTTTGACATTGCACCGTAGATGATTATAATGTAGCCATTCAGGCGGTGACTAAAGTCGCCCTTTTGGGCCGCAGGCCAACGGTCGGCCTGTGCCGACCGGCACGCGTCGGCGTAGGCCTACGCCAGGCGCGTAGCGCCCAAAGAGGGCGGTTTCAATCGGGCTGAATGGGTGGTGACTAAAGTCGCCCTTTTGGGCCGCAGGCCAACGGTCGGCCTGTGCCGACCGGCATGCGTCGGCGTAGGCCTACGCCAGGCGCAGAGCGCCCAAAGAGGCCGATTTCAATCGGCCCGAATAATTGGTAGAAGCCTGAGACAAAACCGGATTCCCCCGACACGCATAACCTGATGTATACCGCAGGCGTAGATATAGGTGCGATCACAGCCAAGGCCGCCGTTCTCAAAGATGGCGAACTGCTCGCCACGGCCATCATTCCGGCCGGCTACGATCGCGCGCTGGCCGCCAGCAGAGTGCTCGACCAGATTGTGGCGCAGGCGGGTATTTCCCGTGCGCAGATCGCCAGGCTGGTCGGAACCGGCTATGGCCGTATACAGGTACACGGTGCCGACCGCACTGTTACCGAGATCACCTGCCACGCCAGAGGCGCACACTATCTCTGCCCGGAAGTGCGTACTGTGATTGACATTGGCGGACAGGACAGCAAAGCCATCTCCGTGGGCGCCGGTGGCCGGGTGCTTGAGTTCGTGATGAACGATAAGTGCGCTGCCGGCACTGGCCGTTTCCTCGAGGTTATGGCTCAGGCCCTGGAGGAAGACCTGCTTAAATTCGGTATGTTGGCCCTCTCCTCCCCCCGTCGTGCCACGATCTCCAGTACCTGTACCGTCTTCGCTGAATCCGAGGTGGTCACCCTTATGGCCGCAGGTGTAGACAAAGCTGAGATCGTTGCCGGTATTCATGAAGCCATCGCCACGCGCCTGGCCGCACTGGCCGGCCGCGTACCGGTGCGGGACGTGGTGATGCTCACCGGTGGCGTGGCCTTGAACGCAGGGGTGGCACATATGCTCGAGGAGAAACTGGGACACAGGGTCGTGGTGCCCAGGCATGCTCAACTGGCCGGGGCCATTGGGGCAGCGCTGATAGCATATGCTGATTTGACCGGCGGCCGCACGGCGGAGTAAACATGGGTCACCAACGGACACCAATCGGTTTCCTTACCGCCTACGTACCGGAGGAACTTCTCCACGCTGCAGGGTTTGACCCGGTGTTCATCTTCCCCAGGCCGGAGGAGGGCGGAAAGGGACGTGTGCACCTGCCGGGTTTCGTGTGCTGGATCGTGACTTCTGCGCTGGACCAGGCGCTGGGCGGCGAGCTGGACCGGCTGGCCGGCCTGGTCCTGGCCAAGACCTGTGACGCGACCCAGGGACTGGCCGATCTTTGGCGGCGCGACGTGCCCCATATACCGCTGTTTCACTTCGGCATGCCATCGCGCCTGGATGGCCCCGCCGTAAAATCTTACCTGGCGGCGGAGCTGCGCGACTTACGCGAGCGCATCCAGGCGCACACAGGCCGCCCCATTACCGATGATGAACTACGGGAAAGCATTTCCTGGTGCAACCGGCAGCGTGCTCTGGTGCGTGAGGCTTACGCACATATCGTCACATACTCTCCTCCCGACTTCTACGCCATGCTGCGCACCATGTTCGAGTCGCGCTGCCTGGCCCTGCCACACTCCTCTCCCCTGCCCGACGCCCCTCGTCTCATTCTGGTCGGCTCTGCCCTGGGTGACGTGGTGCTGTTTGAGATACTGGAGCAGGTCGGAGCCCGCGTCGTCGGCGATCTATTTGACCTGGGCGCACGGTATTTCGAGGCCGACGCCGCTGAGGATGGTGACCCGCTCGAGGCGATAGCACAAAGGCTGTGCACACTGATCCCCACGCCGACAAAATACCACTCCACAAAAAGCCGGGCACAGCGGCTTCTGGAAATTGTAAACACACGTCAGGCTGCCGGGGTCATCTTCGCCAGGCAGAAGTTCTGCGAGCCGCACGGCTTCGATTATGTGCGGTTGGTCCGCGCGCTGGACGAGGCCAGAGTGCCACACCTGTTGCTGGAGCTGGAGCAGGCCTCACAGACAGGCCAGTTACGCACCAGAGTTGAAGCCTTCATAGAAGTGATCGGCCATGTCTAAATACCCCCGCCTCGCATCACTCAAAATGATAAGCCAGGTGATGACGCGCTATTATGCACAGCGTAGCGTGATGGCCCGCTTCAGACCGGTAGCATACGTCACCAGCGGTGCACCGGTCGAGATCATGGAAGCGATGGGCATCCTGACACTTTACCCGGAGAACTACGGGGCGCTCTGCGGAGCCCAGCGGGCCGCCGTCGCATTATGCGAGATCGCCGAAAGCGCAGGCTATCCTGCCGACCTGTGCTCCTACGCTCGCAGCCACCTTGGCGCAGTACTGCAGCCGAAGCGGGCGCCGCTCCGGGGCCTGCCCCGCCCTGACCTGCTCGTCTGCTGTACCAACATCTGTGGGACCGTGCTAAAGTGGTATGAGGCGCTGGCCGATTTCTATGGAGTGCCTCTCTTCGTGCTCGATGTTCCTTTCCAGCGCGCTACCCCGCCCGAGCCTCATATCGTCGCCTATGTAGCCGACCAGTTGCGTGAACTTGCGGCCTGGCTTCAGGCACATACGGGACGGCGCCTTAAGCCGGAGCGGTTACAAAAGACGTTGCGGTACGCCCGGGAAGCAGTTTCGTTGTGGCAGGAGATTCTGGCCTTTGGGCAGCACCGGCCGTCTCCGATCAACGCTCCCGATCTCTTCGTCGCCATGGCGCCAGTCGTCACCCTGCGAGGCACGCGCAGGGCTGTGGAGTGTTACCGCCGCCTGAAAGCGGAATTAGAGGCGCGGGTCGCGCAGGGCATCGGTGCGGTGCCTGGTGAGCGCTATCGCCTGCTGTGGGACAATATCGCCATCTGGTACCGCCTTTACCGTTTCTTCCGGCCTTTTATGGATGCCGGAGCCTGTTTCGTCGCCGATACTTACACGAACGCCTGGACCGTTGAGCTTGACGTAGACGAACCCTTCGCAGGCATGGCCCTGGCCTATACAGGCGTCTTTATCAACCTGGACCTTTCCACACGGCTGCGTATCATTGCCGATCTGGCCAGACGTTTCCAGGTTGACGGTGTGGTGATGCATGCCAATCGTTCCTGCAAGCCATTTTCCATCACCCAATATGATATACGGGACACACTGCGGGAAGAGTTGGGACTTCCTGTGCTCATCATAGAAGCCGACATGACCGACGCGCGTCTCTACAACGAGGGCGCGGTCCAGGAGCGTGTGGCTGCGTTCCTGGAATCTCTCGGGTGAAAGATTTATATCCGGTCTGAGGAGTGGTACAATGCATTTTCGCGAGCAACATGTCATTATCACCGGCGGCTCCAGCGGTATCGGTCGGGCGGTGGCCCGCCTGCTGACCGCACGGGGAGCACACGTTTCCATTATAGCGCGTCGCCAGCACCTGCTGGACGAAACGCTGGCTGAGCTGGAATCGCTGCGCCAGCGGCCATCTCAACGGCTGAGGGCTTACGCCGCCGACCTGTCCGACCGGGAGCAGGCAGAACGGGCCATCGCGACCCTTACAACCAATGGCTGGCCACCTGACGTGCTCATCAACTCAGCCGGCATCACTCATCCTGGCTACTTCGAGAAGCTACCTCCGGAGATCTTCCGCACCATTATGGATGTGGATTACTTCGGCACACTATACCCGATCCGTGCGGTTGTGCCGCTGATGATAGAGCGACGTCAGGGGCACATTGTCAACATCTCTTCTGTCGCCGGCTTCCTGGGGGTTTTCGGCTACAGCGCCTATTGTGCGGCCAAGTTCGCCGTGCGCGGACTTTCGGATGTGCTACGCCAGGAGCTGAAGCCCTATGGCATACACGTCTCTGTCGTTTTCCCCCCCGACACCGACACCCCTCAGCTCCATTACGAGGAGCCACTAAAACCACCTGAGACACGCCGCATCTCCGGCACGGCCAAAACGCTGACCAGCGAGCAGGTGGCGCGGGCCATTGTGCGCGGTATCGAGAAGCGACAGGTCTACATCCTGCCCAATTTCGAGACACGCCTTTACTTCCTGCTTGCAAACGGCCTCTCTGGCCTCTTCCGCTGGTATTTCGACCGCGCCATCGCCCAGGTCAGAAAGTCTGCCCCCAGCCCCAGCGCGCGTTGACCCGCCGGAGCGCGCTGGACTCCTGACTTCGGACTCCGGACTCACAAAGAACATCCACTGGTCAGAGTTTTGTTTCTATGCTATAGTATATATCCGTGCGTGAGCCTGCAGGCGGAAAATCCGGCTGAAGCCTCTACTCAGGCGCCTTACGGGACTTTGGACTCCGGACTCATCTTATAGACCTTGAGCGACATTCTGCCCACAGTTCAGAAAACGATAGAGCGATACGGCTTACTGACCAGCGGTGACGGGGTAGTCGTGGGGGTCTCCGGCGGAGCGGATTCACTCGCACTGCTCCACATTCTGATGCGTCTGAGCGAGCCGTACCAGCTCCGTCTTCACGTGGCCCACCTTCACCACGGTGCGCGCGGTGCCGATGCTGACACCGACGCCGCTTATGTCGCCGACCTGGCTGCTGCCTGGGGATTGCCCTGCACCATCGAAAGGCAGGATGTGCCAGCGCTGGCCCGTGCTCACAGACTGGCTTTCGAGGAAGCGGCACGACGTGTCCGCTATGCTTTCCTGAGCCGTGTAGCAGGTGAGGCCGGTGCCGGCAAGATAGCCGTGGGTCACAACGCCGACGATCAGGCCGAGACGGTATTGATGCACTTCCTGCGAGGGGCCGGGCTGGCGGGCTTACGGGGTATGCTTCCCCTGACCCCTATCACTGACTACCGCCTGCTCGAACCTTTCGCCGCAGGGCCTTTATCTGCTGCACCCTCCATCATCCGCCCACTGCTCGAGGTACCCCGCGCCGCGATCCTGGCCTATTGTGCAGCGCAGGGCCTTGCTCCCCGCTTCGATTACTCCAACCTGGACACGACCTACTTCCGCAACCGCCTCCGGCACGAGTTGCTCCCGTTACTGGAGAAGTACGTCCCTAACGTCCGCAGGCGGCTCTGCCATACCGCTGCCGTCATCGCCGCCGACTACGAGGTGCTTGCCCAACTGCAACGGCAAAGCTGGCACCAGATAGTGCGGACAGAGGGAGAGCAGACAATCGTGTTTGACCGGGCAGCCTGGCAGGCACTGCCGGTGTCCATGCAACGCGCCACGCTGCGCCACGCCGCCTGCCGGCTACGTCCCCGCCTCCGCGACGTGGACTTCGTGCACGTGGAGCAGGCACGCCAGGTAGGGCTGCGGGGCACAAGCGGCGCGCAGGCCACCCTGCCGGCGGGGCTGGTACTGGTTGTGGGCTACGACACCCTGACCATCGGCGACCGACAGGCGCTCCCTGCTCCATCAGATGAACATCTGCCACTGCTGTGGAGCGACGAGCCTGTACCCGTACAGATACCGGGAACTACCCGACTTCCCCGCTCGCGGTGGGTGTTAGAGGCCACCATCCTGGAGACATGGGACGTGACCGGGATCGCCTCAAACACGGACCCCTGGATCGCCTACCTTGATATGGCCGCCATCACCGGCTCGCTTATGCTGCGGCCGCGCCGACCCGGGGACCGCTTTCGCCCGCAGGGGATGGATGGGCACAGCGTCAAGCTGAGTGCTTTCCTGATCAACCTCAAGGAACCGCGCTCCCTGCGCGATCGCCTGCCACTGCTCGTGGATGAGGAGAAGATCGTGTGGGTGTGCGGTCGGCGTATCGCTGAAGAGGTCGCCGTTGGCCCACGGACCAGGAACGTGTTGAGATTACAATTCATTCCATCGCAGGTGAACTGACCATGCCACTCTTCTATCCCTCCTTCGATGCCTTAGACCTGGCCGATCAGCTCTTCAAAGCGATCGGTAAACGCACATCCGGATACGAGGGACGGGTAGGGGCAGCCTGGTACTGGCGCCTTCCGGCGGGCATACTTGTTGTGGCTAAACTTGATTACACGGTGACCCCGGAACGGTGGGATGTGATCCGCGCTCAGGCCAGTACCCCGCGTGCCGGTATCTTCAGCGCGGCCGATTTCCCATTCGCTGCTTACGCCACCTCTGCTGCCTCGCCCCCGTTTATTCACGATATGCAGGGCAAGGCCGAGTGGTCGAACCGGCTCTACTTTCAGATGGGACATCTGATTGATGATGCGGTCCACTGGCTTGGTATACTCCATGCCGTCGCCATCTCCCCCGGCGTCAGCCCACCGGCCACCATTCCAGCCATCAACCCGCTCGAGCGCAAACTGGTGCGCTACGCTATGGAAAAGCTGGGGGGATACTTCACCATCAAGGAACTGCACGAAGCCTTTCGTCAGGAGATTTCCTATGCCCGTCTGAGCGCGCTCGCGGCAGCATGGGAAGCACAGGAGCTTTTGACCGGCCGCCCCCGCCGTGTCACATACGCCCTTCAGGCGTTGGCCACAGAACAGGAAGAGTACGCGGATGAGCCTGAGCAGATTTCAGCATCAGGAGAAATGAGATGAGCACCAACATCGGTCCACGAAAGGGTGAGCTATGGCGTGGCCTCCACATATTGCTCAACAACGATGAGGAGGTCCTCGCTTTGACCAAAGAGGTACCTGAACTGGCAAAAACAGGGATCAACATCATCGTCGCCGAGATTGATTACCACTACGCCTACTCCACGCACCCCGAACTGCGTGAAGAGCACCCTATCAGCAGGGAAGCGGCGCGTACCCTCGTGCGTGCCTGCACCGACCACGCAATTCGTCTGATTCCCCAATTCCAGTGTATGGGACATCAGTCATGGGGCAACACCACACATCCCCTTCTGCTCCGTTATCCTGAATTCGACGAGACGCCCGGGATGTACCCGGATAACGAAGGAATATATTGTCGAAGCTGGTGTCCCCAACACTCAGGGGTAAACCCCATCATTTTCGCCCTGTTCGACGAACTGCTTCAGGCGTTCCAGGCCGACGGCCTGCATGTTGGTATGGACGAGGTCTTCCTCATCGCTTCGGACTACTGCCCGCGTTGCAAGGGGCATGACCCGTCCCGGCTCTTTGCCAGAGCAGTCAACGATTACCATGCCCACCTGGTGGATGAGCGTGGTGTGGAAATGCTGATGTGGGGAGATCGCCTGCTCGACAGTCAAACCACGGGCTACGGTGAGTGGGAGGCTGCTGCAAACGGTACCCACCGGGCAGTTGATCTCATTCCCCGCGACATCGTGATCTGCGACTGGCACTATACACCACGCGACACCTACCCCTCAATCCCATTCTTTCTGGGACAGGGATTCCGCGTCTGGCCAGCCGGATGGAAGGATGTCGAGGCGGTGGAAGCCCTCATCGAGTACGCTCTCGGATATCGCGATGGGGGTATGCTGGGTTATCTCTGCACCACCTGGGGAGCGGTCAGGCCAGGCGAGCTGGCCCACTGGCCGCCACTCCAGAAAGCGATGGCCATGCTGCGTTGAGCAAGGGGTAACTGATGATACCACCTGATTACGAGGAACGCGTTTACGCCGGCGTTTTGGGCAAAATCATCGGCGTCTATCTGGGACGCCCTTTCGAAGGTTGGAGCTATGAACGCATCACGGCTGAACTGGGCGAAATATGGTACTACGTAAACGAAAAATTGGGCAAACCGCTTATCGTAACCGACGATGACATCTCCGGCACCTTCACCTTCCTGCGCGCCCTGGAAGACTACGGCTACCCACGTGACGTTACCCCTGCCCAGATCGGACGGACCTGGCTGAACTATCTGATCGAGCACCGGACCGTCCTGTGGTGGGGTGGGCTGGGAAACTCAACCGAGCACACCGCTTACCTGCGCCTGAAGAGTGGGATCGAGGCGCCCCACAGCGGCTCTATCGCGCTTAACGGCAGGACGGTAGCCGAGCAGATCGGCGCGCAAATCTTTATTGACGGCTGGGCCATGGTCGCGCCAGGGGACCCGGAGCTGGCAGCAGAGCTGGCACGCCGGGCTGCAAGTGTCAGCCATGACGGCGAGGCCATCTACGGTGCGCAGGTCCTGGCGGCTATGGAGGCGCTGGCCTTCGTCGAATCGAACATACACAGGCTGATCGAGACGGCGGTCTCTCTCATCCCAAGGGACTCCATCATCTACCGCATGATTGACAACATCCGCGAGTGGCATGCTGCACAACCCGACTGGCGCAGAACCTTCGTGCGCCTTGCGACCGACTACGGCTATGAGCGCTACGGTGGCAACTGCCACATCGTGCCCAACCATGGGCTGATCATCCTCAGCCTTTTGTACGGCGACGATGACTTCCAGAAGACTTTGATGATCGTCAATACCTGCGGATGGGACACCGATTGCAACTCCGGCAATGTCGGATGCCTGATGGGCATCAAGAACGGCCTGGCCGGCATCGAAGCCGGCCCTGACTGGCGCGGCCCGGTTGCCGATCGGCTCTATATCCCCACTGCCGACGGCGGTGGAGCTATCACCGACGCTGTGAGTGTGGCTTACCGTATCGTCAACACCAGCCGCGCACTGGCCGGGTTACCGCCGCGCCTGCCTAAAAACGGCGCACGTTTTCACTTCGAACTTCCCGGCGCGGTCCAGGGATTCAGAGCCGAGGAGAGCACTGAATCCAGAGGTGTAGTTACCCTGCAGAACGTCGCAGGGCATAGCAAGGACGGGACGCGCAGTCTGGCACTGCGCTACAGCCATCTGGCGCCCGGCCGCATGGCACGGGTCTGCGTGGCTACTTTTATCCCACCCGAAGCGGTCCAGGACGTGAGTTACAGCCTGGTGGCCTCGCCGACCCTCTACCCGGGCCAGACGGTACGGGCACGTCTGGAGAGCGACGAGCAGAACGGAGAGCCGCCGCGCTGCCGCCTGTACCTGCGCGCCTATGGTCCAGACGACACCCTCTATCGTCTCTATGGGCCGGAAGCCTCCTTACCCGCCGGCACGGAGCACGAGTTTGTCTGGCGGATTCCCGACCTGGGCGGCGACCCGATCGCCGAAATAGGGATCGAAATCATAAGCCTGAGGCGGGCGGATGGCCGCCTATACCTGGACTATCTCACCTGGGATGGAACGCCACAGGTAACGTGGACGCGCCCGGCGCATAATGGCACAATGTGGCGCCGGGCCTGGGTCAACGGCGTGGATGATTTCCTGTCCTGGAGCGAACCCTACCGCCTGATCCAGAATCACGGAGTGGGGCTGCTTATCCAGGGCACGCGTGAGTGGAGTGATTACCGCGTCACAGCCGACGTGACCCCACACCTGGCTCGCGCAGCCGGCATCGCCGCCCGGGTGCAGGGGATGCGCCGTTACTACGCACTGCTTCTGTGCAACGACAATAAAATTCGCCTGGTCAAAGCGCTCGACGGAGACACGGTGCTGGCCGAGGCTGACTGGCCATGGACCTTCGGCGAGACCCATAAGCTGAGCCTGGAGGTGGCAGGCAACCGCCTGCGCGCGTGGATAGACGGTGAGCATCTCTTCACCCTCGACGATACCCGCCGGCCCCTGGACAGGGGTGCGGTAGCCCTGGTCATCCATGAAGGCCGTACGGCCACGCACGAAGTGCGGGTAGAGAAGGCCGCCAACCTGCGGGAGTAATCCTATGGCTAAAGTCACCGTTGCAGGCAGTTCCAATACCGATATGGTGGTGCGGGTGCCCCACCTGCCCCTTCCCGGCGAGACTGTGCTGGGCGAGCAGTTCATCATGGCAGCCGGTGGCAAGGGAGCCAACCAGGCCGTGGCCGCTGCCAGACTGGGAGCCGAGGTGACCTTCGTCGCACGTGTCGGCCGGGACGTGTTCGGAGCGGAAGCCCTGGCCGGGTTCCGGCGCGAAGGGGTGCACACACAGTACATCCACACGGATGCCCGGGCTTCCTCTGGTGTGGCCCTGATCCTGGTTGACCATGCTGGCGAGAATTGTATCGCCGTCGCCCCTGGCGCAAACGCTCTTCTATCCCCTGCAGATGTCCAGGAGGCTCGGGAAGCCATTGCTGCCTCTGATGTGCTCCTGCTCCAGCTCGAAATCCCACTCGAGACAGTGGTGGCGGCAGCCCAGATCGCCAACCAGGCCGGCGTGCGCGTGATTCTCAATCCGGCCCCGGCACCATCCAGCCCGCTTCCCCGAAATCTGCTGGCCTGTCTTGACATACTCACCCCCAACGAGAACGAAGCGAGCCTGCTGACCGGCATCAGCGACCCGGAAAAGGCTGCCCACCTGCTACTCGAGCAGGGAGTCAAGACGGTGGTAATGACTTTGGGTGCGCGCGGCGCGCTCATTGTCTCGCGGGACGGCAGGGAGTTAGTGCCCGGCTTCCCGGTCGAGGCCGTGGATACCACTGCTGCAGGCGATGCGTTCAACGGCGGCCTGGCGGTGGCGCTGGCGCGGGGGAAACCGCTGGCCGAGGCGGTCCGTTTCGCTAACGCCTGTGGCGCGCTCGCCACTATGCGCCTGGGGGCCCAACCTTCACTTCCCACCCTTCAGGAGGTCGAGCAACTGCTCAGGCGCTGACTGAATCAGCCTCTTCAGACCGCAGGCCATTGGTCGGCCTTTGCCGACCTCATAGTGTCGGCGCAGGCCGACGCCCGGCGCGCAGCGTCCAAAGAGGCCGATTTCAATCGGGCGGCATCCGGCGCCTGACTCAGAGTGTCAACCAATTATGAACATCCCGGATTCAATCCCAGGTAAATAAGGGCGGATTACACCCATTTCAATCGGCCTGAATCAGGTCCAGTATACAAGTTACGAGGTCGAGACATTCCCTGGAAAATTGCCCGGAGACAGCAGAAAATGAACTCCTGCATCGAAGTACGCCACTTACGCACCGAATACATGACCAACCCGCTGGGTATAGACGTGACCCGCCCGCGTCTGAGCTGGCAACTGCATTCCGACCGGCGTGGGGCCCGTCAGACAGCCTGCCAGATTCTGGCAGCGGCCACTGAGGACTCCCTTGTGGAGACGGGGGACGATCTGTTGTGGGACAGCGGCAAAGTGTCCTCCGATCAGTCCACCCACGTGGAATACGGTGGTCCGCCCCTCTGCTCTGCTCAACGCGTCTGGTGGAAAGTGCGCGTGTGGGATGAACACGATCAGCCCTCTCACTGGAGCGCTCCCGCATGGTGGGAGATGGGTCTTTTGGACCGCGCGGAGTGGCAGGGGAAGTGGATCGGTGGCCCGCTTGTCGGAGGTCCACATACCTCAAGCCCCTGTCCTTTCCTGCGCAAATCCTTCACCCTGACACAGCCCTTGGTCTCAGCACGTCTGTATGTGACCGCCCTGGGCCTGTACGAGTGCTATCTGAACGGCCAGCGTGTTGGAGAGGACCTTTTCACCCCGGGCTGGACGGATTACAAAAAGCGGGTGCAATACAAAGTCTACGACGTGACAACTATGCTCGTGCCGGGTGAGAACGTACTCGGCGCCATTCTGGGCGATGGATGGTACTGTGGGAATGTGGCCTGGTATGGACGTCAGCAGTACGGTGACCGCCCCAGGCTGCTGGCACAACTATGCCTGAACCTGGCTGACGGCTCCGCCACAACTGTTGCTACAGATGAAAGCTGGAAGGTCTCCTACGGTCCTATCCTGGAATCCGACATCTTGATGGGCGAGAGCTATGATGCCCGTCTGGAAATGCCAGGTTGGGACGCGCCGGGTTTCGATGATGCGGACTGGCTGCCGGTCATTGTGTTTGAAGATCCCGGTATCAGGCTTGTAGCAACGAATGGCCCGACCGTGCGTCGTATTCAAGAGTTGCACCCGATGAAGGAGCCGGTCAGGATTGGGAGCTGGCCACGTCCGAAGTGGATCTACGACCTGGGGCAGAATATGGTGGGCAGGGTCAGGCTCAAGGTCTCAGGACCGCGCGGCACGACCATAACCATACGCCATGGCGAGATGCTTAATCCAGACGGTTCGCTCTATACCGAGAACCTGCGCTCAGCACGTGCCACGGACCACTATACATTGAAGGGGGAGGGCATCGAAATTTACGAACCGCGTTTCACCTTTCACGGCTTCCGCTACGTGGAGATCAGCGGGCTTCCCGGGCGCCCGCCGCGCGATCTGGTTACGGGCATCGTCATTCATTCCGACACACCGCCCACCGGCACCTTCGAGTGCTCAAACCCGCTGGTCAACCGGCTTCAACATAACATCGTTTGGGGGCAGAAAGGTAACTTTGTGGACATTCCTACCGATTGTCCTCAACGTGACGAGCGACTGGGCTGGACGGGCGATGCGCAGGTTTTCATCCGCACGGCGACGTTTAACATGGATGTCGCGGCCTTCTTCACCAGGTGGCAACAGGACCTGGCAGATGCCCAATACCCCTCAGGCGCCATCCCGCCGGTCGCTCCCAACATCCTCTCCTCCGACCGCAAGGGTGAGTTCCCCGGCGGTCCGGCCTGGGAGGACGCCTTCATTATCTGCCCGTGGACCATCTACCTGTGCTATGGTGATAAGTGTTTGCTCGAGGTCCACTACCAGGCGCTGACCCGCTTCGTTGACTACCTGGTCAGGCGTCACAAAACCCCCGTCTCAGATGCGCAGGGTGAGAACCCGGCCGACCTCGGCTTCGGTGACTGGCTGGCCCAGGACGGGAGCACCGACAGGAGAGGTGCCACACCGAGAGAGTTGATCGGCACGGCTTTCCTCGCCCACAGCACACGGCTGATGGCGCGTATCGCCGCGATATTGGGCCGGACTGAGGATGCTGAGAAGTACACCCGTCTGTATCAGGAGGCGCGTCAGACTTTCATCCACCGCTATGTCACACCCGCGGGGCTGGTGATCGGCCAGACACAAACGGCTTACGTGCTGGCACTCCACTTCGACCTCCTGCCGGATGAGCTGCGCCCGGCCGTTGTCGAAGCACTGGTGCGCGACATAGAGAAACGCGATATGCACCTGTCCACAGGCTTTGTCGGCACACCTTATCTTCCCCACGTGCTCACCGGCGCAGGACGTTCGGAGATCGCCTATGCTCTGTTACTGCAGAGAACCTGTCCCTCATGGCTGTACCCTGTGCTGCAGGGAGCGACAACGATCTGGGAGCGATGGGATGGCTGGACACGCGAAAAGGGCTTCCAGGACCCGGCTATGAACTCGTTCAACCACTATGCCTATGGTTCGATTGGCGCCTGGCTCTATTCCACCGTGGCAGGCATTGACGCTGACCCGGAACAACCCGGCTTCAAACACATTATCATGCGGCCCCGGCCGGGCGGTGGCCTTACGTACGCCCGTGCTGAATACGAATCCCTCTACGGGCGGATCGTCAGCGAGTGGCATATAGATCGGCAGCGCTTTGACTGGCTGGTCACCATTCCGCCGAACACAACTGCCACGTTGTATGTGCCGGCCGGCGCCACCGCCCTCGTCACCGAAGGTGATCAGCCTGCCCACCAGGCTGAAGGAGTGAGTGAACTGCGTCGGGAAAGCGACACCAGCGTGTACGCTGTCTCTTCGGGAAGCTACCACTTCGTGGCTGAGCCGGTTAACATAGCTGTATACAGGCGCAGGCACAGGGTAGCCGACCGGTGAGAATGGCAGGCCTGGCCTCTCCAGCCCGTGCCTTTTCGGGCTGCGGCCACTGGTCGGCCTTCGCCGACCAGGTCTTCCATTGATGCGCACTTAGAGCCTATCCGAAAAACCGTACAAGCGGCATCCCTATGCCGCTTATACCGACGCATAGGGATGCGTCGGTTACGTTTTTCGGATAGGCACATAGTACGGGGCGCAGTGGCGCTGCGCCTGTACCCGGCGCAGGCCGACGCCCGGCGCCGCAGGCGCCCGTATAAGCTCGATTTCCAATCGGCACACGGCGGAAGGCAGCCGGGCAGGTAATTACCGGACCGCACGGTTATGCTGGTTGCTGAATGGCTTTCACAAGGCCGATCTTTCTCCTGCTTCTGATAACCGTTCCCTACTTCGTCTACCTGGGATGGCCGGGCAGAGCGCGCTATGGGAGCAGCCGTGCCAGGGCGGCGCTCGCCGTGCGGTGCACCATTGTAACGCTGGTCATCCTCAGCCTGGCTGGCGTCCAATCGGTCCACGGAGGCAATCGCCTGGCAGTTGCCTTTCTGGTTGACGTTTCTGACAGCGTCCCTCAGGAAGAGCGTGAACGGGCACTGGCCTTCGTCAGAGAGGCACTCGCGGCGCTTGGGCCCGACGACCGCGCCGCGTTGATTCTGTTCGGCGCCGAAGCGCTTGTCGAACGCCCGATGCTGGCCGGGGGCGTGCCGGGTACGCCCGCCTCCATCCCCCGCGCAAACCAGACAGACCTGGAGCAGGCAATTCGCCTGGGAATGGCATTGTTTCCCTCCGGTGCAGCCCGGCGTCTCGTCATCCTGTCGGACGGCCGCCCCACAGTCGGCGACGCAGAAGCGATAGTGCGCCTGGCCCGCTCGCAAGGGGTTCAGGTGGACGTTGTACCCCTGCTTTCCCCCCTGGAAATGGAAGGAGCAGTTGAAGCCTGGCTTGCTGAGCTGGCTGCCCCCACCATGCTACACCAGGGTGAGGAATTTTACCTGACCATCACTGCACGTGCCACACAGCCTGTCCAGGCTACGTTGACCGTGCTGGCCGGAGATCGGATCGTCACAAACAAGGAGATACATCTTGGCCCGGGCGATAATACCTTTGCCATACCACTCGTCGCGGGCGGTCCGGGCTTTATGTCGTTCCGTGCCATCCTCTCCCCTGCAGCCGATATCTATCACCAGAATAACACACTCTCTGCCTTTACCTTCGTTACAGGTGCGCCGCGTGTGCTGCTTGTCTCACCCGCTCAGGATGAGAATGAATGGGCGTATCTGGCTGCCGCGCTGCGGGCCACGGGGCTGGAGGTACACTCAGACACTCCTGGCACCATGCCGTCCGATCCCGTCAGCCTGGTCGAATACGCGGCCGTGCTGCTGGTGAACGTCCCTGCACGTTCCATTCCTCCCCGCACACTCGATGCGCTGCAATCATACGTGCGTGATCTGGGCGGTGGATTGGTTGCCGTAGGTGGCCCACACACTTACGGAGTGGGAGGATGGTACAACACCCTCCTGGAGGAGATGTTGCCTGTCGCCATGACTGTCCAGAATGAGGAGCGTTTCCCACCGATGTCCATAGCAGTTGTGATTGACAAATCTGGCAGCATGGCAACACAGGAGGGCAATGTCCAGAAAATCCGTCTGGCCGGAGAAGCGGCAGCCCGTGTCGCCGAGTTGATCAATGACGCCGATGAGATCACTGTGATCGCCTTCGATACTGTGCCGGTGGACATCATCGGCCCGCTGCCGGGGAGTGCCCGGGACGAGATCATCGCAAAGGTGATCCGCCTGCAGGCGGGCGGAGGGGGTATCTATGTGCGCGAGTCCCTCCAGGTGGCTCTACAGCACCTTGCCGACTCCAGTCGCAAAGTGCGTCACATTATCCTCCTCGCCGACGGCGCCGACGCCGAGCATCAGGAAGGCGTACGTGAGCTGGTAAGACGGGACATAGCCGGCCAGAATATTACGCTGAGCACCGTTGCCATAGGCGCCGGATCGGACCTGCGTTTTCTGGAAGAGATCGCCGCGTTGGGGAATGGGCGTTACCATTTCACCGATCGTGCCTCTAACCTGCCGGTTATCCTTGCCGAAGAAACTCAACTGGCGATGCGTTCTTACATCGTCGAAGAGCCGTTCTTCCCCATCCAGACCTCGTCAAGCCCAATTTTGTCCGGCATCGAGGCTGTGCCGCAACTTGTCGGATATGTCGCCACCTCGCCAAAAGCAACCGGTCAGGTAATCCTCTCCACCCATCGGGGTGACCCCTTGCTGGCGGCCTGGCAATACGGACTGGGACGTACTGTAGCCTGGACTTCCGACGCGACCGCTCGTTGGGCACAGCAGTGGGTGGAATGGGACGGGTTTCCCCGTTTCTGGAGCCAGCTCGTGCGCTGGACGGTCACGGAGCGGTCAAATGTGCCGATGGAAATGGATGTCTCGCTTACAGGCGATAAGGCCCATATCACCCTGGATGCGACTGATGAGAGCGGCGCTTTCCTCAACGGGTTGGAGGCAAATGTGAGTGTGGTCGGGCCAGATGGCAGGCATACGCAGGTGCGGCTTACACAAAGCGCACCTGGCCGCTACGAGGGAAGCTTCTTGCCACAAGACGAGGGCATATATCTGATGCACCTCAGCGCTGAACAGATCGCGCTGACCGATGCGTGGGCGATGGGCTACTCACCGGAGTATCTGGTGCGGGAGGGGAACCCGGCTTATCTGTCCCATCTGGCTGAACTGGGCGGGGGGCGAGTGCTGAAACAGCCATCTGATGCGCTGGTGCACAACATCCGCGGCAAGGGGGAGCGACAGGAGTTGTGGCCTTATCTGCTCGGACTGGCAGCACTGCTGTTGCCGTTAGATGTGGGCACACGCAGGCTGGTCCTGAGCAGACGCGAGCTTGAGCGTGTGCACGTTTGGGCGAAGGAACACCTGTTGCCTCGCCGCCGTCCGGTGGAAGGTCCGCTCCCGTCACCAGTTGGCCGGCTATTCGAGGCAAAGTCCCGGGCTATTGAGAGAGAACACGCTGCGCCTCCTGTAGAAACCACGCCAGCTCTCCCTGCGGAACGCCCGGCTCCAGGCAGGCCAACAACACAGGCGCAGGTTACCCCCGGAGAGAGCGGAGAGACGCTGGCCGCACGCCTGCTGAGGAAAAAACGAGGGGAGCGGTGATAGAGAGTGATAGCCCTCCGTCGGTGTTGACACACAGGAGCTTTGGCGTATAATCTCGGGAAGGAGCCAGGAACTTTGAGGGCACGCGTTACCTGCGCAACGTAACGGCAGGCCGGCTTGCCGGCCGCCTTTTCCCCCAAGAGGGCAGGGTGTGGGTAAGGCGGTTACTGGCCTGGCTCAACGGAAGCGCTCACCCAGCTGTGGGCGTTTTTTAATATGGAGTGGCGGGATGGTTCATAATTGGTTGACACTCTGCCTTGTCGGCACCCCCATGTGGGGCAGGCTTTCCAGCCTGCACAAGCCGCAGGCTTTCCAGCCTGCCGACAGCCAGGAAAGGCTGTTCCACAAGCCTGCCGACAGGCTTTCCAGCCTGTCGTGGGCGCCCGTGTGGGCAGCCGATTTTTAAAGACAGCTCGAAGTGTAAACCAATTTTGGGGTGAAGATGAACCATCCCGGAGTGCCATGCGTTGAATATGTGGAGGAATTACATGTCAATCCCCGGACCAAACGACATTGTCCGACGTGAGCTGTCCAACGGTATCGTAGTCCTGATACGCGAGAACCACACCAGCCCGTCGGTAGTAGTGAACGGCTACCTGGCCGCAGGCGCCATCTATGAAAGGCCAGAACAGGCCGGTCTGGCGAGCTTTACCGCCGAAGCCCTTATGCGTGGCACCGTCAACCGCTCTTTCCAACGCATCTACGAAGAGCTTGAGTCGGTCGGAGCCAGCGTCAGCATCAGCGGGGGCATGCATACTGCCAGTTTCGCTGCCAAGAGCCTGGCCGAAGACCTGCCGTTGACGTTGGGTATCCTTGCTGACGCCCTGCGTCACCCCACTTTCCCGGCAGAAGAAATCGAAAAACTGCGTGGGGAAGTGCTGACCAGCCTTGAAGAGCGGGCTAACGACACCCGCGCTATGGCCAGCCTGACATTTTTTGAGCTGGCCTATCCCGAAGGACATCCATATACCCGAAGCCCCGATGGCTATGTCGAAACGGTCAGCAAACTTACGCGAGACGATCTGGTCGAGTTCTACCTCCATAATTACACCCCGCACGGCATGGTGCTCGTCATAGTGGGCGCGGTGGAGAGCGAGGAAGCCTTCAAACAGGCCGAAGATGTTTTTGGTGATTGGGACGGTCTCGGACGCCCCGTAACACCGCCCCCTCCGGCCCCGCGCCTGACTCAGGTGTGCTCGCGTACTGTCCATATCCCCGGCAAGACACAGGCCGATATCGTGTTAGGCTATCCCGGCCCGGCACGCACCGACCCAGGTTTCCTGGATGCGATGGTATGTAACACCATTCTCGGCGTTTTCGGATTGATGGGTCGCCTGGGCGAGCGGGTGCGCGACGAGCATGGACTGGCCTACTATTCCTTCAGCCGCCTCGATGGAGGGCCTGGTCCCGGGCCATGGCGTATCATTGCTGGTGTCCATCCCTCTAACATCGAGCTGGCCATCGAGAGCATACGTACTGAAGTCCGGCGTATCCGCGAAGAAACCGTGCCAGAGGACGAGCTGAGAGACAACAAGTCCTACATTACCGGCAGCCTCCCACTGCGGCTGGAGACTAATGAAGGCGTGGCGCAGGCGATTGTAAATATGGAACGTTACAATCTTGGGCTGGACTATCTCCAGCGCTACACGGAGCTGATCAACGAAATAGACGCCACGCGTGTGCAGGCCGCAGCTCAACGCTGGCTTGACCCTGATGCTTACGCCTTAGCCATTGCCGGGCCACCATCCTCTGAGAGCACCGGAGCATAAAGCCATGCTCACCGTCGGTGTTGATATAGTCGAAGTGCCACGTATCGAGCGCCTGTTGAACAATTACGGTAACCGCTTTCTGGAGCGGGTCTATACCACTGCCGAAGTGCTCTATTGCCGTGCCCGTCCCGCGGAACTCGCCGCTCGCTTCGCGGCCAAGGAGGCTGTCTCCAAGGCTCTGGGCGTAGGCGTGCGCGTGCTCGCACGCGATGGCATCAACTGGCAGGATGTGGAAGTGCTCGGCGATGAGCGGGGCAAGCCACAGGTGCACCTGTATGGTCGTGCCGCCGAACGTGCCGCCGAACTGGGACTTAGCGAGTGGGCGATCAGCCTTTCCCACACCCGCGAGTACGCCATCGCTTTCGTCGTCGCTGACGGACGGTTTCTTGCCACAAAGTGACCTTTATGGTAGACTGAACACCGGTACTCAGAGCCTGTCCAAAACCGTACGAGCGGCATTCCTACGCCGCTTATACCGACGCATAGGGATGCGTCGGTTACGATTTCCGGACAGGCTCTAAGTCGGTTTTGGTTTCCAGCCCGTGAGCAGTGCTGTGCCACCAGACCACCGAAGCGTGCCCGGCCGGACAGACCGGAAAGCCCGTCTCACAGAAGCCTCTCACGCGGGCTGGTCCAACTGATGATTCCTGTACCTGGAGGATTTGCGTTCAGATGAGCAAAAAAGGCCGTGTTTTCTCAGGCGCCCGCCCCACCGGACGCCAACACCTGGGTAATTACCTGGGTGCAATTCGTAACTACGTCGCACTCCAGGATGAGTACGACTGTATCTACTGCGTTGTGGACCTGCACGCCCTGACCACCCTTACCGATACCGACAAATTGCGCGAGTGGACCTATGAGATGGTGCTGGACTGGCTGGCTGCCGGCATAGACCCTGAGCGAGGCACCATCCTCTTTGTTCAATCCCATGTACCCCAGGTGGTCGAATTGCACCTTTTGTTCTCCATGGTTACCCCCCTGGGCTGGCTGACCCGGCTGCCCACCTTCAAAGAAAAAGTGCGTCAGCAGCCAGATAACGTCAATTATGGGCTGGTGGGCTACCCGGTGTTGATGGCTGCCGATATTACTCTCTACAAAGCCAGTGTCGTACCTGTCGGAGTGGATCAGGCACCACACCTTGAGTTCACCCGTGAGATCGTGCGACGGTTCAATCATCACTTCGGAGAGGTTCTGGTCGAGCCACAGGCCAGGCATACCGAGTTTCCCAAAGTGTTAGGCATTGACGGCCAGCAAAAGATGAGCAAATCGTTGAACAACCACATTGAGATCGCTGCCTCGCCGGAGGAGATTCAGGAACGTGTGATGCAAATGGTCACCGACCCGGCGCGTCGTTACCGCTCCGATCCTGGTCACCCTGAGGTGTGCAACGTCTTCACCCTGCATGGCTTCTTCTCGCCCGAACAGGTGGCACAGATCGAGGCCGATTGTCGTACTGCTGGTATTGGCTGTGTGGAGTGCAAGCGAATCTTCGCACGCAACCTGGCCGATCACTTCGCACCATTCCGTGAACGCCGGGCGCAACTGGCATCCAGACCCAATCTCGTCTGGGATGTGCTGGCTGAAGGGGCGCGCCGTGCCTCACTCATCGCTTCGGAGACCATAGCCGAGGCTAAGGCCGCTGTCGGATTGCCTTAGCATTGGCGCAGTCAGGAATGACCTTCCGACCGGAACATTGGGCAGCACGCAATGCGAGCAGTCGTACAGAGAGTCAGCCGCGCTTCGGTTAGCGTAAATGGTGAAGTCGTGGGGGCGATTGGCCAGGGCGTGGTGGTGCTGGTGGGCGTCACTCATACCGATACCAGGGAACAGGCGGAGTGGCTGGCACAGAAGATCGCAGGCCTGCGCATCTTTGAGGATGACGAGGGCAAGATGAACCTCAGCCTGCTCGATCTCGACAGCCGCGCAGCACTGGTGATTTCCCAATTCACTCTCTATGCCGATGCCCGCAAAGGCCGCCGGCCCGGCTTTACTGACGCCGCCGCTCCGGAGATCGCGGAGCCACTGGTGGCACATTTTGCCGGGGCACTACGGAGTTATGGTATCCATGTAGAGACCGGTGTCTTCGGCGCGCATATGCTTGTGGAGATACATAATGACGGTCCCGTGACCATTTTGCTGGAAAGGTAACGGGTGGCGCGACCACCTGAGTGGAAAATCCTAATCACCAGGAGTGCAGATGTCCCGTTCAAGCGTTGAGATTGTGCCGATCCAGGACTCCCAGGGGCGCAGGCGCTTCGTGCTTTTTCCATGGCTTATCTACCGGAACGACCCTCTATGGGTGCCGCCCTTGATCCGCAGCCAGCTAAAGACCCTCGACCCCCAGCGAGGGTCATTTTTCCGCTATGGCGAGGCCGCTCTGTTTATGGCTCGCCGTGATGGGCAGGATGTCGGACGCATTGCCGGCTGGATCAGCCATCGTTCCAACACCTATCTCAATGAAAAAGCGGCGGGTTTTGGCTTCTTTGAGAGTATAGACGATGACGAGGTAGCCACCGCGCTTCTCGACGCTGCCTGTGATTGGGCACGTAGCCGCGGGATGGAGGTCATCCGGGGCCCATTCTATTTTTCTATGGACGATTCACCCGGCGTCCTCATTGAGGGCTTCGATCGCCCTCCGGTACTCCTGTGCGGCCACACACCTCCGTACTACGCCCGGCTGCTGGAGCAGTACGGGATGCTCAAGTACCGCGAGGCATACGCATACTATGCTGATCTGGGTATGATAAGCGATGTCAAAGACCTGCCTGCCAAAATATGGCGTGTCGCAGATATTGTCCGTGAGCGGACCGGCGTGCAGGTACGCACGGCACGGGTCGAGGATTGGGACAGAGAGGTAGACCGGGTGATGTATCTGGTCAATACGGCCATGGGCTCGATGCGCAATCACGTGCCGATGGATGAGCAGGAGTTCAAGCGCTTCGTTGAGGAATTGAAACGCGTGATTGACTTCGAGCTGGTCTTCTTTGCCGAGGTTAACGGAGAAACGATCGGATTCTCCGCTACTCTACCTGACATAAACCAGGCTCTGAAACCGGTCAACGGCCGCCTGTTCCCGCTGGGCTGGTTACGGCTGTGGTGGGGTATGCGCCATATCAATGCCGCCAGCCTGAAACTGCTGGCCGTGCTGGAAGAATACCGGGGTCGGGGACTGGACGCTTTGTTCTATGTGGAGACGGCCAGAGCACTTCTGCGCAAAGGATATGTCTGGGCAGACATGTCGCTCACAGCCGAGGATAACGTGGAGATCAACAAGCTGGTGCGCAAACTCGGCATGCGCAGGTACAAGGTCTATCGCACCTACTATAAGCCTCTGAGTTCAGTCCTCAGTTCTTAGTCCTGAGTCCTGGTACAAAGTCTAACCGACACACCTCTATGAGTCGGTATAAGTGGCATAGGGATGCCGCTTACACGGTTTTTTGGATAGACTATAAGTCTGACCGCTCAGTGCCGGCACACCCGGAAGCCGTGGTGCTGGCCAGCACAATTTGCCATCCGGGAAGGCAGGACGATAAATGCACTGGCTGCGAGAGTTCCTCGCCGCTCAGCACTTGCTGGTGGCGTTTTTCCACGGACAGGCCTTCTTCGTGTTGGCCCTGTCAATTGCGTTCCTTATAGGCCGCAGCTTCAGACTGGAAATCTCGCGCGGACTGGCAGCGCTGGCCATCTTCGGCCTGTGCGAGGCATTGGTAGCCTGGTTTCCTTTGCTGACTTCAGCCGCGATGGCCTTGCCACCCTGGCTGGCCTGGATGCGTTTGCTCATCCTTGGCATCGGCTACGCTTTTCTCCTGACCTTCGCACTCCAGTCCTATTTTCCCTTTGAAATGCGCAGCGCGGGCAGACTCACTATGCCACCGCGCCGCATAGTAGTTGTCGTTTTGTTGCTGTTGTGGATGGCCGGGCTGGCGATCACCTGCAGGGTCGGTGTACCGCCGGAGCAGGTACGGGTCTACGGGGAGATCATCGCCCGTTACGGCATGGTGATACCCGGTGGACTGATAGGGATGTGGGGGCTGCGCCGCCATACCTATCGCACTATCGGACGGGAACGGCTTCCACTGGTAGGTCCACATTTGCGTGTCACAGGTGTGGCGCTGGGCTTTTTTGCCCTGTTCGGGGGACTGATTGGCCCGGCGGCCCCTTTCTTTCCCGTCAACCTGATCAACGAGGAACTGTTCCTGCAGGTTACAGGCCTCCCTGTCGCGCTACTGCGTGGCCTCTGCGGCACCGCCATCGCTTACGGCATCGTACGGGCGTTCAACGTGATCCTGACCGAGATTGAACTGTGGCTGGAAAACATGGAGCGCAGGCAGGCGTTGACCCGTGAACGTGAACGCATCGGCCGGGAACTCCACGACGGGGCAATCCAATCCATCTACGCCGCTGGCCTGATGCTGGAAAGCGCATACCATACCATTCCGGGCGATCCGCAGGCGGCCCGTGCTCTGCTGGCACGTGTGATTGAAAGTCTGAACCAGACTATTAAAGAGATTCGCCGTTACATTTTCGATCTGCGCGGCGAGATGCTCGAGTACGATCTCGAAACAGGTCTCAACAAAATTATCAAGGATTTTCGTGTTAACACGCTTCTGGAGACCGAATTCGTGGTCAAAGGGGAGGGACGGGTGCCTCTGGGTATCGAGCGGCGTCAGCATATATTCCAGATTGCCCGCGAGGTACTTACTAACGTAGCCAGGCACGCCAAAGCCCGCCGTGTAGAGGTCAGCCTGACCTACAACGCACATAACCTTGAGTTACGCATCTCAGACGATGGTGTGGGCCTTGCGGCGCTACCTATTGACGGAGAGGGACAGGGGTTGCGGAACATCCGCGAACGGGCGCGCCTGCTCGATGGGAAGCTTGAGATCAGCACGGCTCCTAACCAGGGTATGACATTTACCCTCACCGTGCCTTACTAGCATCGGGTCTGCGCGCGGGCTTGATATGCATACCGTCGCATCCTGGCGCGCAACTCTGCGCAGAAAAGCGACGCAATTCTGAGCCTCTTCCCAACGAACTGGGAGTTTTGTGGCTCTACAAGCGCGATAAAACCTGAACTGCGCCCCTAAAGTTGGGCACCCTGCACGGGTTTCTTAGTGAACATCCTCCTGGGCAGACTGCTGGGCCTGCCATTGGAGTTCAAATTCTACCGGAGTCAGGTACCCCAA
>DAOTYA010000253.1:0-24746 GCA_034435075.1 Anaerolineae bacterium
AGTTCAGTTATGTGTATATTAACTCGCGTGCAAACCCGATGCTATGATGTGAATTTCCCGGTCTATTGGCCACAATTCAACGAGATTCGAGCGCAGATTGGGCGACTTTGCTCTCCGGTAAATGAGAGCAACTGCACCCTTTTGAAACCGTCAGATGAGCGGGTCCCCTCACAGCGTTATGCGTATCGCTGTTCCAGCCAGGGATCGCCCTCATTATGATAGCCGGCCCGTTCCCAAAAGCCTGGGCGGTCCTCAAAGGAGAACTCAATTCCTCGCACCCATTTGGCCGATTTCCAGAAGTACAGATCGGGCACAACCAGTCTGAGAGGCCAGCCGTGTTCTGGGGTGAGCGGCAGGTCATCGTATTTCCAGGCCAGCAGCACATTGTCCGCCATCATCCTCCAGAGGGGGATGTTGGCGGTGAAGCCATACTCGGCGTGTACGATGACGTACTCCGCCCCCGCCAGGGGCCGGACATAGCTCAATAGATCGCGGAAGCGGACGCCTTCCCAGACAGTGTCAAGTTTCGACCAGCCGGTGACACAGTGGACATCGGCGACGATGCGTGTGGCAGGCAGTGCGGTCAATTCAGAGTATGTGAAACGGACCTGGCTCTCCACCGCGCCGAAGAGGCGCAGATCCCAGTGTTGCAGGTCTCTGTAGCGGGGAATCGCTCCATAATGCAAGACGGGAAATCTCTGGACAACGGTCTGTCTTGGCGGTACACGGGGATACTGCGTATGTTCCATAGCTCCTCCTGAATAACGCGAGTAATTTCATAGTCTTGCAGGCTCCATAAGTCCGGCTCTACTGGGGTTTCAACAGGATATGCCAGGAGCCTATCAGAGGTGGCTGGCCCTCCCCGGTCGGACAGGGTTTGAGTTTTAAATTGTTCACGAGGGGTAATCCCAGCTTGCCCACTCCGATCGAGTATGGTACATCCCACCCGGCATTGAAGTCAACGTACCCTGCTCCCTTCCATGGTTTTAACCCGCTCACAGCCCGGTCTGCTCCACCAGGCCATAACAGCCATACTTCTACACCGCTCACTCCCCTGCCACGCTCATCCTGCACTACAACCTCAATGTGTGGAGGAAGGCCCTGCTCGCATATCAGCGTTTGTTCCACAGGCCGCAAACGGGAAATCAGTGGTGGCGTAGGCGTGGGGGTGGGAGTATGGAGAGGCGTCATAGCAATGGTGACAGGTGTTGGAGAGGCCAGTGGGGAGGCCGGTTGGGTAGGAGCAGGAGGGGTAGAGGTTGAAGTGACAGAAGGGGTGCGGGATGCCGGAACGGTCATCAATCTGGTCGGTGTAGAAGTGGGTGTTGGTGTGGCAGGCATAGGGGTAGGAGAAGGCAATAGCGTATGCAGATAGCTCCACCTGGCAGGGAGCGGCACGCCCAGGGTCTGGGCAAGCACGGTCAACCTGCGTAGCTCGCTTGCCGGTCGGCCGGCTGTGGTTCGCTCCTCGAGCAGGGCGTCAAGCTCCCCGGCTATGTATTGCCTGTCCATACCTTGCAGCCGCGCTCTGGCTCGCTCCAGATCGGCGTCGGCCAGGTAAGAAAGGGCAGCCAGGCGTATCCAGTCCCGACGATAATCGGAGCGCATGAGGGCAGGATAGGTATTGACCAGCTCTACCGGTTCTATAACCCAGGTGTAAAGAAGGCCCAGCGCCAGCCCGGCAATAAAGGCAAGAAGAAGAATGATCCGGCGTGCGCTCCCCATTTTCACTTCAACGGTGCGGGCGTCGGAAGAGGGGATGCTGCACGGAGTGCATCCAACAGGCGGTTGAGGCGAGCGATGTCGGTCGGGCTTCCCCCTGCTGCAACAAGCCGTTCCACTAACTCTGCCAGGGGGGCCTCAGGCTCTGTCGGGTTAAGCAGCCGCAGCCGTTCCCTGGCTCTGTCCAGATTGCTCTCTACTTCGTATGCCGTGGCAACCATAACGATGTAGTCGTCCAGGTAGTCACGACGCAATGTGTCTGGCGTGGTGTTAACGTACTCGACCGGCCATAACCACCAGCCGATGGCCACTCCCAGTGCTGCACCTGCTATCAGGCAAGCTGCTATTGTCAAGAATGTCCTGCGCCCAGACAATTACCCTCGCAACCCTGACTGTCTATCCGAAAAACGTAACCGACGCACCCCTATGTGTCGGTATAAGCGGCATAGGGATGCCGCTTATACGGTTTTTCGGATAGGTTCTAAGAAAAACGCGGCGTGTTTGGACGTATTGCCGCCCTTACGCCGCGGTCGGTTGTAATGCCGGAGGTGGGAATCGAACCCACATGGGTCAAGCCCACGCGATTTTGAGTCGCGCGCGTCTGCCTGTTCCGCCACTCCGGCTTACCACCAAAAGTATACCAGATAACGCGATTCTGGTCAAATTACGCCTCCGTCGCAGGGTGTCCGTCGCTTTTTTGCGCGAGGAGGGAGGGAGAGCAGGCTATGGCTGGCCGTGGCGACGTCAGTTGTAGGGCAACTGCGAGCAGTTGCCCTACACTGCGGCCGGTCGTGCGGCGTCGGGCGTGGTCTGAAGACCGGCCCGAGCCAGAGGATGCAAAAATATGACGGGCACCCCTCGTCGCAAGCTCAGGAGTCTGTCTCAAGTTCAAGCGCGAGCACCTCCACTGCAGGTCCATCTTTGCCCAGGCTCAATCGCGCTACTGTGGACTCGTTCCAGCGTGAGGGGCAAACGGCACCAGGGTTGATCAGAAGCGTGTGGCCGATCCGCTCGATGTGCGGCTTGTGCATGTGACCGAAGACGATTACATCGGCCTGCGGATAGAGACGGGCCAGCCGGCGGGCGGCAAGCTGATTCAGCGTGCTGTTGTCGGTCAACCGCAGTCGCAATGCCACCAGGTACAATCCTTTGAGCCAGAAGCCGATGAACCCGGGCCGATGGCCGTGCACCAGCACAATGCGTACCCCCGCCAGCTCCAGCTCGATCACTGCCGGCAACGTCGCGCCGCCATCCGAGAAGTCCATAACATGAAAATTGCCACGCACAGCATAGACCGGCGCGATCGCCCGCAGCGGCTCCAGAGCCGCCGGATCGTCAACGTCGCCGGCGTGCAGGATCACGTCACATCCTGACAACGCCTCGAGTGCGGCCCGAGGCAGCCGCTTCATTCTGTAGGGGATGTGAGTGTCTGAGAGCAGGCCAACAGTGAGTGTGGGCATCAGAATATCAACGCGAAGAGCATTGGGCAATGAGCGGCCACAGCTCAAAATGCGACGACCGGCCGCTCCAGTGCTCTGGCAATCTCCTCCGGCCTCATTTCGTCCAGCGATCGCCCTTCCGGGCCACGGAACATCACCGCTGGCAGCACGACGATTCCTTGAGAGGAATCTTCCCTGAGTCGGGTGATCACATCCTGCCCTGTGAGCAGCCCGGCTACACTCACTGTCGGGCCGAAGAAATGGTTGGGGACAGGCACAACCTTAACTGCGACGCCGGTGTGACGTGCGAAACGTCTCGCCAGCCTTTCCAGGAGTGGCGCGGCCAACGTCCCGGTTACCCACGTCTGAGAAGCGCCCAACGCGGCCAGCGCCTTGCTGGTCTGAGACCAGTCGTCCAGCAAAGTCCTCGTTAACCCCACTCCGTTCTCCCGCAGGTCCAGACCGTCGTAAGCTGCCTGGTGGGGGACGTTCTCTCCCAGTCTGAGATACCATTCGTCAGCCAGGTAGGCGAAGCTTACTCCCAACCGCTGCCGCAAACGCTGCTGCCAGAATGTCACCTGTTCCCAAACCCGCCGCATCTCCGCGCTGGTGTATGGCCGAAATCCACCACGGTGGTACTTCGTCAACCCCACCGGCACAATACTGATGGAGCGAACTGCTGGATACAGACTTCCCAGGTCGCTGATGGAACGGTCCAGGTGAGGGCCGTCGTTCAGCCCGGGCAGCAGCACCAGTTGGGTGTGGACCTCGATCCCTATGTCCTCAAGCAGGCGCAGTTGTGCCATTATGTCTGGAGCTCCAGGGTTACGCAGGAGGCGGCGCCGCAGGTCGGGTTCCGTGGCGTGCACAGAGATGTACAGGGGACTGAGGTGCTGTTCCTCAATGCGTGCCCAATCCTCCTCCGTCAGATTGGTGAGAGTAATGTAGTTTCCGAAGAGGAAGGAGTGACGGTAGTCATCGTCTTTAACGTACAGGGAGTCACGCAGGCCTGGCGGCATCTGGGAGACAAAGCAGAAGGAACAACGGTTGTTGCAAAGACGCACGCTGATGTCAAAGGTGGGGCTGGTGAACTCCAGTCCCAACGGTTCACCGTAGCGACGGTATGCCTGCAAGGTCAGTTTCTCCGCTCCCCGCCGTGCCAGCAGGGTGAGCTGCTCTTCCGCTCCGTAGAACTGTACGTCAATAACATCCCGGAGGGAGTGGCCATTGATCGCGAGGAGTTCATCGCCGGGGCGCAGGCCCACCCGCGCGGCCAGGCTGTCGGGTTGCACAGCAGAGATTATGCCAGGCATGATAAGCTCCCCAGGACGGCCAGGACGTTGCGGCGGAGACGCTCCAGTCCAATGCGGGCAATGGGCGTACCACGGAATCGCGCTTCGAATCCATTCTCGTCCAGCGAGAGCAGGTCTTCCAGGGACGGCATTGCCCGGTCCGGGCTGTCCGGACGGAAATCGGGCACGGCGGTCGGCCTGGCAAAGCGCTGCCAGGGGCACACTTCCTGGCAAAGATCGCAACCGTAGACCCGGTTACCCATGGCAGGCTGCAGCTCAGGGGGGATGTCGCCTTTCAGCTCGATGGTCAGGTAAGAGATGCAACGACGGGCATCCAGCACATACGGGGCGACCAGTGCGCCTGTGGGACAGGCATCCAGACAACGGGTGCACGTGCCACAACGAGAGGACAGAGGTGGGCCGGTGTACGGCAGCTCGACGTCAACCAGGACTTCGCCCAGGAAGAGCCGGGAACCAAAGCCAGGATGGATCAGGCAGGTGTTCTTGCCGATGAAGCCCAGTCCAGCCTGGAAGGCCATTGCCCGCTCTAAGATGGGACCGGTGTCAGTGTAGACTTTGGTTCGGGAGGCTCCGGCCTCACGACGGACAAAAGCAGCCAGTTCCTCCAGGCGAGGGAGCATCCAGGTATGGTAATCCCGCCCCCAGGCGTAATCGGAGATGCGGCCGTGGACCGGGCCATCCGCCGGGGCTGCCGGAGGAGGGCCGGGGTAATAATTCACGGCCACACAGATGACGGCGCGGACTCCTGGCAGGATAATTGTCGGGTCTTCCCTTCTGGCCACGCGATCAGGGCGGGCCAGGTAGGACATCTCGCCGTGGTAACCTGCGGCGATCCACTGCCGGTAGGCCTGTATGGCCTGCGGTGGTGGCTGCGGCGGCGATACGCCCACCAGGTCGAAACCAAGTTCCCGGGCCAGGTTACTTAAACTTCCTGACACATCCGGCATTACCCGATCCTGTATGGCACGGCCTGCGAAAAACTACCACTTTACTGGCCGCCCCCGCCCCTCCACCAGCAAGCGGTAAGTCTTCTCGATACGCTCCCAGTTCCCCTCCCGATCGAGGCTCCAGAAGCGGCCAATGATCGAAACGAGCCTCATGCCACCGCCCAGCCGCTCTGCCTCTTGCTCGATCTGCCTGGTATAGATCGCGCCGCTTCCGGGGCGCTCTCCTCTCCGCCCCAGCATGCCGTGGATGTAGACTTCCGGGACTCCCGCTGCGTGCGCCATCTTCATCAACGCTGTGAGGTGGTGGAGCGAGCCATGCGAGCTGTAGAACGAGATGATGCCCAACAGATGCAATCGCCTGCCATCTTTTCTGGCGCCATCCATAGCCCAGCGAAAGGCCTCGTTGTCAAAGAAAGAGCCATCCGCAATAGCCCCGTCTATGCGCACCCGATCGGATAGAATACGCCGCCCCGCTCCGATATGGATGTGGCCAGCCTCGGAATTGCCCACGGTGCCGGCCGGCAGCCCCACCGCCTCGCCAGCCGCCTGGAGCCGCGTGGTCGGCCACTCGCGCTGCAGGCGCTCCATCACCGGCGTTTGGGCCTCCAGGATCATGTTCCCGTAGGCATCATCGCGCACCCCCCAGCCATCGGCTATGACCAGAAGCAGCCGTCTCCTCTGAGATGGAACCTCATCACTCAGCAAACTGTTTCCCGTCATCTCTTGCGGCTGTGGCAGATTCAACAGTTGTAATATGGTAGGGGCCACATCGGTCAAAGCGCCGTCTTTGCGCAGGATCACGTTACGCAACGCCGGGTCAATCAGTATGAACGGCACCGGACTGTCAGTGTGACCGGTATCCACTGTCCCTTCAGGGTAGAGCCACTTTTCCACCGTGCCGTGGTCGGCGGTGACGATAGTAGTCACGCCATGGGCCAGCGCTGCAGTGACCACTTCTCCAATACGCCGGTCCACCTCGGCCACTGCACGCAAAACCGCTTCCCGATCCTCGATATGTCCCACCACATCAATATTGCAAAAATTGACCACGATCAGGTTTACCTGCGGGTCGCGCAATGCTTCAACAGTCGCCCGGGCCAAGGCCTGGGCGTTCATCTCCGGCCGCAAAGCGTAGTTTTCCACCTCGGGGGAGGGGACGACGACAAAGGATTCGCCCGGGAAGGGCCTCTCACGTTTGCCATTGAGGAAATAGCGTACATGGATGGCCTTTTCCGACTCGGAAATTTTGAGCTGCCTGAGTCCGTGAGCGCTGACCACTTCGCTGAGCGTGTTACGCACTTCTCGCACGGGAGGGAAGGCCACATGCTCGACCAGCCCTTCGGCGTACTCGATCATGGTCACAAAGTGGGTGTGTATGGGCTGGCGGGGAAAGTGGGGAAAGTCCCGAGCCACGAAGGCACTGGTCAGCTCGACCTCTCGCTCGCCTCGAATGTCGTAAAAGATCACATAATCACCGTCGCCAATACGACCGACGGGATACCCGTTACCGTCCACAAGGACCAATGGCTCAAGTGTCTCGTCCTCCTCACCGGCCAGGTACGCAGCCTGCACAGCTTCAGCCAACGGATAACGTTTGTAATGCACAGGCTTTTCCCCAGCGAGCATGGTTACTCATCCCTCGGGAGTGCCTCTGCCTCGAACTCGCCATCAAAAAGACGTACCGTCAGCAAGTCACCGGCGCCGACGGTGGTAACTGATCGCACCAGGCTCCGCGTCTCTTTACGGAGCACGATGGCATAGCCACGTTCCAGTGTCCCAAGGGGACTGACCCCGGCCAGTCTACCGGCCAGTCCTGCCACCTGCTCGCGGCGCAGAGCGAGTTGATGACGCAGCGCGGCTCCGGCACGGCTGCACAATTCATCTATACGCTGTCTGGCCTGGGCCAGTTGGGCAAGAGGCGAAAGATGTCTGAGCGCGCGTTCCTGATGCTCCAGTTTCGCACGCCGACCGCGAATGTCCCTGAGCAGCGCACGTGTCAGCGTGGCTGAAAGTCTTCTCACCTGCGCACGGAGCGCGGCGCAGTCCGGGGCGACCAGCTCGGCTGCCGCGGAGGGGGTAGGTGCCCGCACATCGGCTGCGAAATCGGCCAGGCTGAAGTCGGTCTCGTGACCCACACCGCACACGACGGGTATCCGGGAGGCAGCGATGGCCCGCGCCACACGTTCATCATTAAAAGCCCACAGGTCCTCCAGACTGCCACCGCCGCGTGCCACAATGATGACATCCACATCCTGGCGGGTGTTGAGCGCCTCCAATGCTGCCACGATTTGCGCTGGCGCAGCCTCGCCCTGCACCTGGGTTGGCGCCAGCAGCAATTCGGCGAGCGGATAGCGTCGGCTGAGCACGTTGATAATGTCTCGCAGCGCGGCAGCAGCCGGGGAGGTGACGACCCCAATACAGCGAGGCATGGCCGGGAGAGGGCGCTTGCGCTCCGGTGCGAACAATCCCTCTGCCTCCAATTTTGCCTTGAGGCGCTCGAATTGCCGGTAAAGATCGCCTATACCTGAGGGCTGCAGGCGATCTACATAAAGTTGATAGCGGCCGCCGGCTTCATAAACCCCTACCCGCCCATGTACCACCACCAGTGCGCCCCCAGCAGGCAAATAGTCTTGCCCCTGGGCTACACTGCGCCACATCACGCAACTGATCTGGGCGGCATTGTCCTTGAGCGTGAAGTAATAATGGCCAGAGGGGGCACGGCTGAAGTTGGATACCTCCCCCTCGACCCACAGATCGCCCAGTTCAGGCTCATCCTCGATCAGGCGGCGGATGAAGGCAGTGAGCTGGCTCACCGTGTAGGGCCTGGAGAAGGTCGAGTGGGTGAAGAGACCCAGTTGTTCGAACATAGTGTGGGTATGATAACCCGGTACGGTAAAGGTGTCAAGGGGCACTCCAGGCTACTCGCTCCGCTGGAATTTATGAGGCCGGGAGCCGCTTGCTATAAACCGGCTTTTGTGGCAACATATACCCGTTCGCGGCTCTCAGAACCTATCCGAAAAGCCGTACAGGCGGCATCCCTATGCCGCCTATACCGACGCATAGGGATGCGTCGGTGACGGTTTCCGGACAGGCTCCTACCTGGGCTGCCAGAGCACCGTTATTACGCATTGTGGCAAAAGCCGCACCGTGGAGCGGTCTTTCCAGGCTGCTGGCAGGCTAGAAAGCCTGCCCCACGTGTCACTTTTGCCATCATGCGTTATTACCTGAATCTCCGGAGGTTTAAAATGACCATCAGTCCTGAACTCAGGCTCGAATTCAAACAACGGATCGAAAACGAGATACTCAACAACATCCTGCCGTTTTGGATCACACACGCGCCTGACCGGGAACACGGCGGCTTCTACGGGCTTATCACCAATGATCTGCGCGTTTATAACGAGGTTCCCCGTTCCTCCGTCCTGTGTTCCCGCATCCTGTGGACATTCTCCGCTGCCTGCCGTTTATATGGAGGAGAGGCTTACCTGCAAATGGCCACCAGGGCCTTCGATGAGCTGCTCCGACGCTTCTGGGACAGGGAATGCTCGGGCGTTTTCTGGGCAGTGGATTACCAGGGCAACGTCGTCAGCGACCGCAAACAGATTTACGCCCAGGCCTTTGCCCTCTACGGGTTGGCGGAATATTACCGTGCCACCCGGAGCGAAGCGAGCCTGGAGCATGCTGTGGAACTGTTTCGCTGTATCGAGACTTACAGCCATGACCGGGTGAACGGTGGATATTTCGAGTCCCGCGACCGGCGCTGGCAACCGTTGGATGATATGCGCCTGAGCGATAAGGACCTCAATGCCCTCAAATCTATGAATACAATGTTACACGTTATGGAAGCCTATACCAACCTCCTCCGTGTGTGGGAGAACGCTGACCTGAGGCGCAGCCTGAGGGAACTGGTGGAAGTGATGTTAGAGCGAGTGATCGCCTATACACCCTACGATCATTTCATGCTGTTCTTTGACGAACACTGGCAACCGCTATCCGATCATATCTCTTTTGGCCACGATATTGAGGGAAGCTGGCTTCTGACCGAAGCCGCGGAGGTGCTGGGAGACCCGGTACTGCTGGCCCGCGCGCAGGCGGCTGCTCTCAGGCTTGCCCAGGCGGTGTACGAGTATGGCCTGGACGCAGACGGCAGCCTGTTCTACGAGGCCGATCCCACCGGCATCGTCAATGCGGATAAGCACTGGTGGCCCCAGGCTGAGGCGGTAGTCGGCTTCTACAATGCCTTCCAGTTGTCCTCGCAGGAACACTTCTTCGATGCCTCGTACAGGTGCTGGGATTACATCGAGCGCAGGGTGATTGATCGGACTTATGGGGAGTGGTTCTACAAGTTAACCCGCGAGGGGACACCTTACCCGGACTATCCTGCGGACCCCGATCAGTACAAAATCGGCCCATGGAAGTGCCCCTACCACAACGGACGGGCCGGTTTTGAGATGGCACGCAGGCTGTCCCTTTAGGGAGCTTTTATGCAACCAGGCCCGCACCTGCGGGCCTGGTCTTTTTGTGAGGCCGAACCATAGTGAGCCATTCCCGTAGTGGCCACTTACCCGATCAGCCCCGTCCGTTCGATGCTTTCGACGAAATAACGTTGTGCCAGTACGTAGAGCACCAGTAACGGTGCGATGGTCAACACTGCTGCTGTCATAATCGCCCCTGTGCCCCACATGGCACGGTAACGCATATCGGCCAGCGCAGCCTCCACCTCTGCCAGGCGCTGCGTCATCACGAACAGTTCCGGCCGGCTGAGGAAGATGGCCGGTTGCAGGCTATCGTTCCAGTGCCAGACAAAGGAAAAGAGGAAAACCACTACAATAGCTGGCTGAGCTGAAGGAAGCATAATGTTCAGGAAGACGCGGAACGGGCCTGCCCCATCAATCAGCGCTGCGTCTTCCAGCTCCCAGGGCATCCCTTTGAAGAACTGGCGGAAGATAAAAACGAATAGCGCGCCACGCAATCCCATCCCCATTGCCTCAGGCACGTAAAAGGGGAGGTAGGTGTCCAGCCAGTTTTTGCTGGAAGCGATGAAGCCAGGAGAGGGGAGCGATTTGAAGAGAATGAAAAGCTGGATGAAGATCGCGTGTGGCGGTACGATCATGGCGAAAAGCACCAGCAGGAACAACTTGTCCCGACCGGGGAACTGGAAGCGGGCAAATCCATACCCTGCAATAGCACAGGAGAGGGTCTGCAATATAGCCGCAACTCCCGCCAGCAGCAGCGTATTTTTGAAAGAGAGGGGATACTTCAGAGCCTGGAACACCAGCCTGTAGTTCTCCCAGCTCCATCGGCGCGGAATCCACACCACCGTGGGATCGTACAGGTCCATCACGTGCATCACTGAGGTCGAGAGCATACGCAGCAGCGGCATCAGGAAGATAAAAGCGGTATCAATAAGCAGCAGGAAAATCAATCCCCGGAGCAATACCCGGCCCACTCTTCTGCGTAGAAACCACAGTATGTGGGTCATCTCTCCCCCCTGTAGAATGTGACCCGGCCGACGACGGTAAAGACGATGATCACCAACACAAAGATGAGGAAAAAGTAGATGAAGCCCAGCGCCGAAGGATATCCCAGCCGCAGCGAAGTGCGGAACGAAACCAGACGAATGTACCACAAGACACGGTTGAAATAGTCTGTGAAGGAATCAATAATCGTGTAAACGATGTTGACGAGCATCACCGGCGAGAGCATAGGCAGGGTGACCTTCCAGAACCTGCTCCACGGCGAGGCGCCGTCCACCTCCGCTGCCTCATATAGCGCAGGATCAATGCTTTTCAGGCCAGCGATGAAGATCAGAATCTGTACCCCCGAGCGCCAAAGCACAAAAATAGAACGATTGAGGAATTGCATAAAGTCTGGCAGACGCTCTCCCAGGTAAATCTGGAGAAAGTGCTGAGCCCCCTCCCCTCTAAATAATACCAACTGACCACCGGACATGCTGAACAACCGGCCGATCACTGCAGCCGAGCCGATCACGACCGGCAGGAAAAAGATAGCCCGGAACAACATCCCGCCCGGCACATTTTGCATAGCCAGCAACGCCACTGCCAGCGAAAATGCCAGGATGACCGGCACATCAATCACCAGATTGCGAAAGGTCTCCATCAGGTAGGGTACAAATTCGATATCAATGGTGAAAGCTTCCACGTAATTATCCAGGCCGATGAAATTCAGCGGCTCGCTGACGTTTTTCATGCTGATATCCGTCAGGCTCCATATGCCATTACGAATCAGGGGAATCAGCATGAACACAGAGAACCCCACCAGCCACAGAGCGATAAATCCATAGCCTGTCAGAGCGTAATATGTCCTGAGGGTTATACGCATCTACTTGCCTCCTTGCAGGACTACAAAGTCGAGCGCAGGCACCGTGAGTGCCCCTGACACATAAGGTTGCTCGTTGTAGTTAACTATCACACGCGTCCCGTCCTCGTAGGTCGTCTGGTAGACATTATGCGCCAGCCGGGTATGAGAGACGATGAGTTGATTGATCACGTGGGATAACTTTTCCATCGCCTGGTACTGGCGGATGATTTCGGGACGCCAGAAGTCATACTGGGAACTCCATAGCCAGTTCGCAGAGGTTCTGGTGAGCAGCGCCGAACTTTCCTGAGTGAGTATGAAATTGGGTATGGCTCCGTACTCGATATGGCGTAAGAACGTGCGCTGGCCATCGTTCATAAGATTATATGGCTGGCCACTATAGAGGACCAGACCATGGACTGCGATCTGATAAAGTGGTATAGTCTCATCGAACAGATCGTAGTGAGTGCTGTCCAGTTGCACATAGTCCAGCCTGTCGGTGTAGGGAACGGCATAACTGTTGTCGCCTTGCATTGCTACCACGCCGAGCTTTTCCCGGGCCAGAGTAGCGATCTGCATCCATGAAGCCGCGAAACTCTCACGGGAGAGGGGGTAGCGATCATTGGTATCCGGCAAGGCCAGGCTGGCGAAGTATTCCAACCACAGACCGTCTGCCTCCAGCCGGGCCATTTCCGGGATGTCTCGGACGGCGAATTTGCGCAGTGCCACCTGGGGATTTATGAGATAGGTTCCTCCTTCACCTACAGGCAGGCCGTCCACGCCCCGGATCGCGTCCGCATAGGGGAAGATGCCCCTGCCTCGAGGCAGGGCCAGGATATAATTGTCGGCAAGGAAGAGGCGGATAGAGCGGCTATGGAGATACCTGGCCAGAGCACGCAGGCCTTCCTCGCCCCCTAATCGCTTTTCTACCGGCAGGCGCTGCGGATAGCGTGAGTTGGCCCCTCCTTTGTTCCAGCCATATACGGTGACGTCCACGCGTCTGACTCCGGCCGATTCCAGCTCCGCCACCATTTTCTGAATATCGGCGAAAGAGGTCATCCTGATCAGCTCGCGCATAAACCAGGTCCTGCGCTCTATGCCCATAAAGAAAGAGAGGGTCATCAATGGTGCATCACCCGCGATGCGTCTGGCTCCTCGCTCTTTGATCAGGAAATTGCGGTAACAAGCAGCAATGCCTGTATAATGGGCATTCTCCGCAGTCAGGAAATAATAGCGCACCTGCCGGTCACCGCCCACCATAGCAGGCTCGTATAACCAGGCCGGCTGTCCTCCCGTTAGAGAAAAGCTACCCTGTCGGCGGTAGACGAAAGTAGTCCAGACATGGTTGTAAGGAATGCTTTTGCCGCTGCGTCCCACCCCGACCCGGGCATCAAAATCACCCTGGGTGATGATCGCAGCAAAGGCCGCGTTGCCGCTGACCAGGCCAAACAACGGCATGGGAACTGAACTCTGATAAGTGTATCCGCTGCGCTGAAATTGCATCTGCTCTGGCCCATAAACAGGGACCGAGATCTCCTGCACTGCTTCCGGGTGAGGGGACGTAAAGCTCATTATGGCCCCACTCCCATCGGGAAAGACGATGTAGCCGTCCTCGCCATCGTGTGTTGCTCCAAGGAAGGCCAGCACGTCTACCGAGACAAGGGTATTTTTAGTCTCGGCGCTGTATTCAACGACCTCGTTCTCCGGGATGGTAACCTCCAGGAACTCATCTCGCAAAACGTAGTAAACGCTCAGCTCGAATCCCTCTTCAGCGAAGCGATAGTGAGCACGTACCCCCCCTTCTACAGGCGTGTACTCTACCTGCATGCCCTCAGGCTTGGCGACGTTAGCCCGACCGCGATCTGCGTCAGTGTAGTTAAGGAGGATGGGTGACTCGATCCGTCGGCGCCAGGCCTGACTGAGTTTGACCTCTTTCAGGTCCGGAGGAGCAGAATGCCACAGTCTCTCATTGCGCCTGTCCTCCACAATCAGCCCTGAGGTTTCTTTTTTGAGGTAGAGGCGCAGGCAGGAGTTTTCGGCCACCAGCTCATACTCTTCGGGCACATCTGGATGACGGCCCTCCAGCGATGGCCAACTCTCCAATGGAGGTGGCAACTCAACACGGGGGTTGATGCGCGGCCTGGTCTCTTGTGGTGGCTCCAGACTACTGCTCTGGCAACTGCTCAGTATCACGAGCAATATAAACAGGTTCAGCAAGAAGGGAGCGTTTCTCTGTCTCATCACCAATTTCCTGAAGTGCGCAGGTATCAGTACTGTCGCACGTATATCTCCAAAGCCACCTGCTGGATGAAGCGCACAACCTCACTGGTAAGGGCATATACCAGGCCAAGCAGCACCCAGATGACGAGCATGCCGATCAAAGTCAGCACCATCACCACGATAGCTCTGCCCGTGCTGAAGTTGTGCAGCGTCCTGACCTGGTTGAAGAACTGCCATATCAGGAGCCCCCACATAAGGTATCCTCCTGCCTGGTAGAACACCTTTTCGTCGAGGGTGATCGCATTGGTCATCAGGCTGAGCGGCAGGGTCAGCACAATATATGGCCATAAATCCCAGGCGCTCGAGATAACGATGTTGCGAAAAGTCCCCTCGCCGTAAAAGATCTCGGCCACCGCCACTGCCGAGATGCACCAGGTAATCCAGGGGATAAGCACCTTGCCGGCTTCAAACAGCAGCTTGATCTCCTCAGGACGTTGTGTTTGAAAGTGAAAGCTCAGCATGCTCAGTCCAAGCATGCGCACCAGGAGTGCCAGGAACAGTAAAGCGGGTACAGCTCGCAAATCGCTACGCTCACGCAACCCGCGCAGGTATCTCAGAAGCCATCTTAAGCCATCACCCAGCCTGTGGATGGCTGCAGCGCTACTGACCAGCAGCGTGAGCGCACCCAGGCCCAGCCAGTTAAAATGGCGACGCAGCCATACATAGCGATACTCACGGAACGCTGCGGAATAGCCACCTTTGTCTTCTGCGTAGCGATACTCTCGCATAGCCTCCAAAAACCGTTCCTGGCGCATCAGTGCCTTGCCCAGGCCGGAATGGGCCAGTGCGAAATTAGTATTGTGATGAGAGATCTCCTCCCATAGTTTGACAGCTTCGTCGTACTCACCATTGAAGTATTTGTGGCTGGCCTCGTGGATGAGGCGGGTGATCTCAGTGGGACGGAAGACCTGAATGTTGCCACGACCGGCGTCCAATACATAGAGATACCCCTTCTTGCCCGCAACAATGCTGACCGGCAGAGAAAAAGCTCCCTCCCGTAGCCCTTCGCCTCCGAAAATGACCAGCAGATTACCGGCCTGATCATACTGGTAAATCCTGCTACGTTGCTGGTCCAGTGCGGAGACGATACCCAAATCGTCCACCGCCACATCCACAAACATAGAACCCACCGTATAGGGCACCGAGATCTCACGCGTGCCGTCCCAACGCCACTTGATCTCCTCCTCACCAAAGAGCAGGCCCTCTTTGCCCTTGAGCTTATCCCAGAGCCGGCCGGCTCCCGTACGCAGCCCGATCTCGCCATAAACGTTTTCACCCACCGAATTGAGGCGCTGAATCTGATCTCTGGTCAGTACCGGCGAGACGGCGTAAATGAAACCCAGCTCATCAATGTGGATATTGCCCATCGGGGCGGGACGCACACGGAGCATACGACGACGCTGGGCTTTGGAAGCGAAGAAACGGGCCAGCACACGCCCCAGGTTGAACTTGACCCTGGTGCGGCCAAAGAAGCCCCGGAAGCGCTCGGTGGTATCCATAACCATAATCCCCAGGTTGCCTTCGCTGCCGACAACAGTGTAGATAAACCCGCGCTTATCCAGGACGATTTTGGTGGGCCTGAAGCCATATTCATCCAGCAGGTCCGAAACCGGCTTGTGGTATTCGGCTTTCAAAGTGCCATCAGGTGTGAATTCCACAACCCGCTCGTTCTCCGTATCGGCGACCCAGATGTTGCCATCTACATCAACGTACACTCCCTGAGGACCTTTGAGCCCTGCCTCTTTACCGATCTCGAACAGGTATTGGCCTTTGTTGTCCAACACCACGATCCGGTTGTTGCCCGTGTCGGCCACCAGCAGGTTCCCGGTTGCCGGATCGAGAAAAAGGTCTTGCGGGTTGCTAAAGGGGCCACAAGGTTGCCCTTCGCCGGTGATCTCGCCGCTCAAGATATAACCTGCCGGTGCCGGCACCCGTTGCCCGTCACGGATAATATAGCCGGGGATAAGCGGACCGTCGGCCAGGGCTGGAACAACTTCACCGAGCAGAAATCCCAGCACCAGAGCACATACCGCAAAACACTTATAGTGAGAAAATACTCTGGTCATATACGTGTCCAACTGTTCTTCACCGTTATGGGGTCTGGCTAAGAATCCATCCGAAAAACCGCACAGGTGGCATCCCTATGCCGCCTATACCGACGCATTAGGTATGCATCGGTTACGATTTCCGGACAGGCTCTAAGCTCAATATCTTCAAATAACAGGACGGTTTATCTTCTCCTAGAAACTGGTTTACACTGTGGGCTGTCCCCCAAAATGGGCGCAGCGCGCTGCGCCCCTACCACGCCCCTACTGCGGCCAGGTCGGCCCGTGCCGACCAGCGCATCGGTGCAGGCCGACGCCCGGCGCGAAGCGCCCAAACGGGCCGATTTCAATCGGGCAGCATCCAGTGCGCAACTCAGAGTATCAACCAATTATGAACCATCCCAAATAACACCTGGACATAGAGCCTTCAGGCGGAAAATCCGGCCGAAGTCTCTATTCTGGGTGCCATATTTGAAAAGCATTGTGATTAAGCTTTGATGCCTGAGTGGGCCATGGTCTCCATCACATAACGCTGGAGCAGTACGAAAAGGATCAGAGTGGGCATCGTGATCACCAGGCTGGCGGCTGCGACCGCACCCCAGCGGGCCACCTGTCCTGGTCCCCCGCCGATAGAGCTCATTACTAAGGGGAGTGTCTTCATCTGCTCGCTGCGTGTGAAGATCAGGGGGGTGAAAAAGTCATTCCATGTCCCGATAAACGAGAATATGACCAGTGTAATCCAGGCCGGGCGTACCAGGGGCATCACCACACGCCAGAAGACCTGCCACTCACCCGCACCATCTATTTTGGCCGCCTCGATCAGCTCGACAGGTATCTGCTCCATAAACTGCTTCATCAGGAACAGGCCATACGAGCCTGCAATTACCGGCAGGATAAGCGCCGCGTAGGTATCAATCAATCCCAAGCGGTCCACGATAAGATAGCGGGGGATTTGGGTGACTTCTGGCGCGAACATCAGAGTCGAAACGACGAGAGAGAAGAATAGCTTATTGCCTGGCATCCGCGGATATTTGGCCAGCGGATAAGCCGCCATGCTGCTGAGGATCACACCAAGGACCACTGTAGCCACCGTGACGAACAGACTGTTAAACAGATAGCGTGCAAAAGGCACCGAGAGCGCATCCATCGCGATCAGCAGTTCGGCAAAATTGCGCAGCGTGGGATGACGCACAAAGAAACGTGGCGGGTAGAGAAACATCTCCTCCAGCGGTTTGAAGGCCGTAGAGACCATGTAAACGATAGGCAGCATGGTTATCAGCGCCAGAATGGTGAGCACTATATATTCCAGTTTGGTGGCCTGTCGGCGGCGTCCTGCCTGATACTTTTGCCTCATCGCGCACACTCCTTGAAGCTACCTTTCACTAAAGATCCGCATCGCCACGCGACCCAGGACGAACGTGAGTAAGAACAGTACCACAGCGATAGCCGCAGCGTATCCCATCTCGAAGCGGATGAAGCCGTAGTCATACAGGTGGGCAACAATAGTGTGGCCAGCATACAGCGGACTGGGCAGGCCGGCTATCTGCGCCGCGATCCCGAACACAGCGAACGAGTTAACAATCGCCATAACCGCACCGAACAGCAACTGAGGGCGCATCACCGGTAAGGTGATGTAAAATACTTCCTGCAGAGCATTGCGGATACCGTCTACCATCCCGGCCTCGTACAACTCAAGGGGCACGTCCTGGAGACCTGCAAGGAAGACGAGGAAACCGGTGCCCATGCTCATCCAGAGCGAGACGATCATAATGACCGGTAAGATGGTGGACTGCTCCCGCAGCCAGGCTACCGGCTCGGTGATCAGGCCAATTTCCATAAGCAGGTAGTTCAGCAGCCCGTAGCGGTCGTTTGCGAAGAAGTAGAGCCAGATCACCGACATCGCGATGGCACTGATTATGGATGGGGTATAAAAAGCCAGCGTATACAGTTGGCGGAAACGCAGGCGGTTGATAAACCAGGCAAGCGTGAAGGAGATGACGTATCCCAGTGGTCCGGTGATGATGGCAAATATGAAGGTGTTTTTGAGGGCGTGCTGGTAGAAGATGTCATCCTCTACAAAAAGCAGCCGATAATTGGAGAGTCCGATCCAACGCGGTGGCTCCAAAACGTTGAAGTAAGTGAAACTGAGATAAGCTGCTGTCAGCACCGGCGCAACGACGAATACCACAAAAAGCAGGGTGAAAGGTAGCATAAACAGGTACATCGTGTGGTATTCGTGCCATGCATACCGGATTGCCTGCCAGCGCCGGTTCAAACCTTTCATCGTGATAGCTCCACTCTCTCCTTCTCTGGCCGGGGGGTAATGAAACCATACCGTCCAGCGTAACTGCTCAGCAGTGACCGAAAGTCACCCTTTTAACCAAAGATCATTGGTCGCCCTTTATTCCCAAGGTGAGGTGACAGTCACCTCTAACAGCGCCGCAAGGGCGCGCAATGAATTCCGGATGGTCTACTGGACGATCCCAAATTCTTCCTGCTTCTTGCGCAACTCGCGGTTAATCAGTTTGATCGCCTCTTCAAGTGCCTCGCGCTCGTTGGCACCCTGGAGGACCACTTTGTTCCAGGCGTTATCCACGTGGCGCGGGGTGAAATAACCTCCCAGCACGACAGGCCGCTCACGGAACCATTGCCACTGTTCCATAACTGCCTCGATATCCTGGCGCGGCCAGGGCTGTCCCCTCAGGGCCTCGACATTGGCCGTGTTCCAGCGTGCCTCGACCCCCAGGAGAGCCTCCAGTTCGATCCCGTAGCGCAACTGGGTCTCGGTGGAGGTCCACCACTTGACGAACTCCCACGCCTCTTTGGGATGCTTTGATTGTTTGAAGATCACCACCGCATTGCCCGAGCCGCCGGTGGAGCGGTTAATGGTGCCGTCCGGCATGCGAACACCCGGGATGGGCGACATTTGCCAGCGTCCCATCAATTCACGGGCTGCTGTGGAGAGCAGGATATAGGTCCAGTAATCGGCAATACCGATAGGTATCTCACCTGTCTTGAAGCGGTTGAAGAAATCCGCATACTTGGGAATGTGGTAGTTGGTGTACAGTGCTGTCCATTCCTTGAAGGCAAGCAGCCCTTCCGGCCGGTCCAGTGCCGAGCGTAACCCATCCTCTGTGTAATAATCACCTCCATGTTGGAAGAGGAAGGGGGTCAGACCATCCGGACCAGGTGGGTAATAGAAGTCGAAGCCGTGCTGATGCAGCACCCACATCATATCATACAGCTCTTCCCAGGTCTGGGGTGGCTCCAACCCCAGTGCTTCCAGGATGTCGGTGCGGTAAAACAGCATATTGAAGTTCTGCGTTTCAGGGAAGGCATAGACGTTGCCACGATACTCGTAGGGAATCAAGGCCCCAGGCCGGAAGCGAGTGACCGCCTCCTCATACCCCTCGAACTGGTTCAGTGGTACCAGGGCATTGCGGATGGCAAACTCAACAGGCAGGTTGGGATTGACCGAACAGGCCACATCCGGTGCTTTACCCGCCGTGGCAGCGAGCAAGAGCACGCTCATATCACCTGCGCCCAGCGAGCCTGGTGGCACAATGTGGAGGTTGACCAGGATGCCGGTCTGGGGTGTGAAAGTCTCCTCAATCAGTTCTTTGACGATCTTGCCCCATTCCTGACCGCGCGCCATCCACACTTCCAGCACGACTGCATCGCCGACCTTATCTTTGTCGTAGACGTTGCCGATGACGGTGTACTCTTTGCGGAAGGAAGCTATGAGATTGATGAGCGTCAGGCGCAGATCAGCCAGCAGACCTGCATCCCCAGGAGGCATGGGCATCTCTGGAGAAGCGATGATAATACTATCCACTTCGAACATCCCCTCCTGCAGGTCCAGCGCCCAGTAGCCGAGCATGGACTGGGTTTCGCTGAGCTGAAGCAGGCGGTTGGGCACAGTGTCTGGTTTGGCTGCCATATTGCGCAACTGATAGGCTGTCTCGATGAGCGTGTTTGCGCTGTTGGGGCGACGCCCTGCGATCTCGGTCAGGCGTTGAGCTTCCCGCTCCAATGCCCCGGCCATAGCCAGCAGGCGCGGCACCAGATCGGGGATCTCTTTCTCCATATCCCATTCCATCAGCGGGTCCGGCTCCGAACCGGTGAGCAGGATCACGCGACGGGCCAGGTCCGACATTTCCCGCGTGACCCCTTCGATGGTGCGCACGGTTTCGGCCACCGGACCCACCACGGAGCGCATTTCCAATTCGTGCTCGCCCGCTGTAAGGTAGAAAAGATACGGCTCCCCGGTTTCCGGGTCTGAGAGTGTACGGAGTTGCCAGTTCCAGTCGTAGGGGAAGGCCAGTTCCCGTGCCTCGTCGAAGGGGTATTCGCCGTCAATGGTGAGGGCACGGAACACGGGCATATGGGTCCAGTCTCCATGCCAGAACTTAATGCCAATCTTGTAGAGGCCGTCCTGGGGCACGGTGAAGCGCCAGGCGGCACGCTCGGCCGGCCTGCGCCAGCGCCACCCCCCGAACACGTTCAGTCGAAAGTTTCCCTCCGCAGGAGGATAGGCCGAGGGGTCGGGGCTATAATTGCGGGTGAGGGTTGGAGTAGATTTGTAGAGCGCTTCCTCTCCCTCGATGACGAGCATCACATCCCGGGCGGGCCTGTAGCCGGCCTCTTCGTAGCGGGCTTTTACAGCCTTGTAAGGTGGGACCTCTGGCGGGGCAAGCAGGGTGATGCGCGCGATGGCCATCGGCTCACGGATCATCCCCAGGCGGACGGTGTGGATACCGGCTTCAAGGTAAAACAGGTACGGCTCACGGTACATCGCCAGCGCATCCTCGAAGAGCTGGAAACGCCAGCGTGGCGCCTCGCGTTGCGAAGGGCGGATGTCGTTGCCCTGGTTATCGCGCACAGGCGGATGAGCATCCTGCCAGGTGCGCTCGAAAACGAGACGGCGCGCTTCCATAAATGGATATCTGCCATCAATCTGGAGCCCCCTTTGGATCGAGGCCCGTTTTCCCTCCAGGGGATAGTATTCCAGCGCCAGGTTATACAGCCCGGTCTGTGGTACGTTGAAAGTCCACTCAACCCACCCCTCTTCGTCACCTTCCCACCAGGCCAGTACGGTCTCGGCGCGCCCTCCGACATCACTCAGCTCCTCAAGCCTGGCATTATGCTGCGCAGAGTAGTTGATTGCAGGCAGGTCTATTCTGACACCAGACGCCGGCTGGTATCCCTGCGCCTCGTACTCACGCAGCCTTTCGGCATAGTATTGTTCTGGGGGCTGATAACCCCACTGATACAGATGTGCCCCCAGGTGTGAGAAGCGCTCCACATCAACCGCCGCCACATGTGCCTGCGCCGGGAGCGACCCGGCGCACAGCAGCAGGACAAGCATGCCGATTACAGCCCGCTGTATCCCCGGTTTGAACATTCCATATCACCCTTTGATCCCAGAAATCACCACGCCCTGAATAAACAGCCTCTGAGCGACGAAGAAGATCACCACTGTGGGTAACAGCGTCATAGTAGAGGCGGCCATCAGGCCGGGAAGGTTTCGGCTATAAATCGAGTTGAACTGCTGCAGCCCTATCGAGACAGTCCACTTTTCCTTGCTCTGCAAATAGATCAGAGGATAGAAAAAGTCGTTCCAGGCCCACAGACTGTGAAAGATGGCTACTGTGGCCAGCGCAGGGAAAGATTGAGGCAGGATAACATACCACAAGATACCCAGCGGTCCACAACCGTCAATACGTGCCGCATCGTCCAGCTCCAGGGGGATGGTCATAAAGTACTGGCGGAGCAGGAAAACATTCCATGCATTGGCAAAGAAGGCTGGCACGAGCAGAGGGTAGAGCGTGTCGTACCATCCAAACTTGGTAAACAGCACAAACTGCGGGATCAGGGTCACCTGCGGGGGCAACATAATCGTTGCCAGGAGTAAGAGGAACAGAATATCAAGCCCTCTGGCACGGAAACGGGCGAAACCGTAGGCCACGATAGTGCAGGAGACCACTGTTCCTATTGTTGTGACCACCACGTAGATGACGGAGTTCCATATATAGGTACCAAACGGCACCGTCTTCAGTGCCTCGGGATAGTTCTCCCAGTGGAACTTGACCTCATAAACGCGCTCGCCCTTCTGGACTTCGATTTCATAACGTTCCTCCAGGTTATCCGGGTTAACGAATATCCCTACCGGCCCCCTTTTCTGGAACAGCGCCAGCTCGCGTATCTTCCCTTCAACCGGGATGGAATAGACAAAATACTCCCGGTCGCCAATCGTGACCTTCTTCGCGTCCAGGGGAATCCACTTGGGCGGAAACTCGGTGGAGGTGGAGGTCGTCTTCAACGATGTGGAGAGCATCCAGACCAGGGGCATCAGCACCACGATGGCACCGATACTCAGGATGGTTATTACTACAATTTGCCCCACTATTCTTTGTAGCTTGATGCTTTGCCAGGTCAGCTTGGCCATTTTTTCCTATTCCCTCTTCAGTTCTCCCTCGTAATAAACCCACATCGCTGAGCTTTTGAAGACCAACAGCGTCATTATCAGCACAATGAAGAGCAGGAACCAGGCCATTGCCGAGCCAAAGCCAAGGCGGCTCCAGCGGAAGGTGTTTCTGTATAGATAGAGGTTGTAAAACAGCGTGGCGTTGGCAGGCCCTCCGTTGGTCATCACGTAAGCATTAACAAAGTATTGGAAGGTGCCGATGATACCGATCACCAGATTGTAGAAGATGATAGGGGTGATCAGAGGGAGGGTAATGCGCCAGAAGCGCTGCCAGGATCCCGCACCGTCAATCGTGGCTGCCTCGTATAAAGTGGTGGGGATACTCTGAAGCCCGGCCAGATAAATGATCATCCCGCCACCCACGCTCCACAGGCTCATAATGATCAAAGCCGGCAACGCCCACTGGGTGCTGCCCAGCCAGCCCGGTCCTTTGATACCCACTATGCTCAACAGCCAGTTGAGAATGCCAAAGCGGGGATTGAATATGTAGCTCCATAGCACAGCCACAGCCACACCTGAGACGACTGAAGGCATGTAATAGATTGTGCGCCACACGGCAATAGCCGGTATTTTAGTATTCAACAGCAGCGCCAGCGCCAACCCCAGTACCAGACCGAGGGGAATAGCGACAATTGCGTACGTCAGTGTAACCTTGAGTGAGTGCCAGAACAGAGGATCGGCAGTGAACATATATATCCAGTTGCCCAGACCGACAAAGCGGGGCGGGTTGATGACATCGTACTCGGTGAAGGAAAGCACCGCCGAAGCGATCATAGGGCCGGCAGTGAGCCAGACAAAACCGAGCAGCCATGGGCTGATAAGCAGATAAGCCCACATCGCCTCCCGACGCGATAAAGTGAAGCCTTTTCTTCTTTTTATGCTTGTAGCGACCACTGATACCTCCCTCAGTTATCTGCGTTGGGGCACTCTCAATCGAGCTGTACCGCAGTTGATTGTGACATAGCCTCAACCTCGTCGGCCGTCACCTCGCGGCCCAGCCTGTCGGAAAGATAGATGCCTTCCGAGATAAGCATAGTGTTCAGGGCAATCTCGGCGATGGGTAGCAGCTCGACCCGTCCCTGCAAAGCGGCGACCCAGTGGTTCTGAGGGTGATCGTATGCATCGGCGTTTTCTCGCAAGGAGTGTAGACGCCAGTCGAATGCCCCCAGGTCCACCGTGCAGTTGAACTCGAGATCGCCCACGTTGTAAAAGAAGCCGAAAGGCTCCAGCCGTATGCCACCATGAGTACCCACAATGTAAGAACCCTCAAAGCCATCCAGGTGAATAGCCCATGCCTCAATGATGTCCAGTGTGATCCCGTGCTCCAGCCTGACGAACCCCACCCCGAGTTCCTCAACATCATACCCACTTTGCGCCCGGCGCACGGGATCCATATCCGTCTCCTGGTAAGTCTTGCCGGAGATACGCAGCACCCGGGGATTTTTGAGCAGATATAGAATGGTCGTGATGTGGTATACGCCCATATCATACATTGCGCCGCCGGCAGCGATTTTCTTCTGAACAAAAGCGGCGCTCCCGTAGCCATCCACATATGGCCTCCCACGGCGACGGAATCCGGTGGAACGGGCGTAGTATGGTTTCCCCAAAAGCCCGGCCTCAATGATCGTCCTGGCCGCCTTAGTCTCCGGCAGAAAGATGTCTCTGAGCTGAATCAGCAGCTTTCGGTCCAGCTCTTTAGCTTTTCGGAGCATCACGGCGGCATCGCAATAGGCACCTGCCATGGGCTTTTCGCAGTAGACATGCTTGCCAGCCTCGAACGCAGCGACTGTAACCGGCATATGGAGGTTGTTATGCAGGCAGACGTCAACTGCATCTATATCGTCCCGCCTCAGAAGTTCGCGAAAGTCCGTGTATTTATAGGGGATACCATATATCTCGGCAACCCGGTTAAGCTCCTGTTCGTTGATATCAGCGATGGCGACGATCTCGGCATCAGGCACCTGTTTACGGTAAATGTCCAGGTGATGCTTGCCGATCTGCCCCACGCCAATGATTCCGATGCGCACTTTTTCTCCCATAACGGCTCCTTTCTGTTCTGTGTTGTAACTGCCTACCCCTGCGACTGAAGTCGCCCACTTTGGGCCGCAGGCCTTCGGTCGGCCTGCGCCGACCGCTGTTTCCGCATCGGCGCAGGCCGACGCCCGGCGCCGCAGGCACCCGTATAAGCTCGATTTCCA
>DAOTYA010000254.1:0-2742 GCA_034435075.1 Anaerolineae bacterium
GGGGAAGCTCTGCCTCCGCTTCCTCGGGGGCGGCCTCCACCTCGCCGATGCCCGCCAGCCAGGGGGGAAGCTCTGCCTCCGCTTCCTCGGGGGCGGCCTCTGTTTCTGGCTGAGGTTGTATCTCTCCAATCCCTTCTCCCATTGCTTCCCTGAGCCATTCAGGGATCTCAATTTGCGTCTCTGGCATAAGGGTTAGCTCAGCAGGGGCTACTTCTTCCCTTTCGCCTGGCTGGGCCAGAGGTCCGGCGGTAGCTCTCCATGCAGGTGGCTGCATGGCCGGCGGAGTGAGTGGTGTGAGAGGTACGATACGGGCTTCTTTCGGAGGAAGGGGGGAGGTATCTCCAAAGAGAGCCTGTGCCATACGGTTCTCAGGGTCCAGCTCTGCGGCTCTCCGCAGGTACTCTTCACCTTCCTCCCTGCCACTGGTGACCCAAATCTGTCCCAGAATCAAATTGGCTTTTATACAATAGGGCAGCTCATTAAGGAGTTTACGGGAAACTTCCGAGGCTTCCAGTATTTGTTCATTGCGCCACAGCGCTTCGGCCAGGGCCACGCTCAGGTCAGCCCGGTCTGGTTCTTCATTGAGCAGCTCTCGGAGTTCGCGTATGGCTCGCGAGAAAAGCCCTCCTCTGATGTAGAGGCGAGCCAGCGCGCCTCTGGTGAGTTGAACGCGGCGGGGGGCGACGCCATCTCTGCGACCATAGAGATCACGCAGCGCAGCCTCGATAGCCTCGTTATCAGCAGCCAGTTCGAAAGCCCTTTCCAGGTAGTATATGGCAGCATCGAGTTCGTTCTGCTGGCTGTAGACTTCGCTTATGCCAGCCCAGGCAACAATATCCTCCGGGTCGGCGCTGAGCACGCGTTGAAACATATCGGCGGCGTCCTCAATACGGCCGGCTTCCAGCAAGGCCTTGCCCAGCAACCTGTAGGTAGCAACATGCTTGGGGTACTGCTTCAGGATATGTTTACCATGGGCGACAGCCTCCTGATAGCGCCCTTCATCAATGATTTCCTCAATCTGTTTGCAGTACTCACTGAGGGATATTTCAGCCACGGCTCCCTCCAATCAACATCAGGTGGGTTGGTGTCTGTCAAGTTGTGACCTGGCCCGTCCACTTGCGGACCTGTGACCGATGGTCAGCCTTCTCCGACCCGCCCACCGCCGTAACTCATTCAGGCAAAACAGAGCGCGAGAAAAATCTGACTGTTGCCTGCAGGCGGCACTATGTGCCTGTCCGAAAAACGTAACTGACGCATCCCTATGCGTCGGTATAAGCGGCATAGGGATGCCGCTTGTACGGTTTTTCGGATAGGCTCTATTTATCTCTTAACATATTATAACGGCTTACGTAAAAAGTCAATTCAGGCCGTGTATCTTTTTCAGGCGAGCGATCAGTTCCTCCACTGATGGTTCAGGGTAGGGAGGTGGGCCAAAAGGATCGAGATAGCAGTCCTCCCCTACCAGAGCGTAGAAGCTATTAAGCACGCCGTAGGCCAGCGTGTCCAAGTTGTAACCGCCCTCGAGTGTCCAGACGGTTCGCCCGTCACACAATTTTCTGCTCATACTGACCAATTCCTGTGCCAGTCTGGCATATCCGGCGAGCGAGAGATGCATCTGTGCCAGCGGGTCTTGCCAGTGTGCGTCGTAGCCAGCGGAAACGAGGATAAGCTCGGGCGCAAACCTTTCAGCCAGTGGCCAGACCAGCTCGGCAAATATGGCAGCGTATCCTGCATCGCCGGTCCCGGCCAGGAGTGGCACGTTTAGTACGGTGCCCGTACCTTCACCATAGCCAATCTCGTTCCAGTAGCCGGTGCCGGGGTAGTGGGGAAACTGGTGCACGGAGAAGTAGAAGACGCGCGGATCGCCAGCGAAGATCTCCTGAGTGCCGTTGCCGTGGTGAACGTCGAAGTCGGCAATGAAGATACGGGTGACCTTACCGCTTGCCAGGGCGGCGTGTGCAGCTATCGCCACGTTGTTAAAAAGGCAGAACCCCATAGCCCGGGCAGGCGTTGCATGGTGGCCGGGCGGACGTACCAGGGCGAAACCATTGTTGATCTCACCAGAGAGCACTGCCTCCACCGCCCGGATTACTCCACCGGCGGCCATAATAGCTGCCTCAAAAGAACGGGGCGTGACATATGTATCCGGTTCCAGGTACCCGCCGCCGTTCTCAGCAGTGCGTTGGACGAGGGTAATTAATCGTCGGCTATGCACGCGCTCGAGTTCCTCCATCGAGGCCGGGCGAGGCTGCAAATGTACCAGCCGTGAACTTATGTTGCTTTCTTTGAGGAGTGCAAGGATGCGCTCCAGCCGGCGGGCGTTCTCCGGGTGATCGGGTATATCGTGCTCCAGGTAGATCGGGTCGTAAACGAAGGCAGTGCTCATCGTTCCTCCTGGGTAACTTGTATACTGGACCTATTCAGCCTGCCCGTGCTGTGCCGGGCGGACCACAGTCCGCCCGGACCAGACTCTGCTGACACTGGCTACACTGAGACGCCTTCAGGTGGCTCAGGTGCCATCTGCTCCGCTGGACTGTGGTCCGGCGGGCACAGGCTGAATAAATACCATTTAACCACGTGCTACCACGCTATTCAGCCTGCCCGTGCTGTGCCGGGCGGACCACAGTCCACCCGGACCAGACTCTGCTGACACTGGCTACACTGAGACGCCCCCAGGTGGCTCAGGTGCCATCTGCTCCGCCGGACTGTGGTCCGGCGGGCACAGGCTGAATAAATACCATT
>DAOTYA010000255.1:0-17805 GCA_034435075.1 Anaerolineae bacterium
CATCAGCTGGTTGAGACTTTCGGTACAACCAGCCTGTGCCTGGATGAACCGGGCGGCCTCTGAAGATTGTCCGCCGAGGTCGCTCGTTTCGTGAACAGTGAACATAGGGCACCTCCTGCATGTTGAGATGCCCCCTATTGTACCATATACGGATTTGTTAAGCTTTACTCGATCTGGGGGTTGATGCGGACGACTTTTTCTGCTTCGAACACCCTATTCAGGATGGATTTGCCTTTTCCGGGCAAACAGGATATGATATGCCAGATTAGCAGTTGTGGTGTAATTACCTACCCGGCTGCCTTCCGCCGTGTGCCGACTGGAAATCGAGCTTATACGGGCGCCTGCGGCGCCGGGCGTCGGCCTGCGCCGATGCGGAAACAGCGGTCGGCGCAGGCCGACCGAAGGCCTGCGGCCCAAAGTGGGCGACTTCAGTCGCAGGGGTAGGCAGTTACCCGGTAGATGACAAACCGGTAGCCAAATAGCGTGTGAAGCCACTGAAGGGATGTTGCGTGAGCTGGAAAATTGGTGTGCAAAGAGGGGATGATATGTACAGCGTAGAATTGCGCGAGGAAAACCTGTATCTCTTCTGGAATGGCGACCCCATCCTTGAGGGAATACGACCGGTTCTGAGATCGGACGACGGCGAGATCGCGGTCGCGCCGCGCACGATGTCGGTTGACGAGGCGGAGGACGGCTGCACCCGCTACCGAGTCGAGTACGGGGATATCGAAAACACCGTCACATTGACGCTCGAACTCCACTGCTATGCGTCATGGCTGGCGGTGGGCGTGCGTCTCATCTCTCACCGGGGCGAAAACATCGGCGAGCGGCCCGTCTGTCTGGCCGCCGAGAACGGGCTTGTGCTCCACGTGGCCGGGGTGGGCCGCGTGACCGGCCTGCTGGCCAACTACCTCTACAGCCCCTGGTGGACTGCGCCGCACTTCGGCGCCGACATCCGCGCGCTCCCGCCGCACACCCAGTCGCTCCTGTGGAGCGATGGAGTGGCCTATCACCACCTGCTGCCCGTCTGCGGCGACATCTTCAGGGCCGCGCTGTATGGAGACGTGCAGGGGCTGCAGATCGCCCTTTCGGCCTGTGATGGGGGATATACCAACTGTGAGGCCGTAGCCTGTGTACTGGCCAGCGGGAGCGATCCCTTCGCGTTGCCCCGGCAAACTGTGCTGGGGGGCCTTGCGGCGTTGGGTAAACCCCCGTGCATCCGCGAACAGCGCCCGTACCCCGAACTGTTCGACTACCTGGGCTGGTGCAGTTGGGACGCTTTCTATCACGACATCAGCGCCGATAAACTCCTGGACAAGGCGCGTGAGTTCAACCGGCTCGGTCTCCCCGTGCGCTGGTTCATCTTCGACGATGGCTGGCTGGACGAGGTCGCGCCACGCTACCTGCGCTCCTTCGACGCACATCCCGACAAGTTCCCGCGTGGGCTGTCGCCGGTCATCCGGCAGTTGAAAACAGAGCATGGCCTGCGCTGGGTCGGCGTCTGGCACACCATCAACGGCTATTGGAACGGCATCCACCCCGCCAGCCCTCTGGCTCAGAAAATGCGGGATGCGCTCTACAAGACCAACAGCGGCAAACTGGTCCCCTCGCCAGAAGCGGAAAGAGGCTTGCGTTTCTGGGATGCCTGGCACGGGCGATTGGCGCAGCAGGGCGTTGACTTTGTCAAAGTGGACCATCAGGGCTGTCTGGCGCTCCTTTATCGCAACGAGTTGGCGATCGGCAGGGCTGCCGCCGGCACCCATGCCGCGCTGGAGACCTCGGTGGCCCGTCACTTTGGCAACCGGATGATCAACTGTATGGGGATGCCCGGCGAGAACCTGTGGCACCGCCCCATCTCGCCACTGGCGCGCAACAGCGATGATTTTTACCCCAAACGTGAGGATGGCTTTATCCAGCACACGCTGCAGAATGCTTACAACGCTTATTACCACGGCGCGATGATGTGGCTGGATTTCGACATGTGGTGGACGCGCCATCCGGACGCCACGCGCCATGCCCTCCTGCGCGCCGTGAGCGGAGGTCCGATCTACGTCAGCGACCCCATCGGTGCGACCGATCCGGCAGTGCTGTGGCCGCTCATCCTCTCCAATGGCCGCATCCTGCGCTGCGAGCAACCCGGCCTGCCCACCGAAGATTGCTTGCTGCGTAACCCGGCGGAAGAACCCATCCCGCTGAAGATATGGAACCGCTGCCAGGGAGCGGGAGTTGTGGCGGCCTTCAACATCCATCAGCATAAAAAGCCGGTGGCCGGCACGGTCGGCCCGCGCGATGTGCCGGGGCTGCCTGGCGAGCGGTTCGTCATCTATGAGCATTTCAGCCGCCGGGCGCGGGTCGTCAACGGCGACGAACGCCTGCCCCTGGCGCTAAGTGCCGGAGGGCACGCCCTGTACGTGATCGCGCCTGTCGCCGGTCCACATACCCCACTTGGGCTGGTGGACAAATACATCTCTCCCGCCGCCATTGCCGCGCAGCACAACGGCGCCCGAAGCACCCTGGTGATGCTGCGGGAAGGCGGACGGTTCGCCTGGGTGTCGGAGCACGCCCCCACGACGGTGCGCGTGAACGGCGAACCGGTCGCCCCGACGGCCGGCGATGGGTTCTATGCTGTGGACTGTACCGGCAGCACAGGCCCTGTGTGGATAGAGATCGAGTGTTGATGCAGCCGGGGCCACTCACAGAATGTATCGGAGGTATGCGATGATCCTGAACCTGTTGCACCGCCCTGCGCGAGGGCAACACCATCACCTGTTCACCTTTCAGCAAGACACCGCGCACGAGTTGGGACTCAAGGTCACCCTGTTGATTGACCTGGAGTCCATGTACGATGACGAAACTGTCGCCAGCTTCAAGCGCTACGCCGAAAAATACGGCGACGAGATCGGCATCTGGTTCGTTGGCTTTGGTGGGCCGGAGTTCGAGCGGGAGATCGGCAGCCGCGAGGTTTTTATCTGGCTCTATCCGCCGGATCAGCAGCGGCGCATCTTTGAGATCGCGCTGAGCCGCTTCCGCAAGCTCTTCGGTTACGACCCGGTCTCCGTTGGCTCGTACCACTTCGATGCCGGATCAATGGGGTTGCTCAAAGAGCTGTGCCCCTCGGTGCAGGTCGCCGTCGCCGGCTGTTTTGAGGAGGGCGTGCGCGTCTTTCACGGCTGCAACGACTCGTGGTATCTGTTTAACGAAGGGATGCCCTGGGGACCGTGGTATCCCTCGAAGACGCACTCCCTGCGTCCGGCGCTGGATGAAGACGATTGGGCCGGCATCGTCGCCGTACCGCACCTGACACGCGACCTGGTGCTCTCCTACGAGGGGCGCAACGACTTTTTCGCCACCCATCCCGGCAACGTCCAGCGCGCCATGGCTTACCGCGGAACGGACGCCCCTTACATGTTCAACCTGGTGGACCAGCACCGCTACCAGGAGGACTTTAACGACGGCTATTCTTACTGCCATGTCTTCGTCGGTGCGGGATGGCTGGCGCCCAATCACAACGTCCCCGACCCGGAGGAAATCTCCAAAAAGCTCTACCGCGACTTTCTGGCCTATTTTGCCGATCTGCGTGCGCAGGGTCAGGTCGTGGACATGACGATGAGCGAATTCGCTGCCTGGTATCGCCAGCACGTGCCGATCGGCAGGCCGCAAGTCGCGCTGGCCAGGGACGTGCTCTATGGCTCCGGCAAGCACTACTTCTGGTATGTGGATCCTTACTTCCGCGTGACGTTGGACGCTGCCCAGGGCGGTTCCATCGGCGACCTGCGCCCCTACGCCGGGCAATTCGCCTGTGTGACCGGGCCGGACACCCCTCACCTGATCTACGGCTCGTACCCCTACATCATCCATTCGCAATACCGCTCCGGCTTCGCCCATCATTTTGCCGATGGCGCCCGCACAACGTTGAGGGTGACGTTCCAGGGGGAGACGGTGGACCTGTGCGCGCGCCGCACGCGCGTCGCCGCAGTGACACGCGACGCGGGGGGCACTCACGTGCGCCTGACCCCGGCCGAAATCGCCTTCCGGAGCGGCCTGACCGCCGCCATCGAGACGACCTACCACTTTGTCGGCCGGGGCAACATCCTGATCGAGCGTCGCCTGGCGGGGGCCTCAGACCCGGGCGTGGCCTTGCAGATGGAGGAATATCTGAAGGGCTGTTACGGGGTGACCGAATACCCGGAGAATATGCACGGCATCACGCTTGCGGTGGAGGGCGATACGTCCCACAGCCTGGTCTACGCCTATCGCAGCCGCACCATCCAGACGAGGAACGCCCGCGCCGTGAGCGCGACCATCCCCCAGGTCCACACGCGCGTCAGCCTGGAGCCGCTCGATGGGCCGGCTGCGCTGGGGCAGGCGATTGAGGGTTACCTGTTCAACCCGTACTACACATTGACACTGGAAAAGACCGTCAAGGTCGGAGAGGAGATGCGGACATGCCTGAGCGTCCAAAAGTGCTGATGCGTTGCCCGGTCTGTTTTTCGCGTGAGAATGACGTGGTGTTGATGTGGGATGGGGAGTTCTACTGCATCAAATGTGGCTTCGTGGGGAGCGAGGCCGTCGTGCGTGACATGTACGACGATCTGCGTAAAAAATATCGCCTGATTCACACGCGCGTGACGGTCGAACAGCAGCGAAATATGTAGCCAGACAGGTTCAGCCTGGCAAGGGAAGGTGGTGCGTATTTACCCAGGCAGATTATCAAACAGGTCCGAACTGTCACTGCCGACCATGGCCGCGCGTCAATCAAGCCGGTGGTCATGGCTGAGGGCGGATATGAAGGGGTCGAGTTGGGCAAATTGCAGACACCCCACGCCATCCGCAAACAGGCTTACTGGACACAACTGGCCGGCGGCCATTACGTCTGTGGGCACAATGAGTGCTGGAAAGCGCCCATGACCTGGAAACAGTGGGGCGGCACTCCGGGAGCCGGGCAATTGCAAATATTCAAACAAATCATCACTTCCCGCGCCAGATGGTGGAACCTGGTACCAGACCAATCGCTCCTCGCTTCAGGTGCGAGGAGCGGTTATGCGCCCAACACCGTGGCCCGCTTCGCGCCGGGCGATTGACTGCTGGTTTACCTGAGCGAACCCGTCAGCGTGTATGTGCGGTTGGATGTTATCACCGCTGGAAGTAAGGCGCAGGCAGCCAGGATTGACCCGACCAATGGCGAGTGCAGGGCGGCGGGCGTTTTTCCAGCCGTGGGAATCAACCCTTTATTTCTCCCAAGGATTGGGAAGATGCACCACTGCTGGTCGAGGCTGAGTTTGGAATAGTCAAAATGGCAAGGAATAGCAACAAGAGAATCTACTTAATCTGCCTGTTTGTCTGTATCGCCTTGGTCGTGGTGGCCATTACGGCCTCGCGGACAGACTGGTTGCAGACAGCCGTGGCAGGAACCAGCCTGGCCCAACGTCCACTGTAGTCGCAACGCCCAGTCCCACGCCTGTCGCAACTCTAGTCCCACTCCTGTCACTGCGGAGATTGAGAGCGTCCACGAAATTGACTTTTTCGATGTCATCCCGCAGGATTTGCACTTTAGAGATGGCTGGTGTTGGAACGCCATCGGTGGGGATCACGAGGGCAACGTGTACATGGGGATTGGCGGTCAAACCCCGGACAGCCAGGATGTGGTCGTGGTCAAGTACGACACCGTGACCGGCGAGCGGGAATTTCTCACCACTCTGCGCACCGTCAGCAGCGCAGCCGACAACTCGCTCAACGGTGAGAAAATGCCCAAAGGCCACACTCGCATCGTCGAGATGAACGGCAACATCTACATGGGCAGCCAGGGCTTCCACGACATCTTTAGGATAGACCCGGCGGTGCGTGATGACCACCTCTTCGAGATGAACATTGCCACTGAAACCTGGCGCGACCTGAGCGCCACCGATCCCGGCGGCGTTTCTATCCCTATCAGGGCATCATTGGTATTGACGTGATTCCCGAAAGGGGCCTGGTCGTGAGCTTTACTCAGGCGGGCGGTAACATCATTGTCTATGATCTGGCCCTACAGCACACAACCGTCTATACCACCCCCGACGCTGTGCAATACATCGGCCGCAACGTCTCCCGGCACGTGGTCTACTCCTCCAAATACAATCGCATCTATACCTCGTTCGCCGGCTCACTGATGATGCGGCTCGACCTGAATACCGGCGAATACACGACGCTGCCTGCCTCAAGTGGCGAGTTTTACTACGGGCCGGGGCCAGGTTACGACTATGGCAACGAGTTTGTCACCGCCATGGCCAGACACGCGACGGCAGCCAGATCTACTACCTGAGTTGGAACGGCTACCTGTATCATTTTGACGTGGATCAAGAGATCCTGAAGCGCGTTGGGATTGGTGAACACCTCTGAGGAATTGGCTCAAGGTATCCAGGTGAAAAGCACTTGTAACTACCCGGCCCTCCGGCTCGGGCCGGTCTCCAGACTGCACCCGACGTCGCCACGATGGGAAGCGGATGCCGTAATCCGGCCAAATAACCGCTGGATTGGGTGGCCCGGTCAGAGACCGGCCACAGCCTGGGTAGTTACAAGCACTTTTGCATTGGCGATGTCGCGTGATGGGAAGTATTTGTACACCATTCCCAGCCTGATGAGCAACTACACTACCGGTCTATACCGTTATGATATCGCGGCAGGAACGTGGACCAAGGTGCTCGACCTGACAAGGGAATTCGCGGGCGTGACCTTTCGGTCGCCTTTGCTGCAATGGCCTGGGCGGTGGCGGTGAGGGAGAGGTTGAACGCATTGGTGATAGCCTGGGCCTGTTGGGTGGCGCGGGCGGCCTACGATGACGACTTCTGCACTGATCATTCTTCCACACCAATCCAAAAGTGGTTGGGCAGCACGGAAGGCAATGCGGCGACTCGAACCCTGCCAGCCTTCTGACCGTTGCTGTCCAATGCTGATAGATGAACATGGCAGACATTGGGGGCAACACAGAATTTCTGTTGATAGCTTCGTCACGAGCCATTAGGATACCTCCAGAAGGGACAGGGGATACTCTGAGGAATGCGGAAAGCGGAATACCCGAGCACAATGCTCGGCTAAGTCCGAAAGACGTCTTCGGTTGTCAGCGGTTGTCAGTAGCCGACGCCCTTTGACAGCCAAAGTACTTCGAATCCGCAGGCTGCGCGTTCGAATCGCGCCGGGGGCGCCTGGAGGTAGCAATCTGCTCCACTGCGGCGTCTCACACCCTCAATCCGCCCTCCTCGTATTTGACCATTCCAGGTGTCCGGCTGAAGGCCGCGACTCCCACCTTACCCATCCTGTTGCCCGCTATCGGCTGCGCAGCACCAGCGGCAGATGCACCCCCTGCTGCGGAGGCGACCCGGCTTGAATGACAACACAGGTGGTTGACAAATTGGCCAATATGCGTATAATAGTAGCATAGTCGGAAAGTGGAGTGCTCGATGAGTATCTGCTACAGGCAAACGGAGTCGCATAATCTGATCATTACCCTGTCCAACTTGCTCCTCTCCCTTATTGTTGTTGGTAAGGGTTGATGGCCTGTTGGGCAGGTTATGCTGTGAGTTTTATGAGCCGCCCAACAGGGCGGCTCAAATCGTTTTATAAGGTAAGTTTGATAATGAATTCCCGCTGTTCAGCCATTCGATCATCGTCTATGATTGCACAGAAGTGCCTCCTGGTCGGCCGACGACTGTTGGGCCTGCTTATTGCTCTTATTATTGTCGTCGTGCTCTTGCCTGGCAAGAGCCGCGGTCGGTTGGGATGGCATCCGTAGACAGGTGCAGGTAACGCCAACCAGTAACAGGAAGCCGCCCAACCGGGCGGCTTCAGTTTTTAAGCGGACGTTTGGGGAAGGAGGAAACCGTGAAACTATCAGGAGCTCAGATTGTGTGGGAGAGCCTGGTGCGGGAAGGGGTTCGGACCGTGTTTGGCATCTCAGGTGGTGCAGTCATCCACCTGTACCACGCTCTCCCCGACTATCCGATTCACCATGTGTTGATGCGTCACGAACAGGGGGCAGCTCACGCCGCCGATGGCTATGCCCGCGCGACCGGCCGGGTCGGTGTATGCATTGCCACCTCTGGCCCTGGCGCAACCAACCTGGTCACCGGCCTGGCCACCGCCTATATGGACTCGTCACCGGTAGTGGCGATCACCGGCCAGGTCGCCACCCCCTTCATTGGCACCGACGCTTTTCAGGAGGTGGACATTACCGGTATCACGCTCCCCATTACCAAGCATAATTATCTGGTCACTGATGTGGAGGAGCTACCCACGGTAATCAAAGAGGCTTTCTACATCGCGCGCACCGGCAGGCCGGGGCCGGTGCTGATTGATATTGCCAAAGATGTCCAGGCTGCGCAGACGGAATACGTTTATCCGGACGAAGTTCATTTACCGGGCTATCGGCCGGTCCCTCCCCTCTCCCTGGACAAGGTGCGTCAGGTGGCTGAGCTGATCAACACGGCAAGTAGACCCCTGATCATCGCAGGACATGGCGTGATCCTGGCAGGGGTGGAGGATGTGCTGCTGGAATTGGTCGGGAAGGCTGATATCCCGGTCGTCACCACGCTGCTTGGGATCAGCTCGATCCCGGAGACCCACCCGCTGTGCCTGGGGATGGGCGGGATGCACGGGGAGGCACATACCAACATGGCCTTGAGCAACGCCGATCTGATCGTCTCGCTGGGGTGCCGCTTTGATGACCGGCTGACCGGGCCGGTCAACCAGTTTGCCCCGCAAGCCCGCATTGTGCATATAGATGTGGATGCCGCCGAGCTGGGCAAGAATGTCAGGCCGGACCTGGCTGTGGCAGGCGATCTGAAGGAGATTCTCCCCGCGCTTGTTCCGCTCGTTGAGCCTGCCACTCATCAGGAATGGCTGGAGTGCATCCGGGAGTGGAAGTTGGACTCGGCCAGACGGGACATTCTGGGGCGGGATGATGACAGGTTGCTACCCCAGTATGTCGTACGTCAGATCTGGCAGGCCACAGAGGGGGAAGTGACCGTTGTCTCCGATGTGGGGCAGAACCAGATGTGGGAGGCGCAGTACTTCTTCCACCATCGGCGGCGTGGATTGATCTCCTCCGGCGGTCTGGGGACGATGGGCTTTGCACTCCCTGCAGCTATCGGTGTACAGATGGCCCTTCCAGACCAGCAGGTATGGGTCACTGCAGGTGACGGTGGCTTTCAAATGAACATCCAGGAGCTGGCCACGGTGGTGCAGGAGAAACTGCCCATTAAGATGGCCATCCTCAACAATGGTTATCTCGGGATGGTGCGTCAATGGCAGCAACTGTTCTTCGAGGGACGTTACTCTGGCACCCCGTTGCTGGGACCGGACTTTGCCAGGGTTGCTGAAGCCTACGGGATACCTGGCCTGCGGGTGCGGGAGAAGTCCGGAGTGATACCGGCCATTCAGCAGGCTCTTGATACACCAGGGCCGTTTTTGATTGATTTCCTCATCGAGCAGGAGGAGAACGTTTACCCGATGGTGGCCCCGGGTTCCCCGATTTGCAACATGATCCGCAGGCCATTGGAGCCTGAAAGACAGATTTGATGGGAGGACAGATGAAACATACGTTAGTAGCTCTGATGGAGGATAAACCAGGTGTGCTGAACCGGGTCTCCGGGCTGTTCCGCCGCCGCAACTACAACATCGAGAGCCTCTCGGTTGGCCACAGTGAGACCCCAGGCATCTCTCGGATGACCATTGTCGTTAATGGCGACGAGCGTGTGGTTGAGCAGGTGGTCAGGCAACTGGAAAAGTTGATCAACGTCACCCAGGTGTTGAATGTCACCAATATGCCCACGGTGGTGCGTGAGCTGGCGTTGATCAAAGTGAAAGCCTCTCACGGTACCCGCTCCGAAATCGTCGAGCTGGCAAATATCTTCCGTGCCAGAGTGGTGGATGTGGGGGCGACCTCGCTGACCGTCGAGATCACCGGGCCGGAGGACAGAGTTAACTCGTTCATTGAGCTGCTTCGGCCGTTCGGTATCGAGGAAATGGCGCGTACCGGCCGTGTGGCGATGGTGCGTGGAGGTAACGGTAAATGCGCTTAGAGCCTGTCCGACAAAGTAGGACAGCCTTTCCAGGCTGTCCAGACGGACAGCCTTTCCAGGCTGTCCAGATGGGTTGAAAAGCCCACCCCACAGTTTTTCGGATAGACCTTAAATTAAGGAGCAACCAGGATGGCAAAGATAGACTTTGGTGGTGTGATCGAAGAAGTGGTGACAAGGGACGAGTTTCCATTAGAGAAAGCACGCGAGGTACTTAAGGACGAGGTGGTTGCTGTTATCGGCTACGGCGTGCAGGGCCCGGCCCAGGCGCTCAATATGCGCGATAATGGGGTCAATGTGATCGTGGGACAGCGGAAGGGCCGGGCGGCCTGGGACAAGGCAATCGCTGACGGGTGGATCCCAGGTGAGACGCTTTTTGAGCTTGAGGAAGCTGTGGAACGTGGCACGATTATCCAGTACCTGGTCTCCGACGCAGGACAGATGCTCACCTGGCCCACCGTCAGGCCGCACCTTAAGGAAGGTGATGCCCTGTACTTCTCGCACGGCTTTTCCATTGTCTACAGCGATCAGACCGGCGTCGTGCCGCCCGAATACGTGGACGTGATCATGGTCGCGCCCAAAGGATCGGGGCGTAGTGTGCGCGCCAATTTCCTGGCTGGCAGCGGTATCAATGCCAGCTACGCTGTATACCAGGATTATACAGGCCGTGCTCTGGAGCGCACGCTGGCACTTGGGATCGCTATCGGCGCGGGGTATCTTTTCCCGACCACTTTCCAGAAGGAGGTCTACAGTGATCTGACCGGCGAGCGCGGTGTGCTGATGGGTGCTTTGGCAGGTATTATGGAAGCACAGTACAACCTGCTGCGTAAGCATGGCCACTCACCCAGTGAGGCTTTCAATGAGACGGTCGAGGAGCTGACTCAGAGCCTCATCCGGCTGGTGGATCAGAACGGCATGGACTGGATGTATGCCAACTGCTCCACCACTGCACAGCGCGGCGCGTTGGACTGGCGGCATGAGTTTCGCAAGGCGGTCGAACCGGTGTTTGATCGGCTGTACGAAAGCGTCGTCTCCGGCCGGGAGACGGCTATCGTGCTCAAGGCAAACAGTGCCCCAGACTACAAGGAAAAACTGGAGGCTGAGCTGCGCGAGATGCGTGAGTCAGAAATGTGGCGTGCGGGTGCAGCAGTGCGTAGCCTGCGGCCTGAGAACTGGAAGAAATGAGAGGGTTTTGGTGGAACGCATTATGCGCCGGGTAATACCCAGGTTATCTCAGGAGGATGATGCTATGGACGATAGTGGGGTTAATATTGAAGATCGGGTTATCGTATTTGATACAACCTTAAGGGACGGTGAGCAATCACCTGGAGCAGCGCTCAATGTGGATGAGAAGCTGGAGATCGCCCGTGCATTGGAGGAGATGGGGGTTGATGTGATCGAGGCTGGTTTCCCCATCTCGTCCCCGGGCGATTTCCGTGCCGTGCAGCGCATTGCACGGGAAATCCGTGGCTGTATCATCTGTGGCCTGACACGTGCCAATCAACAGGATATTGACGCAGCCGTTGAGGCGTTGAAGGATGCGGCCCATCCACGTATCCATACCGGCCTGGGCGTTTCTGACATCCATATCCGTTATAAACTCCGTACTACTCGAGAGGAAGCGCTGGAGCGTGGGGTCGAAGCGGTGAAGTACGCGAGGAAGTTCGTAAATGATGTAGAGTACTACGCAGAAGATGCCGGCCGTGCCGATCCTGAGTATCTCTACCGGGTACTGGAAGCGGTCATCGCTGCCGGCGCAACAGTTGTCAACATACCCGACACCACCGGCTACACCACCCCTGATGAGTTCGGGGCGCTGATCCGCGGCATCTGTGAGCACGTGCCAAACATTGACCGGGCCATTATCTCCGTGCACTGTCATAATGACCTGGGGATGGCAACGGCCAACACGCTGGCCGGTGTGCTTAACGGTGCGCGGCAGGTCGAGGTTACCGTCAACGGCATCGGTGAGCGGGCAGGTAACACCTCGCTTGAAGAGGTGGTGATGGCGCTCAAGACCCGCCGTGACATCTTCAAGGTGGATACCAGGATAGACACACGCCGCATCTATCCGATCAGCCGGCTGGTGAGCCAGTTGACCGGCATCCCGGTACAACCGAACAAGGCCATTGTCGGCGCCAACGCTTTCGCGCACTCCTCGGGCATCCACCAGGACGGCGTGCTGAAGGAGCGTACAACCTACGAGATCATCAACCCCCGGGATGTTGGCGTGCCCGATTCGGCCATCATCCTGTCGGCACGCTCTGGCCGGCATGGGTTGCGCCACCGCCTGGCCGAACTGGGCTATGTGCTGGACGATGAGCAGTTCGAGAAGGTCTATCAGCGCTTCCTGCTGGTAGCTGACAAAAAGAAGACGGTGGACACGCGAGACCTGGAAGCCATCGTGGCCGATGAGGCTCAGATGTTCTTTGAGGAGACTTATCACCTGGAACATGTGCAGGTAAGCTGTGGGAATCACAGCATTCCGACGGCCACCGTGCGTATCCGTGGGCCCAATGGCGAGGTCTACTGTGACGCCGATCACGGCACCGGACCGGTGGACGCCGTATATCGTGCCATCAACCGTGTCATCAAGGAGCCAAATGAGCTGATCGAATTCTCCGTCCAGGCTGTCACGGAAGGCATTGATGCTGTGGGGCGGGTCACCATCCGCATCCAGGCCGAGGAGCCGGTTAACGGTGCTGATCGGCGTGTATTTAGCGGCCACGGCGCTGACACCGACATTATCACTGCCAGCGCCAAGGCATATATGTTCGCTCTGAACCGACTCATTGCTGCCAGACGAGAGGCAGCTAATGGCAGGAGGGAAGTAAACAGAACTGACTGAGGAGGAAGTGAAATGAGCGTTCGAAATTTGGGAAAGTTTATTGACCCTTGTGATTGGGATGCCCAGTGGGTAGTCACCGATGAGATGGTGTGCTTCCTGAGGGAAGAACCCCAGAACCCCAGCCAGCGCGATTCCTTTTATGCAAAGTTCACGGAGCCACGAAGCTGGGCGCTGAAGTGGGATGGTCTGGCCGTGTTCGAAGCTGATGCCAAATCCATCTTTTCCAGAGCCTGATGAGCATGGGACACACACTGGCTGAAAAGATCATCGCAGCTCATGTTATTAATGGACGCCAGGAGGTATGGCCCGGCGAGCTGGTCGAAGTGAATGTGGACCTGGTGATGGCTAACGACATCACCGCTCCGATCGCCATACGTGAGTTCGAGAAGCTGGGAGTCCGGCGTGTGTTTGATCCCGAAAAGGTCGTGCTGGTCGCCGACCACTTTGTGCCCAATAAGGACATCAAGTCCGCTGAACAGTGTGCCCAGATGCGCCGTTTCGCGCGGGAAATGAGCGTCTCTAACTATTTCGATGTGGGGCGGATGGGGATCGAGCACGTCCTGCTGCCGGAGCAGGGACTGGTGGCGCCGGGCGACCTGGTGGTGGGTGCTGATTCCCATACCTGCACATATGGTGCGCTCGGCGCCTTCGCTACCGGGATGGGCTCCACCGACATAGCGGTGGCGATGGCTACCGGACAGGTCTGGCTGCGCGTGCCGGAGACACTCCGCGTCGTCTACTACGGTGAGTTGCAGCCATGGGTTGGCGGAAAGGACCTGATTCTCTACACCATCGGTGCGATCGGTGTGGACGGCGCACGCTATATGGCGCTGGAATTCGCTGGCCCTGTGGTTGACGCGCTTTCCATGGATGGGCGTTTCACTATGGCAAACATGGCGATCGAGGCCGGCGGCAAGGCCGGGCTGTTTGCCTGCGACCAAGTCACTCGCGCCTATGTCAATGGCCGCCTCAGACGCCCCTACCAGGAGCATCAGCCTGACCTGGATGCCCGTTACGCACGTGTGCTTGAGATTGACGTGAGCAAGATTGAGCCTCAGGTGGCTTTTCCGCATCTGCCCGAGCACACCCGCCCGGTGAGCCAGGTTGGGGAGGTCAGGATTGACCAGGCGGTGATCGGCTCCTGCACTAACGGGCGGCTGGAGGACCTGCGCATTGCGGCCACCATCCTGCGCGGGCGCAGGGTCCATCCTGATGTACGTTGCATCATCATCCCTGGTTCCCAGGCGGTCTACCTGGATGCGCTGCGCGAGGGGCTGATCGAGACCTTCATCGAGGCCGGGGCAGCCGTCAGCACGCCCACCTGTGGCCCGTGTCTGGGCGGTCACATGGGAATTCTGGCTGCCGGGGAGCGCGCGGTGAGCACGACCAATCGCAACTTCCGTGGGCGTATGGGCCATGTGGATAGTGAGGTTTACCTGGCCGGCCCGGCTGTGGCTGCAGCGAGCGCGGTTGCCGGGCGGATCATAGGCCCGGATGCACTGTAGTCGCGCAACACGCAACACGCAGTACGCAACACGCAATACGCAACACGCTACCAGGAGTCTTACCATGCCCATCAACGGTACTGTCTGGAAGTACGGTGACAACGTGGACACGGATGTCATCATACCGGCCCGTTATCTGAACCTCTCGACACCAGAGGAGCTGGCGCAACACTGTATGGAGGACCTGGACGCCGGGTTCGCCGCAAAAGTCAAACCCGGCGACATCATTGTCGGGGGGGAAAACTTCGGATGCGGTTCTTCGAGGGAACACGCGCCTCTTGCCATCAAGGGGGCGGGTGTGGCCTGCGTTGTCGCCAGGAGCTTTGCCCGCATCTTTTACAGAAATGCGATCAATATCGGGCTGCCGATCCTCGAATGTCCGCAGGCCGTGGATGAAACGGAGAGTGGGGATCGGCTGGCGATAGACCTGCGGGCAGGTACAATTGTCAACGAACGCACCGGACGCACATACTACGTCGCGCCCCTCCCTGAGTTCATCATGGGCATTGTACAAAGTGGGGGACTGGTGCCTTATACTATCAAACGCCTGCAAGAGAAGGGTGGGTGATGTAAAAAATCCGGGAAAAGGAGGACGCCTTGGTATCCACACAAGTCTTGCTCTACGATACGACCCTACGCGATGGGGCCCAGTCGGAAGGGATCTCGCTTTCCGTGGAGGATAAGCTTAAGATCACCCGCCTGCTGGATCGCTTTGGAGTGCACTATCTCGAGGGGGGATGGCCTGGTTCCAATCCCAAGGACGTGGAGTACTTCCAGCGAGTACGCCACCTGGACCTGGAGCAGATACGTCTCGCGGCGTTCGGCAGCACATGCCGCACAGGCAGCAGACCGGAGGAGGATGCCAATATCCAGGCGCTTTTGGAGGCGGAGACACCGGTGGTCACACTGGTCGGAAAGAGCTGGTCGCTCCATATTCGGGACGTGTTGCGCACCACGACCGAGGAGAACCTGCGCATCATTCGGGAAAGCGTGGCTTTTCTCAAATCCCACGGACGGGAAGTCGTTTACGACGCCGAACACTTCTTCGACGGGTACAAAGACGATGTCGCCTGTGCAATGGCTACCCTGCGCGCCGCCGTAGAGGGTGGTGCCGATACCATCGTCCTGTGCGATACCAACGGTGGCTCCATGCCCTGGGAGATCGAATCTATCGTCAGAGAAGTGCGCACTGCTTTCCCGGATGTCTCGCTTGGCATCCACGCTCACAATGACAGTGGCCTGGCCGTAGCGAATACTTTGGCCGCAGTACGCGCCGGTGTTTCTCAGGTTCAGGGAACGATGAACGGTTACGGTGAGCGGTGTGGTAACGCGGACCTGTGTACCCTGATCCCTAACCTGGAGCTTAAAATGGGGATCGCGGTCCTCCCGCCGGGGCGGCTCGTCCATCTGACGCGCGTCGCCCGCGCCGTTGCCTCGGTAGCCAACCAGTCGCTCTACCGTCACGCGCCTTACGTGGGACGCAGTGCATTCGCGCACAAGGGAGGCATTCACGCGGCGGCGATGCGCCATAATCCGCGTAGCTATCAGCATATTGACCCCAGGCTGGTGGGCAACCAATCAAGAGTGCTGGTCTCAGAACTCTCCGGGCGTGGCAATCTGCTGAGCAAGGCGGAAGAGATCGGGATCAGTCCTCACGAGATAGAAAATCTGCCAGCGGTGCTACAGCAAATCAAACAATTAGAGCACCGGGGCTTTATTTTTGAAGGAGCGGACGCTTCGGTGGAGTTACTGCTCCATCGCGCAAGACCCGGCTACTCGCCGCCGTTTGAAATGCTTGATTTCATGGTTGTCGTCGAACATCGTGAGAAACGAGGGCTGTTCGCCGAGGCGACCATTAAAGTGCGCGTGGGTGATAAGGTTTTTCACACCGTTGCTGAAGGGAACGGCCCGGTGAACGCGCTCGACGCGGCGCTCCGTAAAGCGCTGTTGCCCACCTATCCGCACCTGGCCGAGTTTGACCTGGCAGACTATAAAGTACACATCCTGGATGGGGATCACGGCACAGCCGCAACCACGCGCGTGTTGATTGATATGCAGAATGAAACGCGCCGCTGGAGCACGGTTGGAGCCTCCACCAACATCATCGAAGCAAGCTGGATCGCGCTGGCGGATGCGATCGAATACGGACTGATATGTGGAGGCGACAAACCAAAAGTTGAGGCTCAGGCTTCATGCTTTTCGAATGGGGCGCCGTAATAGTAGAGGGGCTGATAATCATCAGCCCCTTCTTTAACCTGATTTTCTGCCCGAAGGCCCGATTCCCGGGCGTTATTTGAACGGTACTGGATTTACGCTTCTGATACCGTGTCTGAAAAATCGGGACAAAGGGCATCTCACTCTCGCCTCGCGTGTTCTGTGTCCAAAACATAGTGCCCAACGAGGATGCCAATGCTGGAAATCTCCGAAGCATGGAAACACACCTGCCCTGGTGCGGCTGTCGGTATTCTGGTTTTGCACAACGTCACGAATCCGGAATCCCATCCGGAGCTGGAGGCGCGCAAGAGCGAACTGGAAACACGGCTGCGCACGCGTTTCGCCGGTCAGAGTAAAGCCGACTTGAAGGCACTCCCGACGATCCAGGCATATACGGCCTACTACAAACGCTTCGATAAAACTTATCACCTCTTGCTCCAGCTTGAATCTGTTGCGCTGAAGGGAAAGCCTCTCCCGCGTGTGGCAGCGCTGGTCGAGGCGATGTTTATGGCCGAGCTGGACGATTTACTTTTGACTGCCGGGCATGACATGGGGCTGGTGGTGCCCCCGCTGCGGCTTGACGTGGCTACCGGCAGTGAAAGTTTTGTCAATATTGCCGGCCAGCAGAACACGCTGAAGCCTGGTGACATGTTCATCGCCGATGCCGGGGGCATACTTTCCTGTATTCTCTACGGCTCTGACCGGCGCACAATGATCACCTCCACGACACGAGAGGTACTTTTCACCACTTATGCGCCCGCCGGAATCGGTGCAGAGGCGGTGCGCGAGCATCTCCTGCACATCCGGGATAACGTTGCCCTCATAGCACCCCAGGCTCAGACGGGCTTCATGCAAGTTTACACGGCCCTGCCATAAAATTTGATCTTGAACGAATCTGGTCGCGTTTCAGGCGGGCCATATCTGTGACGAAAACCTGTCGTTCAAAGTCCAGATAAAATATACTGGGAACGGGTAAGAATTGGACATTTAACGTGACTATTCAGCATGCCCGTGCTGTGCCGGGCGGACCACAGTCCGCCCGGACCAGACTTTGCAGACACTGGCTACACTGAGACGCCCCCAGGTGGCTATTCAGCCTGCCCGTGCTGTGCCGGGCGGACCACAGTCCGCCCGGCACAGCACGGGCAGGCTGAATAGCCACCTGGGGGCGTCTCAGTGTAGCCAGTGT
>DAOTYA010000256.1:0-14380 GCA_034435075.1 Anaerolineae bacterium
TCATCCGCGCGTTGCCGGATGGCTCCTATTTGGCCTACATCTACCCCTCCGATTACCAACGCCGTAAGCAAGGTGAGCGCCTTCTGGTACGGGTCATCGAGTACACGATAGACGATCCAAACCGACCTGGGCACGGAGAGCACCATCGTCTCATCACCTCGCTGCTCGACCCCCAATTGTATCCGGCGCATACCCTGGCTTGCGAGTACCACCAGCGCTGGGAGGCCGAGATCACGATCGACGAGTTGGATACCCACCAGCGCTTGCCGAACCTGCCGCTGCGCAGTCACAAGCCGGTCGGGATCATTCAGGAAGCATTCGGCCTGCTACTGGCCCATTACGCCGTGCGCGTGGTGATGCACGAGGCCGCCACTCAAGCCGGGCTTGATCCAGATCGTTTGAGCTTTGTCAATGCGGTGCGCATTATTGGCGATGCTATTGCCGAGTTTCAAATGACGGCCCCCGACCAATGGGAGCGCTTGTACCAACGCTTGCTCAAGGACATCGCCAGTTACCGCCTGCCGGAGCGTGAGAACCGCTCCAACCCGCGGGTGGTCAAACGCAAAATGTCAAAGTTCAAGCTGAAACGGGACATCCATCGTCACTGGCCACAACCGACCAAACCGCTTCAGGAGGCCATCGTAATCCTTAACTGAACCGTATTGAGTTTAACCTCCATATTAACCTCCTGCTAAATGGGGTATTCGAGGGTGTTCGAAGCAAAAGCGATTTGGGCTACGCCGATGCCGCTTTTCCCGCCCGGAGTCGGGTAGGTGGGGTACCTACCCCTTCAGCCGGTTTGTGCCGCGTTTGCGCCGGCTAAGAGCCTATCCGAAAAACCGTACAAGCGGCATCCCTATGCCGCTTATACCGACGCATAGGGATGCGTCGGTTACGTTTTTCGGATAGGCACTAAAGCCTCGATTCCGCCCTCGGATTAGGATTTGCTTCGAACACCCATTCGAACAGTTCGCTTGACAGCGACCTTCAGCATGGTAAAATAACCAGGCTATTCAGACCGGTTGAAATCGTCCCCCCTGGACAATGCAGGCCGATTGTCGGCCTCTGCCGAAGACCCTTATGAGCGCATCATAGAAGGCCGACCATAGGCCTGGAGCCCAGTGAGGGTGTACGGGCAAGGTTCACCTCGCCCCTACAGTTACTGCCTGAACAGATCCAAATAACTTACCTGTAAGCAAGGTAAGCACAGGTATCCGAACATAGTGTACCACACCACCCGCTGCTTTTCCATACCAGAAACCCGTCATAATCCCGCCACAGACACCCATGGGTGCTTTTGAGGAATTCAGAGACAAAATCCACACTGCGCTGGTTCATCTGTACGATCCCAATTACCAGCCGGATGTGCAGCTCTGTCAGGCGTTGGGTTGTGATCCCGCCGCAGGTGCCGGCGCACTCCAGGCTGCGCTGCTCCAACTGATCGGACGCCTGACAGAGCAGGCAGCTGAACAGGGAGATAGCCGCATGCGACGCAGTCTCGATGTGCTCTACCGGCGGTTCGTATTGGGGCTGACGCAGGAAGAAACGGCTGAAGTGCTTTACCTGAGCCTGCGCAGTGTGCAACGTGCCCAACGGGAAGGGGTGCACACACTGGCCTGCCGGCTCTGGGGAAGCCAGGCGATGGAGACACCGGCCAGTGATACGGCGCGGGATTGGCTGGCGCAGGTGCGCCAGGAGGTTCTCTCGCTACAAAAGAGCAGCGCCGACGCGGAGTGCGATCTGGCACGGACTGTGCAGGAGGCCTGGCAGTTAGTTGAGGCGATTGCAGCACGCCGTGATGTCATGGTCAAGGTGGGGAGTCTCCAGCCTGGGCTGCGGGTGCGGTTTCACCACTCGGCACTGCGCCAGGCCTTCCTGACAACTATTTCCGCACTGACGGAGATCATGCCAGCGAGGGGGCACCTCACAGTGAGCACCGTGCGACATGGGAACAATCCCATCCTGACCATTCAGGCTGAGCCGGTGCTCAAGGGGCAGCCAATAGATGTTTCTCTTGCTCAGGAACTCATCGCGTTGCAAGGTGGGCGCGTTGAGTTAGCGATGCAGGAAGGCCAGGCCGTACTCACAGCCACGCTGCCATCGGCGGCGCGACCCCAGGAAAAATTTACCGTGCTGGCCGTGGACGACAATGCTGACCTGGTCACCCTGTATCAGTCTTACTGCGCCGGCACCCAATACGAGCTTCTCCATGTGAAGGAAGGACGGCGTGTCTTCGAGGTAGCCACGGCCGTGCAGCCCGCGGCGATCCTTTTGGACGTGATATTGCCTGATGTGGATGGCTGGGACCTGTTGATGGAGCTGCGGGCCAATCCGGCTACCCGGGCGATCCCCGTGATCGTCTGCTCGGTGGTCACTGATGAGCAGTTGGCCCTGGCGCTGGGTGCCGTGCGCTATCTGCGCAAACCAGTGTGGCGTGAGCAATTGCTCGAGGCACTGGCCGACGTCATCAGGTAGGACGCATCAGAATCGAGCAGAGCGCCGCGGAACAATCCCACATTTTACCTGCTGGCAGTCCCTCTCTCAACGTAGCGACAACCACCGGGCTCACCCATGGCTGTGCTCTGGGATCCTGGGCCGAGATGATGATGACAGGAATATCCTGCAATGCTGCGTCCCTATTTCGCATCTCCAGCACATGCCAGCCGTCCAGTTCGGGCATGACCACATCAAGCAGCACTACATCGGGTGGTCTGGCACGCATCGCGGCCAGGGCTTGCGCACCGTTTTCCACGACCGTGATCTCGATTGTGGCATCGTAGGTGTGGACAAAGAAAGCCAGGAGTTCGCAGGTGTCATGGTCATCATCCACGATAAGCACGCGCCGGATTGGCCGGTCGAGCCGCGCAAGCACCTCTCCCAGATCGGACCCGGTCAGCGGTTTGATGAGATAATCTACTGCCCCGGCCGCCAGCGCGCGTTCCCTCCGTGGCAGGTAAGCGCAACCGATGATGGGAATATCGGCCACTGTCTTGCGCACTTCTTCCAGCGCCGGCCAGACCCTCTCCGGCGTCACAGCGTTGATTATTACAGCCGATATCGTTCCATCTTCCAGTGCGCCTGAGACCGCGCGCAGGTCTGTCATCTCCACGAACTCAACTTCGTCGGAGCAACGGCGGAGCGCGGGGCAGAGATCGCCGGTCTCATCGCAGATGAGAACGCGTGGCTTGAAAAGTGAGGCGGGGAGATCGGGGCGTGAGCGGCGCTCGATCCAGGGCCATTCCTCCTTTATCCAGCCTGCCGGTCTGACAATGTGTGGTGGCGGTTCTGCCACCGGTAATTCGACAAAGAATGTGGTGCCACTCCCCAACGCACTCTCTACCCACATCCGGCCGCCGTGCAGTTCGACGAATTTCTTGCTGATGCTGAGGCCCAGGCCACTCCCTTCCCGGGTAAGCCAGATGTCACTCGCCTGATAGAAAGGCTCGAAGATGCGCCCGACATCCTCAGGCGAAATCCCCGGCCCGGTGTCGCTGACGCGGATGGTGATGTATCCGTCATTATGCGTGACGTGCACCGCGATGCCCCCCCGCTCGGTGAAGCGGGCAGCGTTGCTTAGCAGGTTAAGAATGACCTGGCGGATACGCACCCGATCACAGTAAACACGTGGCAGATCGGCGGGCAGCTCCACTTTCCAACTCAGTCCTTTCTCCTCAATCAACGGCCGCACCACGTTCAATGACGTATCAATCACCTCTGCTAAATCTACCTGTTCCCGATGGAGAGTAATGCGTCCTGCGTCTGCCCGACTGAGGTCCAATACATCATTGATCATGCTGGCAAGATGTTGACAGTTACGATACACGATGCGCAGGTGCTCCAATGCCCTGGGTGGAAATTCTCCTTCATATATTTCCGGCGTCTCCACCATCAGATTGATCATGCCGATGATGATGTTAAGAGGGGTACGAAATTCATGGCTGACGCGGGCGACAAAGGTCTCTTTGCTCCGTCGTGCTTCTTCGGCGATCTGCCGCAGGGCGGCGATCCGCTCATTGCTCAAGGCGATCTGTCGGTTGGCGTGCTGCAGGTCGTCGAGGGCCTGCTCCAGCTCTACCTTACGGTTGCGGGCCTCCACAAGACTGGCCTGGGCATCCTTGTAGTAGCGCCAGGCCCATTGGGCGACGTGACGAGCAGAACCCGAGACAGCCTGAAGAAGCGCCACCACCAAACAGACCGCGAGCAGCATGAAGCCAGCCTGGGAACGGGCCACTTCGGAGCCGGCCTGTAAAAGCCGCACGCTGGCGAGTGCTATCTCTCCCACTGCCACATATAAACCAGGCATCGGGCCAAGGAGGGCTGTAGCCAGCGCGACAGGTATCGTCACTAAAACCTGAGCACCTGGCATCTCAAGCCAGAAATCGGCCAGGTGAACTGCCAGGAGTGCAGCCAATAGGGCGAACCATCGGCCGGCCTGAGCCTTCCAGTATGCCAGCAACCAGCCGATGCAGGCCAGTACAAGCATCAGCAGGGCGAACAACGAGCAGGCCTGCACGCTCCGCGATTCAAGCCACAGGCTGTTCATCAGGTGCAGCACCACCCCGAATAAAGGCAGCGCGGCGAGCACAGCCCGGGGGGACAGGTACAGCTCCGTTTCGAATGTTGCGCTCTCTTCATACATATCTTGTTCCTTACCATCTGCCTCAGTACGCCGGGCCTTTACCGGTTTCGCAGGATTGGCCCGGCTTCAAAGTGCGAACTGTCATGCCGGGGATCAACACAGCAACCTGGTCGTCGAACTCATGCCAGGGGCATGAAAGAGCCTGCCCCAAGCGAGCAAGACCTGGTAGTCAAATCCTGACCGAAAGGGAATGAACCAGCCAGCAGACAGATCCAGCCTGGGGTGTTCTTCAAACACACTTGCCGGTCAGTGACGTACGGGAACAGGGACGGATAGGCCAGATGCGCCCTGATAACGAAGAAGGTTTGGTGGCCGCGATCGCGGCCGCCAGTGGGAAGCCGGGATACCCTCGGATCGGTAGTATAGGTCACCCCTGCTTTCAACTTCACCGCTGGCCGGGACGAAAAGTTTCAACATGCTGCAGTCACTCGCCAGAGGAGTTTCAACCAGAGGTCGGCTGGCGGTATTCTGGCGGGTTTCTGGTGTGGAAATAAGTCGGGTGATTGAGTATAATGGGAAACAAGTTCGCGAGGCTGCTATCAGAGCACCACTACCCCTATATCCCCTCAGAGTAACTAACGCCATAGATCATCAACAGGTCCAGGTAAAATTATATACAAATGGAGGTGAGAATGCAATTCAGAAGACGCTTTCCACACATTTTGCCCGTTTTGGTCATACTGCTTGGCGTCGCCCTGATGCTCTCATATCCACCTGCACTGATGGCGCGCGCGCCTGAACGTAGCGTGGCCGCCGATATATCCAATAACTACACCTGGAAGCAAATGGTCATCGGCGGCGGCGGCTGGGTGACCGGCCTGGCCGTCCACCCGACCACCCCCAACCTCGTCTATGGTCGCACTGACGTGGGCGGGGTGTTCAAGTGGAACCCCACGACCCGTAGCTGGACGCAGCTCCTCAGGGCCAGCACGGTCGCTGGTGCCTCGCCAGGCAACCGCGACTATAACGTCGAAAGCCTGGCCCTGAGCGCCTCGAACGATCAGGTGGTCTACATCGCCGTGGATGGAAACGGCGGGCGCATCCTCAAGAGCACCGACCAGGGGACGACCTGGACCGAGCCATCGTCTCAGCGCTGGTACATCGAGGGCAACGGCGATTATCGCATGAACGGCGAGCGCCTGGCAGTGGACCCGGTCAACCCGGATGTGGTCTACTTTGGCTCACGCACACAGGGGCTGTGGAAAACCACCGACGGTGGCGTGCACTGGACGTTGGTACCGACGACCACCATCCCGGCAGGCACGGTTCCGTCGGGGCGCACGCCGCCGGGCGTGCGTTGGGTGCTGTTCGACCCGACCGGTGGTACGCTGCCCGGCCCGCTCACCCGCCGCATCTACGTGGGCGTCTCCGGCTATGGCGTCTATCGTACCGATGACGCCGGCCTGACCTGGAGGCGCATCTATGCCATCACAACCTCGCCGGCCAGTCCGCTCAGCGTGCCGGTCACGGCCAAGATGGGCGGCGGCTACCTCTATGCGCTGCTGGAGGGCTGGTTCCGCAAATACGATCCGGCCGCAGACACCTGGACGCCGATCCGCAATGTGGGCGAGTGGGGCGCCATCACCATTGACCCCAAGAACCCCAATCTGATGTTCGTCAGTGACGATCACCTGTCCAGTGGTCACCTGTGGCGCTCGACGGATGGTGGCGCGACGTGGAGCGCCGCGCTCGATCTGGATATTAACCCGGCCAATTGCGATCCGGAGTGGCTCTGCAACACTAATGTCGGTGACTGGCTTGGCATCGGCGACTGGCATTTCGACCCGTTCCAGTCTGACCTCATCTGGCTCTCCGAGGGGATGGGGATGTGGCAGATGACCGGGCTGATGAACAACACGATCACCATGCATTTCATCAGCCGTGGCATCGAGGAAATGGTGCCGGCCGACATCGTGGCTCCGCCGGGCGGCGTGCCCATCATCACCACGATGGATCGCCAGGGTTTCTACAAGCCCGATCCCGACGCTTATCCCACCAGGACGCTGGTGGACGGATCGTTCCTGACCGGCGCCTCGCTGGATTACGCCGGACTTGCGCCCAACAACCTGGCCGTCACCCTGGCCAGGACGCATATCTGGCCATGGAACGGCACGGCGGCCTATTCGAATGACGGCGGCAAGACCTGGCGCTATTTCCCAACCCTGCCCGATGCAGATAAAGCCGGCAACATCGCGATCTCGGCCGCCAATCCCAACAACATCGTCTGGCTGCCGAGCACCCATCAACCTGGCGATGTGGGCCCGGTGCCCTATGTCACCTTCGACCGGGGTGCCACCTGGCAGGAGACCACCGGCGTTGACCCCAACCTCAGCCTCCACGAACTGGTCTGGTGGGTGAACAAGCGCGCCCTGGAGGCCGACAAAGTCCTGGACGGCGTGTTTTACCTGATAGCCGGGCATACCACTCCTGGTGACACGACGGAGGGCACGTTCTACGTGAGCGAGGACGGCGGCGCCACCTGGAACGCCGCGCCCTATGCGCCGCCCTGTTCCGGCACGGCCGCGACCGATTGCCACGTGTGGGGTCAGCTCCGGGCGGTCCCGGGCTATGCCGGGCACGTGTGGGCCAGCACCGTCAAGACCGGGCTATGGTACACCACCGACGGCGGGCGGACTCCCTGGCATCAGGTGGCCGGGGTGGAGCGCGCGCAGGCCTTCGGCTTTGGCAAGGCGCTGCCCGGACAAGATTACCCTGCCATTTACCTGTACGGCATCGTGAACGGTCAGGAGGGGTACTGGCGCTCCGGCGATATGGGCGCGACCTGGGACCTGATCGCCATCTATCCCAACGACAACTATGACGAGAACCGCACTATCAACGGCGACATGAACATCGCCGGGCGTGTTTACATCGGCACGGGCGGTACCAGCTTTGTCTACGGCGACGACACCACGATCCCGCCGACCGCGCCGTCCGCCCCCAACCTGATCGAGGCCGTCCCCGGTGATGGCCGCGTCTCGCTGCGTTGGGGTGAGGTCATCGGCGCGACCGGTTACAAAGTGACGTATGGCCTGACGGCGACTGAGTTCATCACCCCGACAGACGTGTTCACCCAGACCACCTACACGATAACCGGCCTGACCAACAACACGCCCTACTACTTTGCCGTGCTGGCCTACAATGCCCAGGGCGACAGCCCGCGCTCCAACGTGCTGATGGCGATCCCCAGCCGGTACCCGCCGGCCGCTCCATACCTCTATCCGCCGGTTGCCGGCGACCGGACGCTCACGCTGCAATGGGAACGGGTGCCCGGGGCGCAGGGCTACATGGTACACTATGGCCGCGCCGGACAGTATGTCAAAAGCCTGGATGTCGGCGATAGCGATACCGCCGTCCTCACCGAACTGCGCAACGGGGCGCTCTACAACGTCCTGGTCGTCGGCTACAACGTCAACGGCGTCGGCGATCCCTCCAACGAGCGGCTCGCCTCGCCGAACGGCCCGATGCCGCCGCAGATCACCGCCGATTACTTTACGGCCACGCTGAAGGTGGACGGCGTGTTGGATGAGGGGTTCTGGGACATCAGCATCCCTATCACCAAGACCGTTGTGGGGGTGGTGACGGCAACCGGCATGGCCGATGTCGCCTGGAACGACACCTACTTTGTCGTCGGTGTTGAGGTCTACGATGACAGCTTGTGGAACGATTCTGCCAATCCGTGGGAAGATGATTCCGTCGAGGTCTACTTTGACGGCGACGACAGCAAGGGCGCCGTCTATGACGCCTATGACCGCCAGATCGTCAAGGGCTGGAACGACGCCGGCGTCTGGCATAGCGCCGACATACCCGGTCTGCTCCACGCCTGGGCGGCGATCACCAACACGGAGGGGATGACCATCGGCTACGCGGTCGAAATCGCCATCCCCTGGGAGAGCCTGGAGCTGACGCCGGCCAACAACTACCAGGTGGGCTTTGACGTGGGCTACAACGACGATGTGAATGGCGAAGGCCGTGAGGGGCAGAACGTAGCCTTTGGCATCCGCGACAACTGGACCGATACCCGCTACTTTGCCGATGTGACGCTGGTGGGCAAGCCGGTCGGGCGCTTCATGGCCCCGCAGTCACCTGACTATGAGAAACGCTACCTCTATCGGGACGGCCCGGTTGCACCCTTCGGCGGTGGTTATCTGTGGAATAACGTGGGCAGCTATGACCTGTATTATACAGGCAACGTCTACGCGGGTACGTCTGCCATCTCCGTGACGCTGCCGGCCTGGTGGGGCGATGGCTTCGGGATGTGGTCTATACCGCCCGGCGTGAGCACTGCAGGGATGACACACCTGACCATGTGGGTTCACGGCGGCCAGGTGGACCAGGTCATCTGGCTCAACGTATGCTCCTCAGAAGGGCAGTGCGGTGAGGTAGGCTGGCCCTGGATTAGCGTGCCGGCCAATGTCTGGACGAAGGTAGAGATCCCGCTTACGTCTCTGACCAACATCCCGCCGTACATTCACACCATCAACTTTGCGCACGCCGGCGATTTCAACGCCACGTTCTACCTGGACGAAATCGCGCTGGAGGCCCAGGTGGCCAATCTGGTCGTGAGGCGGGCCGGCACGGGCGAGGGTGTGGTGATCAGCCGGGGCACAGTAGTGATCCCCGGCCAGGAGATTCCGTATCCTCCCGGCACAGTGATCACGTTGACCGCGGAATCCGGCGCGAACACCACCTTCACAGGCTGGCGCGGCGCGTGCAGCGGGCTGAATCCGGTGTGTGTGCTGACGATGGATAAATCTAAAGAGACCACCGCCTCATTCTCGCTAAACCGGGTGACGGTGCAGGTCGGCGGCGACGGCGCGGGGAGGGTCACCTCCGACCCGCCGGGGGTGGATTGCGGGACGGCTTGCGAGGCGACCTTTGCGACCAGCACGCCGCTCACGCTGACCGCACACACCACCGACATCTTCGCGGGGTGGCGCGGCGGCTGGTGCGGCGGGACGGGAGCGTGCACGTTGACGCTCGACCGCTGGATTTACGCGCGCGCTATCTTTGAGAAACAGGTCGAAGCGCCGGTCGCGGACTTTACCGCGTCACCGACGAGCGGTCCCGCACCGCTGGAGGTGCACTTCACCAGCATCGTCACCGGCACGGTCACGAGCTACGCCTGGGACTTTGGCGATGGGGTGACCGACACGGTGCAAAACCCGATCCACACCTACACGACGCCGGGGGTCTACACCGTCACTCTGACCGTCAGCGGGCCGGGCGGCAGCGACACGGAGACCAAGCCCGAGTACATCACCGTGACCGGTTACCGTATCTGCCTGCCATTGGTGCTCAGAAACGCACGGTAATCGGGCAAGGTCGCTCAATTTGCGGCTGAGCCTGGCGCAGCCTTCGGGCGGCGCGGCTCAGCCGCTTTTTTCGTCGGGCAGTATAACCGATGCACCCTTAAACTATCCAGCGGGCTACTCCGAAGGCTCGATCAGATAGACCCGATGCCGCTCCGCTTCCAACACGCCCGTCTGCGCAATGCTGCCGCTGAGTAATTCCTGCACGCGCGCCAGCGCGTCGAGCGGCAGCGCGAAATCGGCAAACGCCCAGAGCACCTGCCGGTCGCCCGACCGGTAGAGCACGCCCCGTTCACCGGGTAACACGGTGCGGTTGACCATCAGGTCATTCACCTGGTTGAAGACCCGCAACAACGCAAGATGCCAATCCGTGGGCCGGTCGCACTCGCCGCGGAAGCCACCGTACTTGAAACTGAGCTGATTGCTCCGGATGTCCCAGTGGATCATCCACATCATCCGATATGCCAGCCCCTGGAAGAAGACGGCATCGGGGTCGGCGCCGGCTGCCTGGATCGCCGGGACATCGAAATTGGTGAGCGATTCGACCCACATGAACAGATTGTCCAGCCGGAAGGTCACATCCGGGCCGGAACGGGAGATGCCGAACACGCCGGTATCTTCGCTACAGTAGGTGTAGCCGTACTGTTGCATCTCGACCATCAGGTCGAGGTGGGCGCGGTATTGCGAACGGATGGCGGCCTCCGGCTCGACCGCCGGGCGGCAATGGCCCAGCAATTGGGTCTGGTCAATCGTCGCCCCGCTGCGCATGCTGCGGGTGTTGGCGCGGAAGTGGAACTTGTCGCTCGACAGGTTGAATGAGCTGTCGAGAAAGATCGCCTCGATCCCGATCTCATCGTGCGCGGCTTTCCAGGCGCGATGCCAGTAGTCGCGCACGACCGGGTCGCGCAGGTTCATCACCGCGAAGACCGGCGTGTAATGGTCGGCCTCGATGGCGTTCGAGGGATTGCGCACCCACGGCTCCTCCGCCCGTTCGAGCGCTTCCATAATCGAACCCTCCCTGGGGAGGAACTGGATGCCTTTGGGCCGGCCGTTGCGGTTGTCGAAAATCAACGTCAGGGTCGAAACGGATGTATTCCCCCACATCTCGACGCGCGCGCCGGCCGCCCTGACCGCCTCGCAGAAGCGTTTAAGCCGCTCTGCGCCGACCGTCGCTGCGACCTTGTAATCCACCGTGCAGCACATGTTGCTCACGCCCCAGGTGTTCATGTTGTTCTCGAACTGGCTGGGGATGAAGATCGTCTTCACGCCGGCGCCGAGTAGTTTGGGCAGGCCCTGCTCTATGTAGTAGTCGAAATCGGGCTCCTCCCACTCCTCGATCACGCCATACGTGGTCACCCGCTCCTGGCGCATCCCGATCTGCCTGTGCAGCGTCTCCCACACCAGCGCGCGCACGTCCTCGTACAGGTTGATGCACCCGACGCGGTCGCGCGCGCCGGGCGACCAGAGCACTTCCACCGGTGGCGTGACGAACTCGTAGCCCAGGTCACCGCAATGCTCGTGCCAGTGGGCGATCTCGTCGCTGCCGCGCTGTTTTTCGATCAGCGTGCGCACGTGGGCAACCTCGGTCGGCCAAGTGACCAGCACACCCTGGCGCGCCACGGTGAAGGTGAAGCCCTGGAGCTGCGTCTGGAGCGGGAAGAACTGGAAGATATTGGGGTTATCCACGATGGGCAGGTACCACTCGGTCGAATACCACGCCTCCGGTGATTCGACGGTGTAGATGGGCGGCATATTTCCCTGCCGCATCCAGATCTGATTGCCGATCGCGCTGCCGCCGATCTCCCATGTCCCGCGGTCGAGGATTTTGTAGATCGGGATGGAAGCGCTGGTGTAGTGGTATTGATACCGGTAGCCGATGAACCCGGTCGCGCCGATGACGCGGTTGACGGCCTCGATCTCGAGACGCAGACGGGTGTCAGGGGCCGGCTCAGGTTGCGCCGTCCAATCGGCCGTGTTGTAGCGATTGCGCACCGCGTGCAGCATCCATTCCATGATGCCGCCCTCTTTGCGCCGCATGGCGAAATCGAGCCGCAGCCGGTCGCTGCTCACCTGCCGGTCGGCGATCGTATAGTCGCACAGCGCGACGGCGTAGGGGTTGCGGATCTCGACGAACATCGGCCGGCGTCCCTTACGCAGTGTGACGCCGTTGGCCGTGACGCGCCCGATTCCCTGGAACAAGCCATCCTGAAGCAGCAGTTCCAGTGTGATCCCGTTGTCGAAAGTCACATAGCGCATGTCGCTCCTCATTGCGGCCTAAATGCCCGTCAACCCGGCCTGGCTCAGGCCGCGCACGATCTGGCGCTGGAAGAGCATAAAGAAGATCAGCGGCGGGATGGCAGCGATGGCGATGCCGGCCAGGACAACGTTCAACTCTTGCGGGCCGTAGGCGGTCTTGGAAAGCCCGTACAATCGCACCATGATCGGCCACTTGCTGGTATTATTCTGCAACACCAGGAACGGCCAGAAAAAGTCCTGCCACGATCCCATAATTGAGCCGATCGTCAGGACGGCCAGGATCGCTTTCGCCAGAGGCAACACGATCTGCGTGAAGACGCGCCACGAGCTGGCACCATCAATGCGCGCCGCGTCAATCAACTCATCGGGGATCTGGTGGTCGAAGAAAAGGGTGACGATGAAAATGCTCCCGCCATCGGCGGCATACGGCAGCCAGATCGCCCACCAGGATTCAATGAGCTGGATGCCGGTCAGTTCATAGAGCACGGGCGGGCGGACGACGGCCAGATAGCGCGGGATCAGGAGGGTGGCAAAGGGCACAGCCATGGTGCTGAAGAAGAGAACCAGCATCAGCTTTCTGCCCACCGGCCGCAGTTTGGACAGCGCGTAGGAGGCTGTCGTCGTGACAAAGAGGCGGAAGAACAGGGTGCCGATCGCGATCAGGATCGTGTTCTTGAAAAAGAGCAGATAGTTGAAATTGCTCCAGGCCTTGGGGTAGGTGTGCCACTGTGGGTCCTTGGGCCAGAAGGTGGGCGGCGGTTTGAGAAATTCCACCGGCGTCTTCAAGGGGCCGATGAACATCCAGTAGAGCGGGATGATGGTGGTCAGGGTCAGCAGAAACAGGCAGACGAAAACAAACCAATATAATGCCCGATAAGCGGGCCGACGCATCTCCGTCGGCGAACTCAACGAGCGCGCACCGGAGTCTCTCCCCCGGTCGCGGGCGGTTAACAGGGAGGGTTTCTTTCGCTGAATTGCGGTCATGGTTCTCCTGTGGATGGCATTACTTGAGCCGGAAGATCGTCATACGCATGTAATAAATCGAGAAGGCGGCCAGGAAGAGGAACATCAGCAGTCCCCACGCGCTGGCCGCGCCGTAATCGCCGAAAGTGAAGCCGTATTTGTAAAGCATCATCACCGGCGTGACGGTCGCGTTGACCGGTCCGCCCCCGGTCAGGACGAACGGCTCGGTGAAGAGCTGGATGTTGCCGACGAACTGTCCGACCAGGGTGAGAAGCATCAGGAAGCGGATCTGCGGGAGCGTGACATGCCATATCCGCCGCCACAGGTTCGCCCCGTCAATCTCGGCAGCATCGTAAAGCTCGGGCGGGATCCCCTGCAGCGCGGCCACATACATCAGCATCGCGCCGCCGGCCCCGGCCCAGGTCGTGACGATCCAGATCGAGGGCATCGCCGTGCGCGCTGATTGAAGCCAGGGCGAGGGGCCGAGGCCGAACAGCCCCAGGAAAGCATTGGCCAGGCCGACGGGTCGCGGGTCGAAAATGAAGCGCCACAACAGCGCCGTGACGACCGCCGGGAGGATCACCGGCAGGTAGAACGCCAGGCGAAAGTAACCCTGCCAGCGCATTTCGTTGACGGCGATGGCCATGATCACCGGCACGACATAACCGAAGGAGATCGCCACCACCGTGTAAAAGAGCACATTCTTCCACGAAATCCAGAAGAGCGGGTCACCGATCACCCGCTTGAAATTCTCCAGTCCGACCCAGGTGTGGTGCTCAAACGTAGGATCCACTTTTTTGAAACTCAGCAGGAAGCCCTGGAGCGTGGGATACCAGTTAAACATCGCAAAGAGGATGATCGCGGGTAACAGGAAAAGATAGGCCTGAAGATTATATTTTATCACTGCCCACAGCCGCCGTCTGCGTCGTTCTTCCGCGTTCAATGTTTGCTGTCTCACCGGTTCGCTTTGCGCCATACCATCCTCACTCATTGTCTGCTGCGCGGTACATACTCTGGGCCTCTGCCGCAGGCTACCAGACATTGGGGAAATTGTCAATGCCATCCGCTAGAGCTGTTGCACAATTATTTCACTCTCGTAACTATTCAGCCTGTGCCCGCCGGACTACAGTCCGGCGGGTCGAAGGCCATCTGAGCCATTTGCGGGTGTCTCAGTGTAGCCAGCGTTTGCAGTATCTGCCTCGTGCGGACT
>DAOTYA010000257.1:0-38967 GCA_034435075.1 Anaerolineae bacterium
TACAGGTTCAGGTCTCCACCAACGGCGGGGCGACCTGGACCAGCGTCGGTCCGGCCATCTACCGCTATGACGGCTCTGTGGGCTGGAAGGAGCACACCGTGAACCTGAGCGCCTACAGCAGCCAGCCCGACCTGCGTGTGGGGTTCCTGGGCATCAGCGCCTGGGGTAACGACATCCACATTGACGACGTGGTGCTGGAGGGCGGATGCCTGCCCCGGCCCGGGGGGCTGGTTGTCGGCAACGTCTACGATGATGCCGGTACCCCCCGCGCCGGCGCCACGGTCGCCAACGACGGCGGCTTCTCCACCGTCACCGCGTTCACCGAAGACCCGGCCGTGGACGACGCCTTCTACACCCTCTTCTCCCCGGCCGGCCCGCGCGTTTTCACCGCCACGCTGAGCGGGTACGGGGCGGCAGTCACGACGACGAACGTCGTCCTGAGCGGCACTGTCCGCCAGGACTTCCATCTGGCGGCTCCCCGCCTGGCCTACGCGCCGTCATCCATTACGGCTGTCCTCACCCGGGGGTTAAGCACCACCCTCCCGCTGACGCTGACCAACACCGGCAGACTCACCCTCACCTTTGAACTGGAGGAATGGGCGGGGACGACGCTGCTGGACGAGGGGTTTGAGAGCGGCCAGGTGCCGCCCTCCGGCTGGAGCCGTAGAGTCCAGAACAGCAGTGCCACCTGGAGGGTCCTCAGCACGGGTGCGCGCTCGGGGGCGTATGCGGCGACCGTGGAGCCCTCCAGCCAGAAACAGGACGAGTGGCTGCTCACGCCGGAACTGAACCTGATCACCGCCACCCTCTCCTTCTGGTCCTTTGGCGACCCCGGCCGTTGCCGGGATACCTACAATAACTGTGACCTTTTTGTTTATCTGGTGGTGGGGGACGTGGGCGGCATTGACGACATCTACATTGGGAGAGCCGACGATGCCTGGCCCTCCAACCGGACCTGGGCGCAGAGCACCTTTGACCTGACCTCCAGACTGCCCGGAGTCCCCGTGCGCATCGGCTTCCAGTACTACGGTCAGAACGGCGCCCCGGTGGGGCTGGACGACGTACGGCTGGAGGGGGTGGGGAGCGTGGACCTCCCCTGGCTTTCCGCCAGCCCGACCTCGGGCGCCGTGCCGCCGGGGGCCGGCCGGGTGGTCGGTGTGACATTCGATGCCGGTGATACGCTGCTGACACCCGGCCAGCACACCGCCATGCTCCATATACACACCAACGACCCGCTGCGGCCAGACTCAAACCTGCCGGTAGTGATGATAGTCCCATTGGACCTGCCTGAGAGGCTCTATCTGCCTCTGGTGATGAGGGAGTGACAGTCACTTTGGATATATACCCGACTGAGCCGGATGAGAAGCCCATTGATGTGCCGGACATCACGCCTGTCTTTGCTCCCGGAGGCCTCATTGCCAGGCTTCTGGGCGAGCGGTATCGCTACCGCCAGGGACAGGTGGAGATGGCCCAACTGGTGCGCCAGGCGCTGGTCGAAGGCCGCCCGGCCGTGATTGAGGCCGGCACCGGCTGTGGCAAATCTTTCGCTTACCTTGTGCCGCTCATCTGGTCCGGCGCCAGGGCCATTGTCAGCACGGCCAACAAGACCCTTCAGACTCAGCTATGGGAGAAGGACATTCCCGCGCTGAGGCGGATTGCGCCGCGCCCCTTCACTGCGGCACTGCTCAAGGGCCGCTCGAACTACATCTGCCTTTACAGGCTTGGGGAAGCGCGTAAACAGCTGGCCCTCCCCGGACTGCAAAGCGGCATTGCCGGGCTGCTGGAGAGACTTCAGGAGGGTGTCTCCGGCGACGTGGAGGAAATGCGTCTCTTCGGTCCCCTGCGCGAGGCGGTCACTGTGGCGCAGCATGAGTGCCTGGGACAGGAGTGCCCATACGTGGCCCGTTGCTACTATGAGCAGGCCAGGGCGCTGGCGGAGAAGGCCGACATCGTGGTCGTCAATCACGCTCTGCTGGCCTACAGCCTGATACGTCCACTGCTTATGCCGAGGCCGGTGATCGTCGTAGATGAGGCACATGAGCTGGAGCGGTACGTCATCGGGGCATTGCGCCTGGAACTCGAACATACTACCGTCTTCAAGTTTATCAACGACACCGTGGTGATGCGCAACGTCCAGGAGAAGCTGCGCCAGGAGACGGTACAGATCAACCATACACTGTTTGACAGGTTGTCCAGCAGACCACCGGGCAGCGAGCGAAGATGGGCCGTCCCCGGCAAACTGGAGGAGGGGATGGCATTGGCGCGCAATCTTGCCACGATCCACAAACAACTGATACGCTCATATCAGCCGGTGGCAGGCAACGAAGAGGAAAACATAGAAAGCCTGCGTCATCAAGTCACCATAGAGTGGGCCAGGAACCTGGCCGAGCAGGCCCTGGCGCTCGCCAATGAAGCACCACCTGAATGGGTGCGCTACTGCGAGGAACAACCCGGGAGAGCAGGGCCAGATGCAGTGCTCCTGTGTCTGGAACCGCTCCACATCGGCGAGTTTCTGCGCGAAAACCTGTTCACACAGGTCAGGCGGGTGATCTGCACCGGCGCCACGCTCGCTGTGGGCAACAGCTTCGACTACTTCCGTCGCCGGGTAGGGGTGCCAGAAGAATGCACCATAGAACGGGTCATCGCCAGCCCCTTCGATTATCCCAACCAGGCCCTGCTGTACGTTCCACATGGGCTGGAGCCGCGCTACGACGAGGGGGAGGATGAATACCTGCTGAAACTGGGGCGGGAAATATGGCGGCTCGTTCAGGCCAGCCGGGGCAGGGCCTTCGTACTATGCACCAGTACCAGGCGTATGAGGCAGTTGTACGAGCTGGTCAGCCCTCACCTGGAATACAATTGCTATTGCCAGGGGGAGGATTTTTCCCGCGCTGAGTTGCTCGACCTGTTCCGCAACGACCCGGACGGAGCTGTCCTTTTTGCCACCCGTAGCTTCTGGGAAGGGGTGGACATACCGGGCGAGGCACTGTCACTGGTGATCATTGATAAGCTCCCCTTCGCTCCTCATCAGGACCCGGTCAATCAGCGGCGCCAGCAGCTCATCCTGGAAAGCGGCGGCGACCCTTTTAATGAGTTTTCGTTGCCGGAGGCGATCCTTACGCTTAAGCAAGGGGTCGGACGACTCATCCGCTCTGAAACGGACCGTGGCGTGATGGCGATCCTTGACTCGCGTCTCAACACCAAAAGCTATGGGCGGAAAATAATCAGCAGCCTGCCCCCCGCACGGCGTACCTGGCGGATCGCCGAAGTGCAACAGTTCTTCGCTCCACCGGACGCAGAGGACACAACATGTGAGGAGTGACGGGCTCACACAACGCACAAACACAGGCTGCATAGGGAGACCCCACTATGACTACCGCCGACAACGACTTTGAGCAAGAAATCGCCCGGCATTACCGCTTTAATGCCATCGTCAATATTCTGGATGGCACCTTTTTCTGGTTCGGGGCGAGTTTCATTGCCGCACGCACCATCCTGCCGCTCTACGTAAGCCATTTTACAGACAGCAAACTGGCGCTGGGGTTGCTTTCGGTGATCACCTCCACCGGCTGGCTCCTGCCGCAGTTGTTTACCGCCAACCTGGTGCAGCGGCTGCCGCGCAAAAAAGTGATGGTGGTTAACGTGGGGTTGTTCACCGAACGGCTGCCGGTGCTGTTGATGGTGCCGGCAGCTCTGCTATCTGTGCGTTTCCCGATGCCGGCGCTGGTCATGTTTTTCGTGCTCTTTGCCTGGCATACGGTCGGGGCAGGCGCGGTGGCTGTGAGCTGGCAGGATATGCTGGCCAAGATCATACCCCTCGAGCGGCGCGGCAGGTTCTTCGGCATCACCAACTTCGGCGGCACGGCCACAGGCATCCTGGGTGCGGCTGCGGCAGCCTGGCTGCTCAACCGCTATGATTTCCCCTACGGCTACGTTCTCTGCTTTGCATCCGCTGCTGTGCTCATATTTATTTCCTGGTTCTTTCTTGCACTCACCCGCGAGCCGGCACAGCCTCCCCAGGGAGAGCCTGTCTCGCAAAAGGAGTTCTGGCTCCGATTGCCGGCGCTGTTGCGCTCCGATCGGAACTTCAGCCGTTACCTGTTCAGCCAGAGCGTCACGACGATGGGAGGGATGAGCCTGGGATTTCTGGCCGTTTACGCCGTCCAGCGCTGGCAACTTCCCGACAGTCAGGCCGGGAGCTTCACGGCCAGCATGCTCATCGGCCAGGCGCTGAGCAACCTGGTGTTCGGCGTGCTTGCCGATCGTAAGGGCCACAAATTTGTGCTCGAGCTGGGCACACTGCTCGGTGCCCTGTCCGTGGGCCTGGCAAGCCTGGCCCCTGTCCCGGCCTGGTTTCACCTTGTGTTCGCGCTTGTCGGAGCCACCACAGCCGCTTTCTACATGTCTGGCATGATGATCGTCTTCGAGCTGAGCGCCCCGGACGTGCGCCCCACTTACATTGGACTGAGCAATACCCTCGTCGGCACCATCTCGGCCGCTGCCCCGATGGTCGGCGGATGGCTTGCCGAGTTAAGTGGATACCGGGCCGTTTTCGTCGTCTCCTGTGTTATCGAGCTGACCGGACTGATGCTGTTACACCATCTGGTGCAGGAGCCTCGCAGGAGGTACGCAAAGTATGAGCCACAGACCAAGTCCCTTTCCCAGGCCTGACCTGACGATAGCGATTTACCTGGCCTGCTCTCTGCTGCTCGCAGGCTGCACTGTCGGGGCAACTCCCGTCGCGCCGGCGCCTGCTCCGCGTATCCTGGAGCTGAGACAGGAGCAGACAGAGGTGCCTCTTTACGGGAAGTTCGAGATCGCCCTGACCATTGAAGGGGGTGCTTCGGATGCGTCCCCTTCCTACGACAATCCTTACGACGCCCGTCAGGTTGAGCTTACGGCGACCTTCAGCGACCCGGAAGGGCGGGAGTGGGTGGTGCCGGGATTTTGGGATGGGGAGGAGGCCTGGCGCGTGCGTTTCACCCCCTCGGCTGAGGGTGAATGGAGTTACCGGGTGGTCGTGCGCGACCGGTACGGCGAAAGCCAGCCCCGTACAGGGCGGTTTTCCTGTAAGGGGCGCATCGGAAGCGCCCCTACTGAGCATCACGGCTGGTTGCAGGTGGGCAACCGGGTGAATGCATCCTACAGCCCCCGCTACCTGGTTCACTACGACGGCTCGCACTTCTACGGCATCGGGCACTGCAACGCCTTCGACCTGATGTCCTACGGCTGGGACGAGAAGAGAGGCTTCACGCTGTTCAGTACCATGGCCTCTCACGGTGAGAACATGCTCGTCTACTGGCCGATTTACTCCAATCCCTTCTTCGCCTCCCGCTACGATCAGTACTCGGTGCCGGATATGAAGGTGATTGACCTGGTTGTGGAGGATGCGGCCCGAAAAGGCATCTACCTGGTCTTCACCATCTGGAACCACGACCTGCTGCGTGATGAAACCCATCCCTGGTCCAGGACCAACATGGGCGATTGGGCAACGCACAACGGCTTCCGCGAGCTGGTTGACCTGCGCTCCTTCTTTACCGACGACGAGGCCTGGGCCTGGCAGGAGAATTTATATCGCTACATCATCGCCCGCTGGGGGTACAGCCCCGCAATCGGCCTGTGGCAGACCATCTCCGAGATAGAAGGCACCAATGCTGGCATCCATGCCGATAGCTGGCATGAGCGTGTGAATGGCTATTTCGCCGCCCATGACCCGTACCGTCACCCCACAACCGCCAGCAAGGCCGGCGATGCCTGGTGGCCGGCGGGATACGCGGTGATGGACGTGGTCCAGATGCACTCCTATAACTCGCAGAACGATGCTGCAGGCACAGGGCCGCTCATCGGCAGATGGACCCGGAGGATGTGGGAGGCCCAGGCGAAGCCAAACTTTATCGGCGAGTTCGGCACCACCAATCAACGACTCCATCCAGAGCTTTTGCACAACGGCATCTGGGCCGCGCTCTCTGCCGGTGCTGCTGCAACGCCGATGGAGTGGAATGATCAGGGCTCCTGGGGGCGGATGACCGACGAGATGTACAGGCATATGTCTTACCTGGCAACCTTTGTCTCGGATTTGCCTCTGGCATACCTGAATCCTGCTCCGCTGAACCTGGACATCAGCAAGGATAGCAGTTTTGATGGCTGGGGATTGGTCAGCGCCGACAGGAAGCTGGCCATATTCTGGGTGCAGCTCATGGAGCCTGCTACAGAGAATGTGCAGGTTACGATAACAGAACTGGCCCCAGGCGAGTATCTTGTCCGTCCCTTTGACACCTGGGAGGGCGTCTATCTGTCAACATACCGCGCCAGCGCCGACCGGACCGGACGGATGACGCTGACACTCCCTCATTTCGACAAAGACATCGCTGTAAGGTTGGAGATGATGGAACAATGACCGAACTTCTTCTCGCCCGCCACGGACAAAGCTATGCCAACATCGCCGGCCGCTGGGACGGCTGGAGCGACGACGAGCTCACGCCTCTGGGACAGACGCAATCAGAGGCGCTGGCCAGACGGCTGGTCAGGGAGCACGGGGGCAGGATTGCGGCGCTCTACACCAGCCCACTTAACCGGGCCCTGCAGACAGCGCGGATCATCGGTACGGCGCTTGGTTTGTGCCCGATCGTCGTGGAGAACCTGAAGGAAATCAACTTCGGAGAACTGAGTGGCATCACATTGGAGCGGATGGCGCGCGAGTACCCGGCCCTGTTTGCCCGCTGGAAGGATAAAAGCGATATGGAGTTTCAGTGGCCAGGTGGGGAGAAAAGGAACGACTTTTTTCGGCGGGTCGTCCGTGCATGCGATGCCATCATCCTGAAACACCCTGATGAAATGGTGCTCATCGTGGCTCACGGGGGAACACTGCGAGCCTGCCTGGCTTACCTGCTGCCCGACCAGTTTGCTCAATGGTGGGGGTACAATATCGGCAACTGCGGGCTGACTCACGTCAGTATAGCAGAGGGACAGGCTCGCTTAATCGCCCTCAACGACGACACACACCTGTCCAGCGGAGGATAGGATCAATGGCCAGGAAGCGCTTCCGTTTGCTGATCTACGAGCGGATGTGGAGACGGTGGGCTGCCCCCTGTATGCTTATCATACCGGCCTCGCTCGCGTTATGGTGGAGCATGCCGCGTGTGACAGACAATGAGTGGTATCGTTCAATAGCCATCCTGCCCGCCGTGATCGCACTGGTTATTCTGGTATTTACTTATCTGGCCCGCCGGCGTGCATGGGTAGAGTGCAGGTCGGATCATCTGCGCGTGCAGACCCCCCTATACCCGCTGGCCATCTCCTACGGGAGGCTGAAGGAAGTGCTCCCCACTTCCTTCAGCGATGTGTTCAATCCGGCTAAAGAGAAAGGCGCCCGCCGGAGGTGGCTCAACCCTTATTGGGGCCACACTGTGCTGGTGGCCAGACTCTCACGGTATCCGGTCAGCGAAAAATGGCTCCGCCTGTGGCTCAGCCCTTACCTGTTGTACCCGCAGGGGCCGGGCCTGGTCTTCCTGGTTGAGGACTGGATGGGCCTGTCGCGGCAGATCGAGGACGCCCGTGCCGCCTGGGCAGTCCGCCGTGCCAGAAAACAGCAGGGACAGGCACAGACCGGGAGGTTCCGATGATCACGCATACCTATTCTATTGTCGCGCGCGATCCTGAGAGCGGCGAGCTTGGAGTTGCCGTACAATCCCATTGGTTCTCGGTCGGCAGGCTGGTAGCCTGGGCCGAGGCCGGCACGGGCGCCGTAGCCACCCAGGCACTGGTAGACGTGAGCTATGGACCGCTGGGACTGGCCCTGATGCGGGCCGGTAAGCCCGCGCCGCTTGCGCTGGCGGCGCTCCTGGCTGCCGACCGGGAGCGCGAGCTGCGCCAGGTGGCCATGGTTGACGCCTGGGGACAGGTTGCGGTCCACACCGGCAACCGTTGCATCGCTTATGCCGGCCATGAGGCCGGTGAGGGGTTCTCTGTCCAGGCCAACATGATGGCATCGCCCGCCGTCTGGCCGGCGATGGCGGCGGCCTACCGCGAAGCGGAGGGTGACCTGGCGGAGCGTCTGCTGGCTGCACTGGAGGCCGGTCAGGCTGCCGGAGGTGACATCAGGGGGCAACAGAGCGCTGCCATTCTCATCGTGAGGGGTACATCCACCGGCCGCCCCTGGGCCGATACGGTCATGGAGCTGCGCGTCGAGGATCACCCCGAACCGATCCGTGAACTGCGCCGCCTGGTCAAACTGCAGCGGGCCTATCACCATATGAATCAGGGAGATGAATTGCTGGGCGCAGGCCAGGTGGAGGAAGCGCTGCATAAGTACCAGGCTGCCGCTGAGATGGCGCCCGAGATTGATGAGCTGTCCTTCTGGTATGCTGTTACCCTTGCCGACCTGGGGCGCGTAGATGAGGCATTGCCCATCTTCCGCCGGGCATTCGCCCGGCACGATGGTTGGGCCAGATTGCTGCCCCATCTGTCGGAGGCAGGTCTGCTCCGCGCTGACCCGGAGACAATCCGCCGCATCCTGGGATAGCGCGCTTTCGGATGCAGGTTGCTCCATCGGCCGGCTATGGTAGAATGAATCGCGCGCGGATACTCATCACTGGTTAAAGAGGATAACATGCGAAACCTTATGATCACCGGAGGGGCCGGATTCATCGGCTCCAACTTCGTCCGCTATATGCTGGAACAATACCCTGACCTCTTCGTTGTCGTCTACGATAAACTCACCTACGCGGGGAGGCTGGAGAATCTGCAGGACGTGGCGGAGAGATTCGCCGACCGGTACGCGTTCGTGCACGGCGACATCTGCGATGCCGGGCTTGTGCGCGAGACGATCCGCACTTACAAGGTAGACACGATTGTGAACTTCGCCGCGGAGACGCATGTTGACAGGTCCATTATGGACCCGGACGCGTTCATCAAGACCGATGTCTACGGCACCTACGTGCTGCTGGAAGCGACCCGTGAATTTGGGCTGGAGCGGATGCATCAGGTCTCTACCGATGAGGTTTACGGCCACGTACCGGAGGGAGCCTCGCGGGAAAGCGATCCGGTCGCTCCACGCAGCCCTTACGCCGCAAGTAAGGCCGGTGCCGACCTGCTGGTGCAGGCTTACCACATCACATATAACCTGCCGGTCACCATCACGCGCGGCGCAAACAACATCGGCCCGTACCAGTACCCCGAGAAAGTGGTGCCACTCTTCGTCACCAACGCGATAGACGATCTCCCGCTGCCACTCTACGGCGATGGGTTGCAGGTGCGCGACTATCAGTACGTGCTTGATCACTGCCAGGCCATAGACCTGGTGTTGCAGAAAGGGGAGAGCGGTGGCATTTACAACATTGGCACCGGCACGGAGATGCGTAACATTGACATGGCCCGCCTCGTGTTGCGCCTGCTCGGCAAGCCAGAAAGCCTGATCCAGCCGGTACGCGACCGCCCTGGCCACGACCGCCGTTACAGTCTTGATGTGAGTAAAATCCGCGCGCTGGGATGGAGCCCCACTCATACCTGCGAGGAAGCCATCGAAAAGACAGTGCGCTGGTACGTGGAAAACGAATGGTGGTGGCGGCCGATCAAAAGCGGAGAGCTTTACCGCGAGTACTACCGGCGTCAGTACGAGGGACGAGAACTGCCAGCGGATGGTCAGCGGTAATCCTGCGGTCACTGCCCGCCATACACCGCCGTTCCAGCATATGCTGCGCACAGTAACTCGCGCCTGTAAAGAATTCGATCTGATCGCTGAAGGCGACCGGGTGGCAGTAGCCGTCTCCGGTGGCAAAGACAGCCGTGCGCTGCTGGAACTGCTTCTATCCTATCGGGAAACGAGGGCACGCTACCATTTCCAGCTTATTGCTCTGCATGTGATGGGCGCCGTGGCCGGCTTTCCCGACCTGAGCGCAGAGCTGGAAGCGTGGTTTCAGACGCTGGGCGTCGAGTATCACTTTGTCCCGCTGGAGTTGCCACCACAAGAGCCACTACCGCTTGATTGTTTCCGCTGCTCGTGGAACCGGCGCAAGGCACTGTTTATTGCCGCTTCCAGGCTACACTGCAGCAAGCTGGCCTTTGGCCACAACGCCGACGATGCGGCTGCCACGGTCCTGCTGAACCTCATGTTCAACCGCCGCCTGGAGACGATGGCGCCTCGCGTGCCGTTCTTCGGTGGCATTGTGACCGTGATCCGCCCGCTGATCTACATACCGGAGAAGGAGCTGGCCCGCTATGGAAACGCGGCTGGCTACCCCGAGCTTCCACCATGTCCTCAGGGCCAGACTTCCAGGCGTGCGCAGGTCAAAGCCATGCTGCGCCAGTTCGGCCAGGCGCAGGAACAGATCCGCGTCAACCTGTGGCGGGCAGCCCGCACGGCGATGGGTTTTTGAATGCCGACTATCATTTGCTTTTCCTCTACTGACTGGGATGGTGTCTGGGGCAGCCGTCAGCAGGTGATGTTACGCTTTGCCCGCCGGGGCTATCATGTGCTCTTTATCGAGCAGCCCGCAGGTCTGGAGCACCTGCTGCGCTATCCCGAGCTACGCCACCGCAAATTCCGCCGCTGGCGCGAGGGGCTGCGCCAGCTCGCAGAGAACCTCTGGATCGTCAGCCTGCCCCCGCTCCTCCCTGGCCGCTACTATTCGCAGACGGTTAATCGCCTTAACCAATGGCTCACCATCTGCTCGCTCCAACCGTACACTCACAAACTTGCGCAGCCGCGTATACTGTGGCTATACAATCCTGAGCAGGGGCCGCTCATTGGCCGCTTCAGCGAACGACTTAGCGTTTACCACTGCATTGATGAGTTCACTGTCGGCACAACAGGACGCAAGCGGGCCACCATCACCGCGCTGGAGACTGATCTGCTGAACCGGGTGGACCTTGTTTTTGCCAATTCTCCACCGACTTATCAGGCCAAACGTCGGCTTAATCCGCACACTTACCGCATTCCCAGTGGTGCCGATGTGGAGCACTTCACCCGGGACATACCGGTACATCCGGCAATTGCTGACATCCCCCGGCCCCGCATCGGTTATACAGGCCATATCAACGAGCGGCTGGACTACAATATACTGGAGCATCTGGCACTTGCCCGCCCTGCCTGGTCGCTGGTCTTTGTTGGCGCCACGTATCCCTGGACGCCGGATGCTCTCCCGCTGCGCAGGCTGCGTGCGTTGCCCAACGTCTACTTTCTGGGCAGGTATCCTTTTGCCGAGGTACCCGCGCTTGTCAAGGGGATGGATGTTTGCCTGCTCCCCTACGTGGCCGACGAGCGGGGCTATTACCGCAGTCCGCTCAAGCTCTACGAGTATCTTGCTGCCGGCAGGCCGGTCGTCAGCACCGACCATCCGGAGGCACGCGAATTGAGCGAGGTGGTCTACATCGCCGCCACGCCGGAGGCTTTTGTCGCGCGTATTGACCAGGCTCTGGCCGAGGATGATGTGGGGCGACAGCGACAACGTGTTGCCGTTGCCAGGGAGAACTCATGGGACCGCCGCGTGGATGAGATGGAGCGGATTATCAGCCAGAAGATGGTAGAGTGAAGGCCACACCCTGCCCGATATATGTGGGCGTCAGTGCCAGCCTGAATGCAATGCTCTCTGGGCACCGGCGTAGAGGATTCAGCCGGATTTTCCGCCTGAAGGCTCGATTCCCAAGTGTATTGTCTGAATGAAATTAAGTGCCTATCCGAAAAACGTAACCGACGCATCCCTATGCGTCGGTATAAGCGGCATAGGGATGCCGCTTTTACGGTTTTTCGGATAGGCTCTAAGTCGCCGCTCTGCGTCCTGAGCAAGAAGACGACCACAGACTGGTTCATCAATTTTGTCCGGCAGAGCGTCTCCAGCCCTGAGCGTCAGCAAGATTTTCGTAGAGGGTGCGGCTGAAGCCGGTGACGGCGAGAAAGCGCTCCAGCAGGGCACGTTCCATCTCAGCATCACGGAGTTCCAGATAGCTGGTATAGATGAGCGCCAGGTCAAGATTGAGTGCCTTGTCCAGCGTGTGCAATGTGGCAGAGAGAACCTGGGGATTGTTTGCTGATTTCTCCGTTGCGATTCGAAACAGCTCCTGTCGCGTCAACTCTTCGAGCAGGATAATATCCTCGAAGCTCAGGTCTATCTCCGCCAGTCGGTGGCCAAATGCAGAGCGTCTGACGACATAATCCTGATCAAAACTTCCCTCCAGCAGCCCGCTCAGCCATTCACGAAGCACACTGTGGAGACGCTGGACAAAGCGCACATTGAGCATCAAAGGTTGAGCTTCTTTAAACCTGGCTAATTCTCTCCCCAGTCTCTCGAGCACTGCATCCAGGTCCGGTTCAATGTGACGGCGAAGCCGGACGATCCTGCTTCTATCGGCCAGGTTCCATCCCACGTATGTTTTGGCCTTCTCAAACCAACCTGTGATCGTCATCCACCACATCGGCTCCAGGCTGCGAGTCGCTTCGTTTAACCAGGGATAAACGGCGCTCACCCGCTCTGAGCATACTGAGATAGGGGGTACCGCCGCCAGCAAACATACTCGGCCGTGTGCGGGCAAATACTACTGCGCTCTGGCAGATACCGCGCGCAGGGCTCGCGCCACCGTCTTTAGCATACCATGAGACGCCCCGGCCGCGTGTTGCAAAGGGGTTACGATTTTGTTACACCTGCCGGAGAAAGTTTTATGCAGTTGGGAGGTGTTTCTCCTGATCGGGGGGTTGACCCGTGCTTGAGAACATGTACCCTATGCCGCGCACGTTGAGTATATATGTGGGATTAGAGGGGTCCGCTTCCATCTTTTTGCGCAGGCGCCTGATGTGAACGCGTACGATGGCCCTGGCTCCCCAGGCATCAGTCTCGTATCCCTGGGCACGGCGCACCAGCTCCTGGGGAGTCCATACTTTATCCGGCGTCTCAAGCAGACTGACCAATATCTTGAACTCGGTAGGAGTCAGGTCAAGGGAGCGCCCGCGCAGCATCACCACATGCTTTTGGCGGTCTACCAGGATGTCGCGTACCTGAAGGAAGCGGCCAGACTGGGCAGGGAGGGGCTTTTCCTCCTCATATGCCCCTTCTACTGTGGCCAGTTCTGAAAGCGTACGTTGCAATTGAGCGACCAGGTGTTGACGCTGGCGTTCCTGCTGCCGTTTGGCCAGGCCCTTGCGCACACTCTCCAGTATCTCAGGGATAGGACAGGGTTTGAGCAGGTAGTCGTGCGCGCCCTTGCGAATGGCCTGGATGGCGGTTTCGAGCGTCGCAAAGGCGGTGAGGAGGATGATGACGGTACCGGGTGACTGACGTTGCATCTCCTCAGTCACTTCAAGCCCATCCATGCCCGGCATTTTGAGATCGAGCACCATGAGGTCAACAGGGGGGCCTTTGCTGACCAGGCTGAGAGCCTCTTCACCGCTGGCTGCGGTAGAGACCCGGTAGCCCTCCAGCCTGAGAATCTCTGCCAGCGAGATGCGCGCTGCGGCCTCGTCATCTACCACCACGATATGTGCTTCCTGGTTCTGTTGCTCCGCCATCTTCCGCCCCCGGATGACTCTGATTCGATACCTGCCCCTCCAACCGGCGTCTTCCCAAAGCCGCCCGGAGAGGGAGGAACAGCCTGTCTCACCTACAGCAGGCTGTAGCAGGCAGCCTTATTTACTCGCCCGATTTACCGGTAGCCTGACCACAAAGGTGGTCCCTTCGTTGAGCTGGCTGGAGACTTCGATCTCCCCGCCATGACGTTCAATTATGCCGTAACTGATGGCAAGTCCCAGGCCTGTCCCGTCGGCTTTGGTGGTATAAAAAGGCTCAAAAAGGTTGGCGAGCTGCTCTGAGGACATACCCTGACCTGTATCACGGAAGCTGGCGAGCACCCATTTTCCATCCTCCGACAGGCTGGTCTCAAGCCACAGGTCACCGCCTGAGGGCATGGCCTCGATAGCGTTGATCACGATGTTCAAGAAAACTTGAGTGATCTGATCCGGCACCATAGGGACTGGTGGCAGGGCGGGATCAAACGCTGTATGCACGCGGACGTTGCCATGTTGAAGGCGTTTTTGAGCCAGTGCCAGCACGTTCTCTGCCACGCCGTTGATGTTGGCTGGTTCCACCCCGCCGCGCGAGGGGCGATAAAAGTCGAGCATCCGTTGCACAATCTCGATCAGCCTTTGCACCTCTGCCTGGGCCATAGCCAGGTACTGCCTGCGTCTCCCCTCCTCCAGGCGTTCATGCATGCTCAGGTGCAGGCTGTTATGAATAGCCTGGAGGGGGTTGTTGATCTCATGGGCTATGGAGGCAGCCAGCCGTCCAATAGCAGCCATTTTCTCCGCCTGCACCAGTTGCGCCTGGGAGCGCTCCAATTCTTCAGCGAAATCGGCCAGTTCCCGATACAGGTTGGCATTGTCTACAGCGACAGCAACTGAAGCAGCCATCGCCTCCAGAAGCTCCTGGTCCTGCCGGGTGAACTCACCGTCCAGTTTGTTGATCACCTCAATCGCACCGATCGTGCGGTCGCGGATACGCAGCGGCACGCATAGAATGGCCCGTGAAACGATACCAGTATCATCCACCTCGGCCATAAAGTACGGGTCGCGTTCAACGTTGTTGACCAGCCTGGACTCGCCAGACTGGACCACGTGCCCTATGATGCCCTGTCCTGGTCGGATGGTGCGGCCGGTAACCCACCCCTGTGCAGGACTGAAAGTATTGCGGAAGACCAGGTTGCCTGTCTCCTCATCAACCAGGACAAGCGAGCCAGCCTCTACATGCAGAATCTCGCGGATACCCTGGATTGTCGCCTCCAACACTTTGTCCAGCTCCAGGCTCGAGGTGACCATGCGGTTGATCTCTATCAACGCCGAGAGTTCTTCATTTCTCCGACGCACCGCCTGTTCGCTGCGCCGGATACGCATGACCGCATCAATCCGGGCCAGGAGTTCCTGCGGATCAAACGGCTTGGTGAGATAATCGTCTGCACCAAGCCCCAGGCCCAGTGTTTTATTGCTCACAGAATCAAGGGCAGTGGTCATAATGATGGCGGTGTTATGCAGAACCGGATCCGCCTTGACCCGGGCCACCACCTCGTAACCGTCCATACCAGGCACCATAATGTCCAGCAGCACAAGATCAATTTCTTGCCGGGCGGCTGCATGCCGGTGCAGCAGTTCCAGTGCCTCCCCGCCAGCACGAGCCACATGGACCTCGCAACGTGCCAGCGAGAGCACATTCTGCATCAGCTCGACCATCTCAGGGTCATCTTCTACGATGAGAATACGTGGGGCTGCCAGTTTCTGACCGTCGCTCATCTCGGCACCATTCGGCTCCAGAATCAGTCTATCACCTGCCACCGCCGGACCTCCAGCCGGTCGTCCGGGCCATGAATGTGAGGCCGGTGACATGGCGAACTGACGCGTTGTTCTACGCCATATACTATAGCACATAGATGCTTATTCGACAATACGCGTCCCCCCGGCTCGGGCCGGTCTCCGCAGGACAACTGCTCGCAGTTGTCCCACAATTTCGCTGCGCAAGCCCTATAACACGACAGCTTGCATTTATGCCACCTGAGGGTATAATGACATAGCATTGCTCTGGCCATCCCTCTGTCGCTCCTGAGAGACGGCCGGTTTCACCGGCGGGGAAACATACCCGCCGTGGGCAGGGAGAGTTCCAGCGGACAGTCCCCGTGGTGGCGAGGGTGAGCGGCAAATCGTTAGCCCGCTACTTCAAAGGCAGCGACCATGGGGGTCGAAGGAGGTGGGTATGCCTCTCAAGCCCCAAAAGAAGCGTGCGGTGGACTGACACTCGCTCGTGCGACACAAGGCTGTGCGTGTAGCCGTTGTACCCCGGCTCGGGCTGGTCTCCAGATCATACTCACAACGGCTGTAACTGCCTGCCCCTGCCGACTGAAGTCGCCCACTTTGGGCCGCAGTCCTTCGGTCGGCCTGCGCCGACCGCTGTTTCCGCGTCGGCACAGGCGCCCGTAAAAGGGCGATTTCCGATCGCACACGACGGCAGGCAGCCGGGTAGGTAATTACTGTCGAACGGAGGTTCAGGGGGTGTCCGCACTTCTTGCACGAGACAGGGGAGAGAGCGGGCTGTGGCCGGTCGTGGCGACGTCGGTTGTAGGACAACTGCTCGCAGTTGTCCTACTTAGAACCTATCCGAAAAACCGTACAAGCGGCATCCCTATGCCGCTTATACCGACGCATAGGGATGCGTCGGTTCCAATTTCCGGATAGGCTCTAAGGTCCAGTATACAAGTTACATCAGGGGTAAATAGCCTGACAGGTTATGTTGCGGGGATTGTTCCACAAAGTAGTCGGTGATGCCAATCAGCGGGAGATCGCACGGCTGCAAAAAGTAGTCGAGCGCATCAACGCATTGGAGCCATATTTCCAGTCACTGGATGACGCCCAACTGCGCGCCAAAACCGACGAGTTTCGCCAGCGGCTTGGACAGGGCGAGACGCTCGACGATATTCTGGTCGAGGCCTTCGCAGCCGTGCGCGAGGCAGCACGTCGGACCATCGGCCTGCGTCATTACGATGTCCAACTGATCGGTGGCATCGTGCTCCACCAGGGCAGGATCGTTGAGATGAAGACAGGCGAGGGCAAGACGCTCGTCGCAACGCTCCCCCTCTACCTCAACGCACTCGAAGGCCGGGGTGCCCACCTTGTCACACCCAACGATTATCTGTCTAAAGTGGGCGTGCAGTGGATGGGTCCGATCTACCACGCATTGGGCCTCTCGGTGGGCGTCATCCAGTCGGCAGCCGCCGATCCCAACCGTAACTCCTTTGTGTTCGACCCCGACTACCCCTCCGCCGACGATCGCTTCCTCAATCTGCGCCCGGTCTCGCGCCGCGAGGCCTATCTGGCCGACATCACTTACGGTACCAATAATGAGTTCGGGTTCGATTACCTGCGCGACAATATGGCACGTGACCTGAGCGAGTGCGTGCAGCGTGAACTGCATTATGCCATCATTGACGAGGTGGACAACATCCTCATTGATGAGGCACGCACGCCGCTCATCATCTCCGGCCCGGCCGAGGAATCCTCGGAACTCTACCGCCGTTGTGCCGAGATCGTCCGTCGTCTGCGCCCCAGCAGTCCTGAAAGTGTCAGGCTGGAGCAACCGGATGGCGATTACGTGGTTGACGAAAAGACGCAGATTGTCACACTGACGGAGCGGGGAGTTGAACGGGTCGAGCGTATGCTGCCGGAGATCGGTGCTGGCGAAAGCATCTACGATCCACAGCATGCTCACATCCTGCCCTACCTTGACAATGCACTGCGGGCACACGTCATCTACAGGCGCGATCGGGATTACATCGTCAAGGATGGGGAAGTGATTATTGTGGACGAGTTCACCGGCCGGTTGATGTATGGACGGCGCTTCTCCGAAGGGTTGCATCAGGCCATCGAGGCCAAGGAGGGCGTCCCGGTACAGCGTGAGAGCCTGACCTACGCCACGATCACCTTCCAGAATTACTTCCGCATGTACCACAAACTGGCCGGTATGACCGGCACTGCCAAGACAGAGGAGGAAGAATTCCGCAGCATCTACAACCTGGATGTGGTCGTCCTGCCCACCAACGTCGAGTATCGCGCCACCTATGGGGACCTGGTTACACGCGAACGCCGCCTGGATGAGATTAAAGAGGTGACCTTCGCCGGCGTATTGGACGGCCATACCGACGGCCTGGGAGATTTCAGCGGGCCGGTGATGGTGACGACATACGAGTCCCCTGACGGCAACGGGCGGCGCTATTTCAAGCGGCTCGATCTGCGGGACGTCATTTACCGCACCGAGCAGGCCAAGTTCCGCGCTGTGGTCGAGGAAATCAAGGCTCTGCACAAAGTGGGGCGTCCGGTGCTCGTCGGGACCATCGCCATCGAAACCTCCGAGAAACTGTCGCGCATGCTCAGACGGCAGGGCATTCCTCACCAGGTGCTTAACGCCAAATATCACGAACAGGAAGCAGTCATTATCGCCCAGGCTGGTCGCTCCGGTGCCGTGACCATCGCGACGAACATGGCCGGGCGTGGCGTGGACATCAAGCTGGGAGGCGATCCGGAGGGTGTGGCCCGCGAGCGGCTGCGTCAGGCGGGATTCGATCTGACAACCATCCCCCAGGCTGACTGGAATCACGCGCTGGAGATGCTGCGCCGGGGCGAGGATGCCACAAAAGTCTACCAGACGGAATGGGCTGTGGCCCTCGCCCAGGCAGTTGCTGACTGCGAGGCTGACCGTGAGCGCGTGGTGGCATTGGGCGGGCTGCACATCCTGGGTACCGAGCGGCATGAGGCCAGACGCATTGACAATCAGCTCAGGGGGCGCGCCGGCCGGCAGGGAGACCCCGGTTCGTCGAGGTTCTACATCTCGCTCGAAGACGATTTGATGCGGCGCTTCGGTGGCGAGCGGGTGCAGGCGCTGATGGAGCGCTTCGGCGTGGATGAGAACGTACCGCTTCAACACCCATGGCTCGATAAAACCATCGAGTCGGCCCAAATGCGGGTGGAGGGTTACAACTTCGACATCCGCAAGCATGTGCTCGAGTACGACGACGTGGTCAATAAGCAGCGCGAGGTCATCTACGCCCAGCGGCGACAGGTGTTGAGTGCCACGAGCCTGCGTGAGCAGATACTGCGTATGGTACGTGAGGAAATCTCCCGCGTGATCGCCGCACACACCAGGGGCCTTGAGCCAGAGGAATGGGACCTGCGCGGGCTGTACAGCGAGTTACGCTCCTTCCTGCCCCTGCGGCGTGACTTCGACTATCGGCAGTGGAGCGATTCATCGCCCGAGGAGATTGAGGAGCAACTGTTCGCATTCGCTGTGCAGGAGTACGATAATCTTAACCGGGCCATCGGTCAGCAAATCTACCAGCAGGCCAGGCAGGGAGACCTTACCCTGGAGGCGATGGCCGAAAGCGCCGATCCGGCATTGCGGCTGGTTTACCAGCAGCTGTGCGAGCGGTTGGGACATACACCCGATCGGGAAATCGCCTCGCGGCCGCTGCGTCGCCTCCCTGAAGAGCTGAAGTCCCGGGTCGAGACAGCATTCATCGAAGCCTATAGCCTTTTCCGTGACCGGCAGATCATGCTTCAGGCTGTGGACACCCTGTGGGTGCATCACCTTACCGACCTGGATGCGCTCCGCGAGGGCATCGGGCTACGGGCCTATGGTCAGCAGAATCCCCTCGTCGCCTACCGTAAAGAGGCATATGAGATGTACGAGGCGCTGCTGGCCCGTATCCAGGAAACGATAGCCCGCTCTGTCTACCTGGTGCCTCAGCCCGTACAGTCTGACTCGCGTCGGGCGGCACATCGGCCCCAACCGGCTGCACGCTCTACCTCACAGGCCAGGCAAATGCAACCCGCACCTGAGAGACCCCAAAAACCGTCAGCCCCGGAGCAGTTGCCGGGACGGAATGATCCCTGTTGGTGTGGCAGCGGTAAAAAATATAAACATTGCCACCTGCGCGAAGACGCCATGGCTCAGCCGTCACTCACTGCCCCTGACGCGCACAGAACACCCGGCCGGCAGAGGCGAAGACGCTGACCAGGTATTTCCCCGCAGGTGGCTCTCTCTGACTTTACCGGTCACAAATATAGTGGTCATCATCAGAACAGGTGCGGAGCAGGAACAGGTCGGAAACCATAGTATGCTCTCCCACCGTCCGGACCGCGTACCGCCAGGGGCAGCAGGCAGACAGGAGGATAGATATGGAGGAGAGCCAGAAGAAAGAACTAGATCTGACGGCTCGTCTGATGTCGGACATGGACCCTCAGTTGCTCGAGTTCTTGCGGACCAAGATCAACTCCTTCGTCAAATGGGACCTGGTGCGCTTCTTCCACGAGAATCCCCATACCGCCGACACTGTGGAAAATATCGCCCGCTATGCTGGCCGCAGCAGTGAAGCCGTCCGCACCGAGCTGAGAGAGCTGGCAGAGGATGGCGTGTTGGAGGAAACCCAGCTCGGCTCCATGACCATCTACTCGCTGACCTCCGACCCTCAGGTTAGAGAACTGTTGAGACGCTTTGCGGAAGCCTCGGACGACCGGCAGTTCCGCATTAAAGCGATATATCATATCGTCCGGGGTTCGCGTGGTAATCCGCATGTTTCCCACCCGGGTAAGTACCTCAAGCACAGTCATATGAAACATTAAGAGTGGGAGGGGACTATGGAACGGGTCAAGACGGGTATTCCTGGCCTCGACGAAATGCTCCACGGTGGGTTTCTACCTCAGACGGCCAACCTTGTTGAGGGGGCCCCGGGCACGGGGAAAACGACTTTGGGCATGCAGTTCATCTACCATGGCATCGTGGCATGTGAGGAGCCGGGCATCATCCTGACTTTTGAAGAGTTCCCGCAGCAGTACTACAGAGATGCCGCGAACTTCGGCTGGGACTTCCAGCAGATGGAAAGGGAGGGTAAGCTACGCGTGGTGATGACCAGCCCGGAGGTCACGAAGGCTGACCTGGAACAGGTGGGGGGACGGCTCGAAGAGTTGATCCATGAGATAGGTGCCAGAAGGATCCTGGTAGACAGCATCTCGCATTTTGAGCGTCTGAGCGACGACCGGTCGTCTCTCAGGGAGCTGGCCTATGGCTTCGTCAACGCGCTGAAGCGCGAGGGCCTGACGGCTGTGCTGACAAGAGAGCAACCCGCGCTGCTGGGCGACGTGGTAAGCCCTGAAGATGGGCTGGCTTTCATGGTGGACTCTTATATATTACTCCGCTACGTGGAGATCGAAAGTACCATGCGCAAAGCACTGCTTGTGCTCAAGATGCGCGGCAGCGATCACGATAAAGGAATTCGCCAGTTTGAGATCACCTCACGGGGCATCGAGGTGCGCACCCCCTTTGAAGGACGCGAGGGTATCATGAGTGGCAGCCCACGGCGTATGATGGATTCCTTCGTCCAGGCCTTCGTCCGGCGTTAAGAGCCTATCCGAAAAATGTAACCGACGCATCCCTATGCGTCGGTATAAGCGGCATAGGGATGCCGCTTGTACGGTTTTGCGGATAGGCGTTAAACAGTGCCTGTCCGAAAAACTGTGGGCAGGCTGCCTGCAGATCAGGTTGGGGGGATAAATTGTTGAGGACACTCACATACATTCTGGCCATTTATTCGTGGATCGCCGTCGTGGTGTTGATCGTGTTTTTAGGGCGTATAGCCTACTTCTACGAGAGGACCTCGGGTCAGCGGACGGGTTACCTCTTACTGGTAATACCTGCACTATTGCTGGTCGCAGGCGCCGGTTATTACCTGGTCCGCAAAGGCGAGTTTACGGGGGAACCGGTCGCCGACCTGTTGTTATGTGGCGGCGGCGTCCTGTTAAGCATCCTGGGCTACCGGCTGCATACTTATATGACTGGGGAGAGGTCATGATTGTCATCACCATCCCATTCGCAGCAACAGGTTTGATATCGCTGGCTTACGTCACGCTGCTTTTCCTGGACTTCAGTCGCCGCCTTAACGCGATGACCAAAATGAAGAAATATTACCGCTGGTTCCCGCTTGCTGCCGCACTCATACTTTTTGCCGCCCTGAGCCAGATTGTGTTGAGCATTGCACAAATCGCTCCTCAGCTTGCCCCACCCGTGCTGCTGAAACCATGGTTTCCTCTGGTTGTGTTTCATATTCCTCTGGCTGCAGGTGTTTCGATTGATCTGGTGCTTGTCTGGTATTACTGGGGATGGATTTTCAAGGAGCAAGTCTGATGGGCATGGGCTCCTTATTGCATTCGGCGCAAGAAACCACGCTCTATAGCCGCGTCCTGACACTTCTCGATGCCATCACTACAGCAGCTACACTCTCCTTGCAGGAGCTTCCAGCGTGCCTGGCCCGGGCTGTACGCAGGGAGATCACTTTTGACCAATTGCAATTGTGGCTCATAGATGAGGATAAGACACCCAGGCTGGTCAATCCTCATGCTGCTGGCAGTAGCCAGGCATGTCTGGAAATGGTAAAATGGGTGGTCGCTCACAGTTCCCTGTTGAATGTAGAGGATCTGTCACAGAGTCAGTATTTGACCGCGGCACCATATCACGCACTCTCTGTGCTGCTGATTCCGTTGCAGAGTGGGACACGGCTCATCGGTGTGCTGGAACTCAGCAGCACGCGCCGCAATGCCTTCAGCGCCGAAGACGAGTACTTGTTGCTCACGGTCGCGCGTGCGCTGGCGACGGTGGTAGAAAACGCCCGCCTGCATCAAGAAACCATGCGGCGTCTGGCAGAGATGACGGCTCTCTACAACCTGGCCCAACGTATGACCTCCAGCCTCGAGCTCAAGGATGTGCTTAAGGCCATTGTCGTTTCATTGAAGGAGACGCTGGGGTGCCGGGGCTGTTCAATAGCTCTCCTCGACCCCGCGCGTGAGGCGTTGGAGATCGCTATGGCTGCCGGGCTGGACCCGAAATGGGAACGACGTTTCAGACTGCGGCTCGGGGAGGGAATCGCCGGCCGTGTGGCTCTCGAAGGCACCCCCATATATGTGCCTGATACGCTGGCCTGGGAAGGCTTTATTTTCTTCGACCCATCTGTCCGCTCTCTGCTTACCGTCCCGCTGGTCCTGAAGCAACGCATCATCGGCACTCTCAGCATAGACAGCGACAGGCCCGATGCCTTTACCAAAGAAGATGAGCGGCTGCTCACCATTGCCGCGACACAGGCGGCTGCCGCCATTGAGAACGCGCGCCTGTACAGCGGGCTTGAGCAACAAGTCTGTAACCTGGCAGAGGCGTATGCTGAACTGAAAAAGGCCAATAACATGAGAGATGAGTTCGTTCAGAACGTCTCTCACGAGCTGCGCATACCGCTGACATTTGTCAGGAGCTATGTCGAGTTGCTGCTGGAAGGATACCCTGGTCCACTCACCGCCGAGCAGAGGAAGTATCTGGAGATCATAGCTGATAAAACCACTGCCATGGCGCGGCTGGTTAACGAGATCGTTGAGCTGCAGCAGGCCGGCTCGCCTCTCATCAAGCGGACGGCCATATCTCTAAGCGAAGTGATGCACAGGGCGGTTGAAGGATGTGCAGCCGCTGCTGCCAGGGCCGGCCTCACCATTGTGGAGCAATTGCCTTCAGAAAAATTGCTGGTGCTCGGCGACGAGCACAGGCTCACCCAGGTATTCGATAACCTGCTGGGCAATGCGATCAAGTTCAGCCCCAACGGTGGGAAGATCGTCGTGCGGCTGGAAAAACAAAGGTCCGTAGTGCGGGCCTCGGTCTCAGATGAGGGAATAGGCATACCCAAGGAGGAGCAGAAACGCATCTTCGATCGTTTTTATCGGGTGGACAGGTCCGGCGGCCGTCGCTTTGGCGGCGCCGGCCTGGGGCTGGCTATCGTTAAAAGCATCGTAGAGGCCCACGGAGGAGAAGTGTGGGTGGAGAGCGAGCCGGGGAAAGGAAGTACGTTTTACGTCAGTATGCCTGAGTATCGGCCACCGCGGCCAGGAGAGATCACCGGGTAATCATCCATCATGCATGCTACAGCGCCTGCTACACCCCCCCTTTCGGAAACCGCGGATGGGCTGCGCGATCAACTGCACGCGATGCCGAAGGTAGACCTGCACCGCCATCTGGAAGGATCCCTGCGGCTGAGCACCCTGTCTGAAATCGCCCGGAACCACGGCATAGACCTGCCCAGCTATGACATTGAGTATCTGCGCCGTTTTGCAACGGTAGTGACGGATGAGAGACCCGATTTCCACCTTTTCCTCGCTAAATTCTCCTTCCTGCGCCGCTTCTACACCACTCAGGCGGCTGTGGAGCGCATAGCCTATGAGGCGGTAGCCGATGCCGCTGCTGACAATATCAGGTATATGGAACTGCGTTTCAACCCCGTCGCGCTCTCTCGTCACCAGGGCTTTCCCCTGGACAGCGTTACCAGGTGGGTATGCAACACCGTGGCACAGGCACAGCGAGAGCACAACATCATCGTCGGGCTGATCCTGCAAATCGGACGCGACGAGAGCGTGGAGACCGCTTCCCAAATCGCCAGAATAGCGTTGGACTACCGTGAGCATGGGGTTGTAGGACTCGACCTGGCCGGTGACGAGGTACACTATCCCGCCCGTCGTTTCGCCGAGGTGTTCCAGCGTGCGTGGCGTGAAGGGCTGAACATCACGGTGCACGCCGGAGAAGCTGGGGGGGCAGAAAACGTCAGGGAAGCCATCGAGTTGCTGGGGGCACAGCGGATCGGCCACGGGGTGCGCGCGATCGAAAATTCCGACGTTGTCCATCTGTTGCGTACCAGGGGAGTCACACTTGAGGTTTGCCCCACCAGCAATATACAGACCGGGGTGGTGCGTCAGTTCTGGCAACACCCACTGCCTGACCTGCTCGCCCTGGACCTGCGTGTGACAATTAACACCGACGATCCCAGCATCAGCGACACAACGCTTACCGACGAGTATATGACCGTGATGCTGGCTATGGGTGTGACGTTGGAGCAGATCAAATCCATGATCCTTACGGCTGTGGACAGCTCATTCCAGCCAGCGGAGGAGCGTGTGAAGCTCAGTCGCTGGTTTCTCCGGGCATTGGGCTGCGTATCTTCATCATCTGAATTCGGAGAGACAGAATGAAGCTGATAAGAGATCAAATCGCCGGGCTGATTAGAAGCGGGTTTAAGGAGGCTCAGGCCAGTGGCGCATTGCCAGATTTCCCGCTCCCGGAAATCACCGTAGAGCGTCCCCGTCAGCCTGAACACGGTGATTACAGCTCACCGGTTTGCCTCCGCCTGGCACGTGAAGCGCGGATGGCGCCCCGTGAGATCGCTGCCAGGGTGGTTGCTAACATGCCCCCGGCTCCTTATGCAGGTAAGGTCGAGGTTGCCGGAGGGGGGTATATAAACATTACGCTCGCCACTGACTGGCTTACCTCTCAGGTCAATGCTATCCTGGAAGCGGGTGAGTCCTTTGGTAACCTGGACCTGGGGCGCGGGCGCAGGGTGCAGGTGGAGTTCGTGAGTGCCAACCCTACCGGTCCGATCACTGTCGCCTCTACTCGCAACGCTGTCATCGGTGACACATTAGCCAATTTGCTGGCAGCGGCCGGCTACGAAGTGGAACGAGAGTACTACGTCAACGATGCCGGCTCACAGGTGCGCAAATTCGGGGAGAGCCTTTACGCCCGTTACCTCCAGGCGTTGGGGCAGGATGAGCCGTTCCCAGAAGACGGCTACCACGGTCGCTACGTAACAGAGCTGGCCCAACAAATAATCGCCCGGGATGGCGACCGTTACCTGAAACTCCCACGTAAAGAAGCTGTGCGCGCGCTGGGCGACGAGGGCATAGCTTATATGATCGAATGGATCAAACGGGACCTGGCTGCGCTGGGGGTGACCTTCGATGTCTGGTTCCACGAGAGAAGCCTGTACGAATCTGGCCTATTCGACCGCGTGGTCAGCTTACTCAGGGAGAGGGGTTACGTGGTCGAGTATGACGACGCAGTCTGGTTTCGCCACCCGGAGCTGGAGAGCGATGCGGTCATCATCCGCTCTCCCCGTGTCGTCCCGGATCCCTCTGAGCGGCCGACTTATTTTGCCTCGGACATCGCCTATGTGTGGAACAAGCTGGTCGAGCGCGGGTTTGACCAGGCCATTTACGTCTGGGGCGCTGATCATCACGGGGATGTGCCCCGCGTGAAGGCTGCAGCTAAGGCCCTCGGCCTCGACCCCTCGCGGGTCGTGATCATCCTCTACCAGATGGTTAATCTGAAGCGTGGAGGCGAGGAAGTGCGCATGTCCAAACGCACCGGCGAGTTCGTCACACTGCGCGAGCTGCTCGATGAGGTCGGCCCGGACCCGATCCGCTTCATGATGCTCACCTGCACGGTTGACGCGACGATTGATTTCGATCTCGCCCTGGCCGTCGAACAGTCGGAAAAGAATCCGGTCTACTACGTGCAGTACGCCCATGCCAGGATCGCCAGCATCCTGCGCCATGCAGCCGGCCTGGGGTGGGATGTGGAGAAGGCAGGTGACGTTTCTTTACTGACCCATGAGAGCGAACTAGCCCTGATCCGCAAAATGCTGGATCTCCAGGAGACCGTTGCGCTGGCAGTAGGGGGCACTTCGGATGCGTCCCCTCAACTGGCGCCTCATTATTTGACCGTGTATGCTAAAGAGCTGGCCACGCTTTTCCACGCTTTCTATCGGGATTGTCGTGTGGTGGATGCGGATCAGCCAGAGCTGACGCAGGCCAGGTTGACTCTGGTCCGCGCAGCCAAGAACGTCCTGGCGCGTGTGCTTCACCTGATGGGTATGAGCGCACCCGAAAGGATGTGATTCGGGGCAGTGCTGTGCCTGGCATCGGCCTGCGCTGGCACCCCCGATCGGCGCAGGCCTGGCCTGCAGCGAGCGATCTTAAGTACCTATCCGAAAAACGTAACCGACGCATCCCTATGCGTCGGTATAAGCGGCATAGGGATGCCGCTTGTACGGTTTTTCGGATAGGCTCTAAGTCAGGGGTGCATAAGATGCACCCCCTCAGGAGGAGCAAAGTGAAACAATACGCGGCAGCTATAGATCAGGGCACCACCGGTACCCGCTTCATTGTCTTCGACCGCGCCGGCCGGATTGTCGTCTCGATGTACGAGGAACATACCCAGATTTACCCCCAACCTGGCTGGGTCGAGCACGACGCCAGAGAGATCTGGGTTAAGACGCGCCGCGTCATCGGGGGTGCGCTTGCTGAAGGAGAAATACCACCCGACCAGATCGCCGGCATAGGGATTACCAACCAGCGCGAGACGACCATCGTGTGGGATCCCGCCACGGGTGAACCTCTCTACAATGCGATTGTCTGGCAGGATACGCGCACCCGTGAGCTGTGCCAGCAGCTCATCTCCGATGGCCTGGAGTCGCTTTTCCGTGCTAAAAGTGGTCTCCCCATTGCCACCTACTTCTCCGGCCCTAAAATCAAATGGCTGCTTGACAATGTCCCCGGCCTAAGGAAGAAGGCAGAGGCAGGCCAGGCTTACTTTGGGAACGTGGACACATGGATCGTGTGGAATCTGACCGGCGGCCCACGAGGCGGCGCGTACATCACCGACGTGACCAACGCCTCCCGCACGATGCTGATGAACCTGCACACGCTCGATTGGGACGATGAACTCTTGAATATCCTGACCATTCCCCGCCAGATGTTACCCGCTATCCGTCCCTCATCCGACCCGGAGGCGTATGGCATCTCGCAGGCTGACGGTCCTGTGGGTGGGGCAGTACCGGTATGTGGCGATCTGGGGGATCAGCAGGCCGCTCTATTCGGGCAGGCCTGTTATACCGAGGGAGAAGCGAAGAACACCTATGGCACCGGCTGCTTTATGCTGCTCAACACCGGCCGACAACCGGTCCCTTCCAAGAGTGGCCTGCTGACAACTGTAGCATACAGTCTCCCTGCCGGCACCACTTACGCTTTGGAGGGTTCGATCGCGATCACCGGTGCGGCTGTGCAGTGGCTGCGCGATAACCTTGGCCTGATCCGCAATGCCGCCGAGACGGAAGCACTCGCTGCCAGTGTCAACGATAGTGGCGGCATTTACTTCGTCCCTGCCTTCTCCGGTCTCTTTGCCCCATACTGGGATATGGATGCGCGGGGCGTCATCGTCGGCCTGACCCGTTACGTCACCCGTGCGCACATTGTCCGCGCGACGCTTGAGGCTATCTGCTACCAGACGCGGGATGTACTCGAGGCCATGCGCGCCGATTCAGGGATCGCGCTGGCCGCACTTAAGGTGGACGGCGGCGCGACCGTCAATAACTTCCTGATGCAGCTCCAGGCTGACATCCTGGGCGTCCCGGTGATCCGACCTCTGGTACACGAGACTACGGCCCTGGGCGCTGCCTATGCTGCCGGTCTGGCAGCGGGGTTATGGACGGACCTTGATGAATTGCGGGCCAACTGGGGGGTGGATCGCGTGTTCGAGCCGCAGTGGGACGAGGCGCGCCGTGAGGAATCCTATGCAGGCTGGAAGAAGGCGGTGGAGAGAAGCAGGGGCTGGGCACAGTAAGGGGCAGGAGGCAGGAGGCAAGAGGCAGGAGGCAGGAGGCAGGATGCAGGATGCAGGATGCAGGATGCAGGACCATGCTTTCTCGGTGCGGATGTAGGGGGGAGTAAAACCCACGCCCTGATCGCTGACGCATCCGGCCGTGCGCTGGGCTTCGGTCAGAGCGGTCCGGGAAACCCGGAGAGCGTCGGTTATGAGGGACTGGCGCGCGTGCTTCAGGAGGCAACAAATGAGGCTCTGGCTGCCGCCGGTATCTCGCGGGAGATGATCGCCGGCGCTGGCTTCGGGATCGGAGGCTACGACTGGCCCTCGCAGCGGCCGGCAATGCTTGAGGCTATCGGGTCGCTGGGACTCAGCGCACCGGTGGAGATCGTCAATGATGCGCTTATCGCCCTGCTGGCCGGCGCAGAGCAGGGGTGGGGTGTGGCGGTAGTGGCCGGCACAAGTTGTAACTGCTGGGGGCGTGCTCCGGACGGTCGCGAGGGGCGTATGACCGGATTTTCATGGCTGGGAGAGGCGGCCGGTGCCGGGGAGTTGGTGCTGAAAGCACTTCAGGCAATCGCACTGGAGTGGACGCGGCGTGGCCCGGCGACCCGCCTTACTCAAGCCTTTGTCGAGCTTGCTGGCCTGCCGGATGTGGAGGCGCTGCTGGAGGCGCTCACCATCGGCGGTTTATATATAGGCGCGGATGCGGCGCCTGTGGTCTTCAGAGTCGCTGCTGAGGGGGATGAGGTTGCTCTGGAGCTTGTACGCTGGGCCGGGCGTGAGCTGGCGAGCATGGCCATCGGTGTCATTCGCCAGCTCGATCTCGCCCCCCTCTCATTCGAGATCGTGCTGGCGGGCAGTTTCTTCAACGGCAGCCCGCTGCTGGCGGAGACGATGGCAGAGACGATACACCCGGTCGCCCCGGGCGCACGCCTGGTCCGTCTGGAGGTGCCACCGGTGGTCGGCGCAGTTATCCTGGGTATGAAGCAGGCGGGACTGCCGACCTCTCCGCGGCGGCCTGTGCTGATCCGCTCATTTGCCGAACTCAGATCATATACTCCGTCTGTTTTGCGAGCGTGTCACGCCGGGGCCATACAGGCAGGTGAAGACCGCGCCTGACGTCGCGTGGACTGGCCGCTGGAGGTGACCCGGAACCCTGTCCCAAACTTGCGACACTCGTCAGTCATTGACTCAGGACTGAAGACTCCGGACTGTGGACTACGGACTGTGGACTACGGACTGTGGACTACGGACTGTGGACTGCGGACTGCGGACTGAGGACCCCGGACTACGTGCCCCAAACCCGTGATGCTCGCCTGGTTTGGGCTTCCGCATTCTTTCAGGCGGTGGTATAATCACCCACCATGAAAGATAGCTGGCGTCTATGGGCGGGTCTGGCGATCAGCGTGGCGGCCCTGCTTCTGGCTGTTCGGGGTGTTAACCCGCCGCAAGTAGTGGCGACATTCGCGCATGCGGAGTATTTTTACCTGCTCCCGGCCGGCCTGGGCCTGGTGGCCTACATGGCGGCTCGCTCCGTCCGTTGGCGTGTTCTATTGGACTCACGGGTGAGCCTCTCACGCTGCTTTTGGGTTACCAATGCAGGCTACCTGGTGAGCAATGTATTCCCCTTCCGGCTGGGTGATCCGGCCCGGGCGTTGTTGATGGCACGGCCGGGTGATGTCCCCATCGGCGCTGCCCTCTCCACTGTGGTGGTGGAGCGGGTGCTGGATATGTTAACGGTAGCAGCGCTGCTGGCAGGAATCACCCCCTTCCTGGGGAAGGCATGGGCGGGGCTGGATTGGGCGGTAGCGGGTGGTCTTCTGGCAGGAGGGGCAGCCCTGGCAGCGTTGGCAGGGCTGTTTTTCATTGCATGGCAACCTGACCGGGGACGACAGGCGGTGCGCTGGGGGGTGTACCGGCTGCCCGGTGTGAACAGGGAAGGGCTGATCCACTCGCTGGACACTCTCTTCGATGGCCTGGCCTCCCTGCGCAGTGCAGGTCGGATACTGGCGCTGCTGTTCTGGTCCGCGATAACCTGGGGCTGTGCCGTTATCTCCTACCGGGCACTGATACGTGCCTTTCTCCCCAATCCCCCGGCGCTGGCTGCTCCCTTGTTGGTTTGTGTGGTCGGGTTGGGCATGGCGCTGCCATCTTCTCCAGGCGCTGTAGGGGTTTTCCAGGCCGTTGCCAGGTATGGACTTACGGTACCTTTCGGTGTACCGACCACCCCGGCAATCACAACGGCCTTCGGCCTGCATGCATTTCAGTACTTCTTGAGCTGCGCATTGGGTCTGGTGGGCCTGTGGCTGGAGCTAAGGACCGGGCACGTGGCGCCGCTGACATGGTTACGAGGGAACCTGCGGCTGCTCGCGCAGCGTCCTGACATCAAGAGTGAATGAACACCACAAGTCACGGCGTCTGTCAGACTACGGTGGCCTCGCCCTGTATGGTTTAAAGATGAAAATTTTGATCGTCCTGACCTATTATCGTCCTCACACCAGTGGATTGACCATTTACGCCGAGCGTCTGGCGCGGGGACTGGTGGCACGTGGCCACCAGGTCACGGTGCTGACCTCGCATTTCAATCGCGCCACCCCCAGGGAGGCGGTCGAAAATGGGGTGCGCGTGGTGCGTGCACCGGTGCTTTTTCGCGTCAGCAAGGGGGTGATTATGCCGACTTTCGGCTGGCTGGCGACGCGTCTGGTGCACGAGCATGAGGCTATCAGTCTGCATCTGCCGCAGTTTGATGCCGCCGGCGTCGCCGCACGGGCCCGCCTGATGGGCAAACCCGCCGTGTTGACCTACCATTGCGATCTGAAGTTACCCGCCGGCCCGTTCAACTGGCTGGTCAATCAGGTCGTCCATCTGATGAACCGCCTGGCCGGGATGCTCGCTGACCGCGTGGTGGCGTATACGCAGGATTTCGCCGACCACTCCCCCTTTCTGCGCTCCTTCCGTGGTAAGCTGGAAGTAATCCCACCACCGGTAGAGTTGCCCGAGGTGGGCGCCGGGGCGATCGCAGCCTTCGCCAGGATACATGGGTTGAACGGTAGCGGCCCGGTCATTGGAATGGCGGCCAGGCTGGCTGCAGAGAAGGGGGTCGAGGTGTTGTTAAAGGCACTGCCGCGAGTGCTGGAGGTCTATCCTCAGGCACGCGTGCTCTTCGCCGGACAGCACCGGGATGTGCTGGGCGAGGAGGCCTACGCGCGGCGTCTGGCGCCCCTGCTGAAGCAGTACGAGGAGCACTGGAAATTTCTGGGAGTGCTCAACCCTCAGCAGATGGCCGCGTTCTACCCCAATCTGGACGTTATCGTGGTGCCCAGCCTGAACTCGACGGAGAGCTTCGGACTGGTCCAGGTCGAGGCGATGCTGTGTGGCACCCCCGCGATCGCCAGCAACCTGCCGGGTGTGCGCCAGCCGGTGCTGCAGACCGGGATGGGAGAAATCGTGCCGATAGGCGACAGTACGGCGCTGGCCGAGGCGATCCTGCGCGTCGTGGACAAAGAGAACCGCCAGAAGTACATCCGCCCACGCGAGGAAATTGCCGCCCGCTTCAGCACCGCCCGGACGGCAGAGGCCTACGAGGCCCTCTTTGAGAGCCTGTTGGAGCGGAAATGAACTGTGAACAGCACTGCAGACGATCTGCTCTGGAGACATCTGCGCACGGTACCGGCCTTCCGCGCCCTGCTCCGGGCGGTGGAGGCCCGGTTTTATGCTGGCCTTCCCGTGACCCCGCCGGTGCTTGACCTGGGATGTGGCGATGGGCACTTCGCCTCGCTCGCTTTCGCGGAGCCACTTGATGTCGGCCTGGACCCCTGGTGGGAACCGCTGCATGAGGCACGGACGCGGACAGCCTATCGCCTCCTGACGCAGGCCAGCGGTGCACAGATGCCGTACCCGGATGGCTGCTTTGCCACCGTCATCAGCAACTCGGTCCTGGAGCATATCCCACGGCCTGCTCTGGAGCACGTACTGACCGAGACGGCTCGCGTATTGCGCCCAGGGGGTCGCTTCTATTTCTGTGTGCCCGGGCCTGATTTTCTCCCCTGCCTCTCGATAGGGCGTATGCTCGACAGGGCAGGACTCTACTCGCTGGGCCGGCTCTACCGTCGTTTCTTCAACCGTATCTCCCGCCATCACCACTACGATGAACCCGCAGTATGGGAGCAACGGCTGAGCGCAGCCGGATTGGTATTGGAACGCTGGTGGCCCTATTTTTCCCCTCGCGCTCTGGCGGCCCTGGAATGGGGGCATTATCTGGGCCTGCCGTCCCTGATTTGTAAAAAGCTCACCGGTCGCTGGATTCTGTGGCCGACGCGGTTCAACCTGTGGCTGACAGAGCGACTGATCCGGCCGATCTATCAGGAAATGCTGACCGGGGAGGCCGGCACTCTTGCCGTGTGTCTCTTCTTCGTAGCCCAAAAACGATCCGGAGTGAGGGAGTGAAGCAGGAAAGCAGGATTGCTGGCTTGCTTATGCTCATCGGCCTGACCTTTGCCTTCCTGGGCCAATTCTACTTCTTCAGACGGCGCGAGTATGTCTGGGATGGCGTCTTGCTATGGGGGATCGCCACCTATGCTTTCGCCCTGCTTCTGCTCATACTGAGGCGGCAGGAGCAGGGCCACCGGAAAAGGCGTCCTCCCTTCTGGAAGCAATGGTCACCGCTGCGCTGGCTGTGGTTGTGCGGCGGTGCCTTGCTTTCCCTGGAGGCGGGGATACTGGCGCGCCGCCATCCACCAGAAGCCGACTTCAGCCCGTTCCTGTGGATGTGGCTGGTGGGCGTGTGTGCCTTCCTGGCCTCTTTTACGCCGGGAAAGCCTGCCTGGCAGGCACTGTTCCACCGCCTGCGTGCGCACGCAGGCGAGGTCACAGCACTGGTGACTCTGCTGGCCATCGCTCTGGCAATACGCGCCGTTGACCTGGAGCACATACCGGCCAATTTGGGAGGGGACGAGGGCACCCAGGGGGTGGCTGCGATTGAATTGTGGGGCCCCCCTCTGGGCAACCCTTTCGCCACCGGCTGGTTCGGTGTGCCGACGATGTCTTTCCTGGCCTACGGCCTCTCGATTCGGATCTTCGGAGCCACGATCGCCGGATTGCGAGCGCTCTCTGCGCTGATCGGCACCGCCACAGTTCTGGCCGTTTTCCTGCTGGCGCGGGAACTTTGGGGACCGAAGGTCGCCTGGCCAGGGGCGGTTCTGCTTGCCGTTTCGCACTATCACATCCACTTCAGCCGCCTGGGATCGAATCAGATCGCCGATGGGCTTTTTATGGCACTGGCCCTGTGGTTTCTGATACGCGGCCTGCGCTCACTGCCTGGCTCGTCTGCATCGCTGTATCAGTTTGCCCTCTCCGGTGCGGTCGTTGGCCTGGGCTGGTACGGTTACTTCGGAGCGCGGCTGGCAGGCCTGGTAGCTGCAGCTTATCTCGCCTGGCGCGCGCTGGCGACTCCTCGCTTCAAGGACCGCTATGGTCGGGCTGTGGTGGTGATGGTACTCGCTGCGCTCGTCGTCGTGGCGCCTCTTATGCTGTACTATACCGTCCATCCGGAGGAGTTTGCCGGCCGCTCGCGCCAGGTCAGCATCTTTGCCTCCGGCTGGCTTGAACAGGAGCAGCAGATCACCGGCCGTAGCGCTCTCAGCCTGCTGCTGCAACAGTTCTGGAAGTCCATCTCCGCTTTCAACTACACACTCGACCCGACCTTCTGGTACAGGCCAGGCATTCCGCTGCTTGATTTCGTCAGCGGTATCCTTTTCATATTGGGCATGATCTGGGCGATGGCTTATCTCCGCCGCCCGGCCAACGGGCTGCTGTTAATCTGGTTCTGGCTGGCGCTGATCCTGGGCTGGGTGATCACCGAGAACCCTCCCAGCAGCCAGCGTATGACGATTATCATGCCGGCAGTAGCACTGCTCGTCAGCCTGGGGCTGAACTGGCTGGCGGAGTTGACGCGCAGACTCCTGGTTGCTGACGAGAGGCCCCTGTACGTCGGTATGGCACTTGTCCTGGTCGTCGTCGCAGGGTTGAATCTGCACCATTACTTCATCGTTTACACTCCCAGGCGGGTGTATGGGAATCCAACCGCTGAGGTAGCTACTGAACTGGCACGGTACCTGACACGCGAGGGCAGGGATTGCACCGTGTACTTCTACGGTCCACCGTTCATATACTGGGACTTTGGAACGCTGGCCTATATGGCACGAGGCATCCGGGGTGTGGACGTGCCTGCACCAGGGGAAGGAAGCCCCCCACCGCTCGAGGAGGGAGAAAAACCCTGCTTCGTTATCATCCGGGAGCGTCTCGGTGAGCTGGAAGAGTTGCGCCGCCAGCACCCGGGGGGCAAAGAGACCATAGTATATTCCGAAGTGGACGGGAGGCCTTTATTCCTTCTATACCAGTAGAGTACCTGCCCTACTGCAGGCTCCAACCTGCGGGAGAGTTACGGTAAGAGCCTGTCCGAAAAACTTAACCGACGCATCCCTATGCGTCGGTATAAGCGACATAGGGATGCCGCCTGTACGGTTTTCAGGATAGGCCCTAAGTATTTGGGAGGAAGTGCTGTTGAAACCAACACACAGAGCGTTCATCCTGACAATTATCCTGGCGGTCGCGGCATGGATGCGTTTCACCGGGCTGAACTGGGACGAGGGGCAATGGATTCACCCAGACGAAGGCCATATGCGTATTATCACCTCGGCGATCGAGATGCCCGACAGCCTGGCACTCTATTTCGATAGTGCCCACTCGCCCCTCAACTGCCGCAACCGTGGCTACGAATACAGCTACGGCACGCTGCCGCTCTTTCTGACACGCATGACAGCCGAATGGCTCGACAGTGGCTGCGGCGAAACGGCTGCCGGACCGGGTGCAGCGCTGGCCTCATGGGTGGCTCATACCTTTTTCCCTGCTGACTCATGTCATCCCGGCTCATTTACCGGCACATACAGCGCCCTCGTCGGGCGGATGTTCTCCGCTCTTGCCGATCTCGGCACCGTACTGCTGCTCTATCTGATTGGGCGCACGCTGTATGAAGAGCGAGTGGGACTGTTCGCAGCGGCACTGGGTGCACTGACCGCTTTCATGATACAGCAGGCCCATTTCTTCACCGTGGACAGTATGGCCTGCTTCTTTGTGACGCTAACACTCCACTTTTCAGTGCGGGCGGGTCGCTCAGGGAACTGGCTGGACTTCGGTCTGGCCGGGCTATCTACCGGGCTGGCCGCTGCGTGCAAGATTGATGGGGTGATGGCTTCCCTGCTCGTGGCGCTGGCCGCGGTGTGGCACTGGTTTGACGGCCGGCAGCGATCAGGATCATTGCTGCAGATGGGTTTCCGCCTGGTGCTGGCCGGTGTGCTCGCGTTTGTGGCATTCCGCGTCGCTCAACCCTACGCTTTTCAAGGGCCGGGCTTCCTCGGCATCAGGCTCAGCCCGGAGTGGCTCAATCGCCTGGAGCAAATCCGGGCCGAGCAGAGTGGTCAGGTAGACATGCCCTGGGGACGCCAGTGGGCCAATCGCACTCCCGTCCTGTTTTCCTGGGTCAATATGGTAGTGTGGGGCATGGGGCTCCCGCTTGGCCTGGCTGCCTGGGTCGGCTGGGGACTGGCAGGCTATGAGCTGCTGACCACGCGCGAACTCACTTTCGGGGGAAGTCAGGGACGTTATAACCGGCCTGTCCATCTGGTGCCATGGGTGTGGGGGACTTTGCTATTCCTGTACCACTCCACCCGCTGGGTCAAAGCGATGCGCTATGTGCTGCCCCTCTACCCGATATTTATCCTTTTTGCGGCATACCTGTTGAATCGGCTTTACAGAGCCGTTCCCAAACAAGCTCGTGTTGTTGGCCGGAGCATAGCGACGCTGGTCGTCCTTGGGGCCTTGCTGTGGGCTGCCGCCGTGTTCTCGATCTACCTGCGCCCGCACACCCGGGTGGCGGCTTCGCGGTGGATCTACGCGCACGTGCCCCCCGGGGTCACGATTGCAAACGAGCATTTTGACTGGGGGCTGCCTCTGCGCGTGGATGGCCACGATCCCTTCGGCGGAATGTACCAGGGCTTCGAGATGCGCCACTACGATGAGGACACCCCGGAGAAACTACTCCAGCTATATGAATGGCTCGACCAGGCCGACTATATCATCACCGCGAGCAACCGCCTTTACGCCTCCATCCCTCGCCTCCCGGCCCGCTATCCTCTGACCATCGAGTACTACCGCGCATTGTTTGCGGGCGAACTGGGCTTCGAGCTGGTCGCCGACTTCACCTCCTATCCGGCGCTGGGGCCGTTCCAATTCCCCGACCAGGAAACCCCCTTCCCGCTCATGAAGCCGACCGAATACACCTACCAGACTCAACCGATCCAGGTGAAGCTGCCCCCCGCCGAGGAAGCGTTCAGCGTCTACGACCACCCGCGCGTGCTTATCTTCCGCAAGACAGAGCGGTATTCCAGACAACTGGTAGAGGCGGTGCTGGGCAGAGTTGACTTAAGCCACGTCGCGTATGGGCTGAATCCCCGGCAGGTGACAGCCATCCCTGAGCGTCTGGAGTTCGACCCGTGGACCTGGGCCGAGCAACGGGCTGGCGGCACCTGGAGTGAGATGTTCGACCGCGACAGCCTCTTCAACAGCTATCCCGGGCTGGCTGTAGTGCTCTGGTGGGCCGTTGTGGCTGCTATAGGATGGGTTGCTTTTCCCATCCTGTTCGTGGCACTGCCGCGTCTGCGCGACCGGGGGTATGGCATGGCTCGCACGCTGGGCCTGCTGATCGTCGCTTACCTGACCTGGATGGCGGCCAGTACGCGCGTGTTGCCGAATACGCGCAGCACGATTGTACGCATGCTTGTGCTCCTGATATTGATCGGTGGGGGGATCGCGTATCTCAGGCGCAGAGAATTGGGACGCTTCTTGCGTTACCATCGGAAACTGCTCCTCATGACCGAGGGATTGTTTGCAGCGCTGTATCTGTTCTGGGTCGGCGTGCGCATGCTCCATCCCGATCTCTGGCATACGCCGATGGGCGGCGAAAAGCCTATGGATTTCGCCTACCTTAACGCGGTGATGAAGTCCACATGGTTCCCGCCCTATAACCCATGGTTCTCCGGCTCATACATAAATTACTATTACTACGGCTTCGTCATCGTCGGCACGCTGATTAAGCTGACAGGCACATTGCCTGAGATCGCTTATAACCTGGTGGTGCCATTGCTATTCGCGCTGACCGGTGTGGGAGCTTTCTCCGTCGCCTTCAACCTGTTTGGTGGCCACCGGCGGGGCGCGATTATAGCGGGGCTGTCAGCACTGGCGTTTACCGTCTTGCTTGGCAACCTGGGGGTCGTCCATCTTGTGCGCAGCGCACTGATCGAACTCGGCGGCACATCATTCCCCAGCACCATACCCGTCTTCTCCGAGACGGTAGCCATGATCAGCGGCATCTGGAAAGTGGTGGTGCAGGGCGCCAGTCTTCCTGTGCATATCGAGTCATGGTACTGGCATCCCACCCGTATTATCCCCACCTGGCCTGGGGAGGTGGGCCCGATCAACGAGTTTCCAGCCTTCACCTTCCTGTACGGCGATCTCCATGCCCATATGATCGCTTTCCCCATCACGCTTTTTGCGCTTGCCCTGGCCGTCTGCTGGGCACGGGAACGGCGCCCGAGCTGGACCAGCATACTCGTCGGGGGATTGGTGATCGGTGCCCTCTGGCCGACAAATACCTGGGACTACCCCACTTATCTGGCACTGGCGTTGGCAGCCCTGGTGCTGGGCAGGCTCTCAGCGCGTGGCCAGGGCTGGAGCAGAATGATCGCCCAGGCTATACTGCTTGTGGCGTTATCACGGCTGCTGTACGAGCCGTACTTCCGGCACTATCTGGCCGGCTATTCCTCTCTCGAACGTTGGCGCGGCTCTCACACCCCGTTTAACATATACCTGTGGATGCACGGCATTTTACTCTTCCCGCTGCTGACCCGCATGGTCACCGGGATATGGCAGATGCTGCACTCAAAGCCTTGCGGGGCAACTTCCCCTTCCTGGAATTCAACCATTATTGGAATCCTTGCCTTCGCGGGTGTGCTGGCGCTGGTGGCTGCCTTGTTGGATTACCAGGTTGCTCTGGCAGCGCTGCCGATAGGAGCAGGTGCTGCCTGTCTGCTTTTCAGGCCTGGAATGCCGGCCGGGCGCAGGTTGCTCTGGCTGATGGTCGGCACAGCGATGGCCCTCAGCCTTGCTGTGGAGATTGTGGTCCTCAAAGGCGACATCGGACGTATGAACACCGTTTTCAAATTCTATCTCCAGGTGTGGATGTTGCTGGCAGTGGCAGCGGGAGTCTCCCTGGGCTGGGTATACGAGCGGGCAAAGCGCTGGCCGCAGGATTGGCGCAGGCTGTGGTGGATCGGCATGGGGCTGCTTGCGCTGGGTGGCGCGCTGTTCCTTCCCTATGGAATCCGCGCGCGGGCTGTGGATCGCCTGTCGCAGGAGGCCGGGATCACGCTGGATGGGATGGCCTTTATGCGCACCTCTAAGATCGCTGATGGGGTACCCGAGCTGCGTGAAATTGAGCTTGTAGGGGACTATTACGCCATACGCTGGATGCAGGACCACATCGCAGGCTCCCCGGTGATCATGGAGGGGCTTGCCGGGGAGTATCACTGGGGTAACCGCGTTTCGGTCTATACGGGGTTGCCGGCGGTGATTGGGTGGAGCTGGCATCAGCGCCAGCAGCGCATTATGCTGCCCGACCCGCAGGTGGAAAAGCGGCGCGCTGACGTGAACGCATGTTACAACACAGGCGACGTGGCCTATGCCTGGGAAATCCTTAAGCATTACGGCGTGAGCTATATATACGTGGGCGAGTATGAACGCGCCTTCTATGACCCGGCAGGCCTGGAAAAGTTCGACCACATGGCCGCCCAGGGGATGCTGGAAGTAGTATACGATGAGTGGGGAGTGCGGATTTACAGGGTCATCAGCTCCTGGCCTGCATAACCCGCGCTTGCTGGAG
>DAOTYA010000258.1:0-12820 GCA_034435075.1 Anaerolineae bacterium
CGCCGCGCGTCGGCCTACGCCGACGCGCGAGTCGGCGCAGCCGACCAGTGGCCATAGTGGGGGCGCCGTAGGGACGCAGGTAGGGGCGCAGCGCGCTGCGCCCCTACTTTGCGTCAGGCAGCCGATTTTCGAGGCAGCCTGAAGTGTAAACCAATTTCGAGGAGAAAATGAACCATCCCTTCGAAGCAAAACAAAAAGCCGAACCACTACATATGTCATCAACCCAGGGGTGACCCCCCCTATCATCAGGTTGGCACGCGAAGTGTGAGATACGCATCACTGGATTCCGCGCGTCATTCCTGCCGAACGCGCCTGCTGGACGCGCCCGCCGGATCACAATCCGGCGGCAGCGGCGGCAGCCAGCACCCGGCCCGCGTGAATTGTGATCCAAGCGGCGCATAGTCAAGAGATTGGCCAGAGCCTTGCGCCTCAGGATCAGTTATGCGAATAAGAGAGCCTGTAAATAGAGGTACAGGTTGGTCAACTTCTGGCACACTGAATCTGGTAATCCCTTCGGTTCCAGTGCGGCCTCGATATCGGCCAACACCCCGGTGCATCACCTGCCGCCAACGTTCGTGGTTAGACCATCTGCAGCTCTGTCACACTACCTGTACCCACGACCTGAGCGAATTACCATACACATGCCGCCGGTCAACGTCTTCAACAACTTCTCCTCGATCTCGAAGGGGATGGACACGGCCAGGAGGCAGCCACAGTTTCAGCTCATCACTGGTCCGTTGGCGCGGCCGCCGTCCTCAGTCCTTGTCCAGCAGTGCGATATGCTCCTCGTACTTGCGACATCGCGCCAGGCGCCTTTACCAGGTGACCCATCTCCTTTTGAGCTGCGAATACGGTACTCTGATTCGTGGGTGCCCCTGCCGATTGTCAATCGAGTCTCCATGTGGTATAGTTGGTTTTAACACACAGCCACTGATATAGCTGCTGTGCCGCATTGGAGGGATTTCCGGGTATGTCTCGCACGCGGGGTACGCTTCAGCCGGGCTGTTGCTGGGGGCGCCGGCCGTTTTAAGTGCCTATCCGAAAAACGTAACCGACGCATCCCTATGCGTCGGTACAAGCGGCATAGGGATGCCACTTGTGCGGTTTTTTCGGATAGGCTCTAAGTTAAGGAGGTTGCGATGGGCGGAAAATTGTCTGGCAGGCGGATAGCAATGATTGTAGCCAACAGGTACGAGGACATTGAGCTTCTATTTCCGATCCTGAGGCTCAGTGAAGAGGGGGCCGAAATAGTTGTCTCAGCCGTCGGAAACGATGTAAAGGGAATATTCGGGCATCCCGTACCCATCCCGGTGATGCGGGACGGTAACAGATACAGAACGGTGCCCATAGAGGCGATCAAAGCCGAGGAGATTGACTGCCTGTACTTCCCCGGTGGATACGGTCCTGACATTCTGAGGCTACATGAGGGGACGCTTCAGCTTGTACGTGACTGTCACCGGCTGGGCAAGTTCATCGCGGCAATCTGTCATGGACCATGGGTTTTGATCTCGGCGGGAGTCATCAGGGGCAAGAAAGCGACAGGGTATGCTGCCGTCAGGGATGACCTGATTAACGCCGGAGCCGAGTTCATTGATGTGCCCGCTGTCCGTGACGGCAACATCATCACTGGACGGGTTCCAGACGATCTGCCGGAACTCTGTCAGGAGATCATCAAAGCACTGGCCGAGGGCACGGGGTAGCGGGAAGAAGGAGGCAGGAGGCAGGAGGCAAGAGGCAGGAAGCAGTTTTGGGCGGCCGGCGCCCCGACTATAGCGGTTGATGTACCGGGAGGAGTGATGGAACAAGTCAGGGTCGGATGGGAGGAGCTTGTCCTGTTCTGTCAGGGGGTTTTCCAAAGACTGGGGTTGTCTGACGAAGATGCCCGGATAGCGGCCTCGGTACTGGTGGCGGCCGATGCCCGTGGCATACCCTCTCATGGTGTGGCTCGCTTGAGGAGGTATATCAGGGGAATCGAGACAGGGCAAATGCTTCCCCGGGCCTCCGTCGAGGTGCTTATGGAGACAACTGTCTCGATCGTTTACGATGCTCATGGTGCGATGGGGGCACCTGCAAGTGTGCGGGCGATGGAGAGTGTGATCCGGAAAGCCAGGGCGAGTGGGGCGGCTTTCTGCTGCGTACGCGACTCCAATCACTTCGGCATCGCGGGCTACTACGCCATGATGGCGCTCTCCGAGGACATGCTGGGGATCGCCATGACCAACACGGCGGCGTTGGGCGTCCCTACGTTCGGCAGGCTGGCAATGTACGGCACCAATCCCATCGCCTTTGCTGCGCCGGCCGACGAGGAGGGGGCTTTTGTGCTGGATATGTCCACGACGGTCGTCACAAGGGGCAAGATCGAGGTGTATGAACGGCTCGGCAAGGAGTTGCCGGAGGGATGGGCCGTTGACCGTTATGGTCAGCCGGCCAGGGATGCTCATTCCCTGCTGGAGGATATGTTGCACAGAGCAGGCGGCGGTATCCTCCCGCTGGGAGGCGCAGGCGAGGATTTCGGCGGGCATAAAGGGTACGGGCTGGCGGTGATGGTGGACATCCTGTGTGCGGTATTGAGCGGTGCCCCCTTCGGGCCGGCTCTCTACGATACTGCGGAGTCCTCCGGGCGGGTCAGCCACTTCTTCGGCGCACTCCGGATTGATGCCTTCCGCGATCCACGCGCCTTCCGCCAGGATATGGACCGTATGTTAAGAGCGCTCAGAAACTGCCCGCCGGCAGAAGGGGCGACCAGAGTCTATTTTGCAGGACTGAAAGAGCTGGAGCAGGAGGCAGAATGCCGCCGGCTGGGGGTTCCTCTCATAGAACAGACGTACTCTCAACTCTGCGCTATCGGGCGCGAGTACGGGGTCAGCCCGCCGTCAATACTGAGTCAGACCGTTTCCAGCTCCTCCTCTTTTTCCTCCAGTTCCTCCAGACGCCACAATTTGCTTCCGTCGGCGATGTGATCTATGAAGAGGATACCGTCGCAGTGATCAATCTCATGCTGGAAGACCCGGGCCAGCATATCCCTGGCCTTGATACGTAGCGGCTTCCCGTGTCGGTCCATTCCGCCAATAGTTACCGCGTTGGGTCTTGCCACCTCTCCCACCAGGCCGGGAACTGATAGACAGCCCTCAACATCTGTCGCCTTTTCCCTGGAGCTACGTATGATTTCCGGGTTGATGACCACGTAAAGCTCGCCCCGGCCTGGCTCTTCGTTCTCATCCTCGGGTTCTAGGGGAAGCTGCACAACGATAACCCTCTCCGGTACCCCGATCTGTATGGCTGCCAGGCCTATTCCGTTGGCAGCATGCATTGTCTCGATCATATCGTCAATGAGCTGCTGAATGCGCGAATTTACTTCCCTTACAGGACGTGATCTCTGACGCAAAAGCGGATTATCTGAGAGTACAATCGGACGGACCGACATAGGACGTTCACCTCAGGGAGAACGCGTAGGGGTCTCCTTGCGGAGCTGGTCGTAAACCGTGAACCAGTCGAGCAGTTCGGTGCGATGGCGCTCGGCCGCGATCTGTTGCTGGCGCTTCCGAAAGGCCTCTATGCGTCGGAAGATCTCGGCCTGTACCGCGCTCGGGTTTTTGACATGGTCGAAGGTGAAGGCCCCTGCCCCTGCTGTTTCAATCGTCACCGAGCCATAGTTCAAAATTTTGGCCAGCGCATTGGGCACCTCAAACTTGATATTCTGAATCGCTCCCAGGCTGGCCTCGCGGCGGTCCTCACGCAGGAACAGGGGCAGGCGTTCGACATCAATGATGCGCGATGAGGTAACCTGGTAGATGTCATTCTGCCAGTCATCAAACACCCAGAGCCACCAGAACAAAAGAGCCGCTGCCACGACACCGTAGCCGATCAGCATCTGGAGTGTAAACTGCGGATAACGAGCGATCACAAATAAGGTCATGACGGTAACTGCCAGGCCAAGCAGAGTTGGTATGGCGATGGGTCTGAGCAGGGCGATCCAGTGTTTGCGCCAGGTGATGGTATCTCCCTGGACATGCCATAATGGTGGTATCAGGAATCTCAGCGGCCTGCGTAACCAGGCTGCAAGCAACCCCTGTCTGGCCGGCTCCTGCACTGTCTCCGGCTCAGGCTGTGCTATGGGCAGAGGTGCTGCCTGAGTCTCAATGTAGCGCCGCAAATCATCGCGGATCATATTCCGCTCTCTGACCTTGGCACTGGCCTGCAGGCGTGTGATCTGTTCAAAGATGATCTTTCGCACCCCGGCCGGGTCCGGAATCTCGCGGAAGGCAATGTGTCCCCGCTCGCCTGCGGTCTCGATAATCAGGTCGCCGAAGTCGTACAACTGGGCCAGCAGACCAACCTGCGACTCCTGAATATCCTGGATGGTATGGAGAGGTGCGTCAATACGGCTCTCTTTTCCCAGGGGTGTGTGCATACGACGTGCCACCCGCTTGTTCGTCACAATATAAATCTCATCCCGGTGATCCGCCACCAGGTAACATATCAGCAGCAGTAACACCAGGTCAATCATCCCGCCGATAATCAGCGGAAGTGCCTCGCCAGTCGCGAACAGCCAGTACAGACATCCTGCCGTTATGGCTACGAAGATCAGGCTGGGAGCGAGGATGGTGCGGTACAGCAATACATCATGCCTGTGGCTGCTCACAAGCACCCTTTCGTCTGGATCGAGCCATTTGAAATTGGCGCTTCTGGCATGGTACTTGTGCGCCACCACCCGGCTCATCCTCAGCTTTTTGATGATCCCAGGGTGTTGCCTCAAAAAAGGCTCAAGATCGTCCCGATGCAGGGAGAGCACGGTTGCATCCTGGACGGCCACCACGGTGGCATCCCGTGGTTCGCCCAGCAGCAGTGATGTTTCTCCAAAATAGCTATCCGGCCCCAGTCTTTTAATTTCGCGCTCGATCCCCTGGGAATCTACGTGCAATACGCGCAGCTCCCCGCTCTCTATGAAGTAAAGCGAGTGCCCTTCATCTCCCTGGCGACACACCGGATCGCCGGCGCGGTAAGTCTTTCTCTTAACAAGCCTGGCAATATCCCTGAGTTCTTCTTTCCTCAACCCTGCAAACAGGGGGATTTTTTTGAGTTGTTCTACTATAATGTTGGGCATGTGATACCCTCCGTCACTCCAGCGACCTGTCAGAGACCCTCACTACGGCACGGGAGGCTTCGCTTATGATTTTAGCACATTGCGGCCAGAGCGGAAGTCAGGCGCAGACCTCCCGATATGCTGCCAGCGTCTCTCGGGCAGTGCGTACCCAGGAGAAGCGAGCTGCCTGAATCAGGGCACGGCGGCTCAGTTCAGCACGGAGATCGTAATCTGTGACCAATTGAATCATCGCCCTTGCCATACCCTCAGCATCATCTGGGGGAAGAAGCACCCCGGCATCACCCACGATCTCCGGGATGGAGCTGGTATTGCTTCCCACGACCGGGACACCACAGGCTAAGGCTTCCAGCGGCGGCAGGCCAAAGCCTTCGTAGCGGCTGGGGAAAACGAAAGCGATTGCCCCCCGGTAGATAGCCGGCTTGGCCAGCTCGTCGGCGAAGTCAACAAAACAAACCAGCCGGGTATCCACTTCCTCCTCTCTCGCCAGCCGACGCGGGTCGGGTGCGAAAGGGGTGTCCCGCGCCGGCAGCCGCCCGACGATGAGGAGCGGACAGCTTCTGCCCACCACTGGTGCGGCCAGACGGTATGCTCTGAGCAATGTGGTGATATTTTTACGCACATCGAAGCCGCCCAGGTAAAGCAAATACCGCTCTGGCAGTCCATAACGCGCCCGGATGGCCTGATCGTCGGGAGCCGGTACCGGGGTATATTGCTCGCTGATACCCAGATAGATGGTGCGCACCCTTTCTGGCGGTAGTCTGAGTCGAGTAATGATGTCCTTCCTGGAAGCCTGCGAATCAGTGAGTATCAGCGCTGCCCGGCGGGCAGTGAGGCTGACCAGAGCAGTGTACAGCCGCACCGGCAGGCTGCCCCGGTAGTCTCGCAGCAGCAGTGGTATCAGATCGTGGATGGTGACGATGGTCGGGAGGGGTGTTACCAGCGGAGACGCCCAGTAAGGCACGTGGGCAATATCCGCGCCCAGGCGCATGCAGGCGATGGGAAAGCAGAACTGCTCGAACCAGAGCTTGTGGAATTGGGAGCGCAGACCCGCATCCGCCTTCTGCGACCTGCGCTCTGCTCTGACCAGGACAGCCTCCACTCCCTCCATTGCAGAGAGCTGCTCGACCAGCCGCCGCACATATTGTCCACTGCCGGTGGTAGGGCTATCCCAGAACCAGGCATTGATGGCGATACGCATCAGTCCCCGTATCCGTGCGGGTGAGTCCGATGCCATTCCCAGGCGTGTTCTATGATGGTGCGCAATTCGGGATAACGCGGCCGCCAACCCAGCTCGCGCTGTATCCTCTCGCTGCTGGCGACAAGCACGGCCGGGTCGCCCGGTCGCCGTGGGCCGACCTCGGCCGGGATGGGGTGACCGGTGACCTCCCGACAGGTCTCGATCACCTCTTTGACGGTGAAGCCCTGCCCGTTGCCCAGGTTGTAGATACGGCTGCCCTTATCGAGTGCCCGCAAAGCCAGGATATGAGCCTGTGCCAGGTCGGTGACGTGGATATAGTCGCGCACGCAGGTGCCATCGCGGGTGGGATAGTCATCACCGAAGATGGTGATCCTGTCGCGCAGGCCCAGCGCCACCTGAAGGGTCAGTGGGATCAGATGAGTCTCAGGGTTATGATCCTCCCCCCGCTCTCCGGTGGGCGATGCGCCAGCCGCATTGAAGTAGCGTAAGGTGGCATAGCGGAACCCGTAAATGCGGTCCAGCCAGTGCAGTATCCGTTCCAGGATGTGCTTGGACTCGCCGTAAGGGCTGCCCGGCACGATACGTTCGTCCTCGTCAATCGGCATGCGCTCAGGCCGATCGAACAGATTGGCGGTGGAAGAGAGAATGAAACGACGGACGCCATGGGCCACGGCCTCTTGTAACAGATTCAGGCCGTTGGTCACGTTGCAATCCAGATACTTGAAAGGCTGTTCCATAGACTCACCCACCAAAGTGTAGGAGGCGAAGTGCATCACTGCATCTATCGTTGGGTAGGTCTCAAACACAGCCCGCACGGCCTGCCTGTCGGCGAGGTCACCCTGGATAAAAACAGCCTGGTGATGGACCGCGCTGCGGTGACCGCAATACAGATTGTCGAAAACTATAACGTGCTCGCCCTCCTTAACCAACTCCTCGGTCACGATGCTGCCGATGTAACCGGCCCCGCCGGTAACCAGAATGCTCATTTGTGTCTGATTGCCTCCTTGAGTTTTTGGTAGCCTGAAGGGTCAGAGGTGACTGTCACCTTGGACATTAACCAGCGACAATCGCCTTGCGCGGACACACCTGCAGGCACACCGTGCAGCCGGTGCACAGCAGAGGGTCAATGCGAGCTTTAGGCCGCTTTGTCTTCTCGCCCAGTTCCTCCGACTTCAGGATAGCCGGGCATCCCACACGGAAACAGAAGCCGCAGCCGTTGCACACCTGAGGGTCCACCGCGACGGCCGGTTGCCGCCGAAACTGCGGATTGAAGACACAGGAGCCGTTGACTACGATCACAGCAGGCTGCTCCTCTACAGCGGTCGCCGCGCGGAGTGCCATCTCAACGCCTTTAACGTCCAGCGCATCTACTTCCCACACATGCCTGACCCCAAGTGCGCGCACTACTGAGGGTATGTCAATCGCCTGGCCTGGCTCTTCCTGGAGCGTGACCCCCGTGGCGGGGTTGCCCTGCCCGCCGGTCATTGCCGTGGTGCCGTTATTCAGGATCACCGTACAGAACGCACCGCGATTATAAACAACGTTGGCGAGGGCCGGGAGACCTGCATGGAAGAAAGTGGAGTCGCCGATGGTGGCGACGATTTTGTCCGGGCATCCGGCCTTTTTTGCCCCGTGAGCCATGCCGATGCTGGCACCCATCGAGATCAACATGTCCATCTCCTCGAACGGGGGTAAGGCTCCGATGCTATAGCAGCCGATGTCCCCCGACACCAGCAAACGCAGTTTGCGCAGAGCGAAGTAGACGGAGCGGTGAGGACAGCCCGGGCACAGGACCGGTGGACGAGGAGGCAGTGCTATGGAGGGCAAAGATGCCTCAGGCTCAGGTGGCGCTACGGGCAACCCTGCCTTTACGGCGCTCTCGCGCACGATGGCTGTGCTTAGCTCCCCGGTGACAGGGAAGAACTCCTTGCCGATGGCCTCGATCCCAAGTGCCCGTACCTGCTCCTCAATGAAAGGATCCAGCTCTTCCACGATGACCAGCCTCTCCACGGCAGCGGAGAACTCGCGGATCGTTCTGAGTGGCAGCGGATAAGTCATCCCCAGCTTGAGAAACGAAAAGCCGGCGAAGACTTCCCTGGCATACTGATAGGCCACCCCCGCGGTGATGATGCCGACGCGCCTGTCGCCCCAGATGATGCGGTTGAAGGGGCAATCTGCAGCATGAGCGGCCAGTTCGCGCAGGCGAGCCTCCACGACCGGGTGACGCAGCCGGGCACGGGCGGGGAGCACCACGTATTTATGCGGCCTGCGTTCAAAGGACCTGAGCGGCACGGGCTCGCGGTGGCGCACGGGCGGTGTGCTTACCTCGACCGCGCTCTTTGAGTGGGACAGACGTGTGGTGGAGCGGAGCAACACCGGCGTATCGAACTGCTCACTCAAGTCGAAGGCGAGCCGGGTGAAAAGGCGGGCCTCTTCGCTGTCGGATGGCTCCAGACAGGGGATTTTGGCAAAGCGGGCAAACTGACGGTTATCCTGCTCGTTCTGTGAGCTGAAAAGGGCCGGGTCGTCGGCGCTGACCAGCACCAGCCCACCCCCGACGCCTGTGTAAGAAAGCGACATCAGGCTATCGGAGGCAACGTTGACGCCGACATGTTTCATCGCTGCCAGCGCGCGCGCCCCTGCAAAAGAGGCGCCTGCGACAGCATCGAGGGCCACTTTTTCGTTGGCTGCCCATTCCGCCCGCACCCCCTCGTATTTTGCCAGAGCAGGCAAAATCTCTGTACTGGGAGTGCCCGGGTAGGCAGCAGCGTAGCTTACACCCGCCTCCCACGCCCCCAACGCAATGGCTTCATTGCCGGAAAGCAAGGATTTCATCGCATCTGACTCCCTTCACACTCTCCCCACAAGCCGCAGTTGTGTAAGAGCCTATAGGCGGCATAGGGATGCCGCTTGTACGGTTTTTCGGATAGGTTCTAAGCAAGGCCTGTCATCTTAAACGTCGCCAGATGAGCCGCGCCAGCGCTGCACCCGTTTGCTCGTAATATTCCATTCGGATCTCGTGGGTTCCTGGCGTCAGGCGCACACTGGCACTGCGGTAGCCACGCATAGGTCGCCACGAGTCAACCAGCAACTTGCCATCCACCCACAGACGCACCCCGTCGTCCGTCCAGGTTGTGAAGCGGTAAAGGCCGCCCTCGAAATAGCGCGCCTGCACCCAGCGGGCAGAGAAATAATCTGCTGGCACACCTTCACCCGGCGATCCGAGTCCCCAACTGTGATCCAGCGTCTCCTCCTGGCGTGTCAGCACAGGCTCGCCACTCAGGTCGGTATTTGCGAAGTAGGTGGCCGCCCACGGAGGATCGGCAGCCTGCGTGGCAGCAGGAGCAGGCGAGGATACAAACGAGGGTGGGTTATTGTCGTTTGTCCCCTTCTCTATCCAGAAGCGGACGCGGGCAGAGCCGTTACGCTCATAGTACTCCAGCCGGATGGTGTGCTTCCCCTGCAGATAGGTGCCGTCTAAGTAATGCAGCTCGTAATCCATGTCGTGCCACTGATCTATGATGATGGAATTGTCCAGCCACAGCCGCACACCATCGTCGGCCTGGACAACAAAGCGATAGTAGCCTGGGGTAAAGTCGAACGTGCGTGTCCAGCGGACCGAGAAGTTGTCGTCCGGCATCCATTCCGCCGGAGCGCCCACGCCCCAGTCGAAATTGATCTCGGCATCATCTCGCTCCAGGGCCGGCCCACCGACAAGGTTGAGGTTGTCGAAATACTCGCCGTGCCAGGCAGCGAACGAATCCCGCAACTGCCACCAGACGTGGGCGCTTGCCTCGCCCCCGTGTTCGTAGTACTCGACGACGATGGTATGCTGCCCGGCAGCAAGATAAAGCTCACCGCTCCTGGTGTTGGGCAGGCTCATATCTTTCCAGGAGTCCACTATCAGTCGGCCATCCACCCATATACGCACACCGTCATCGGTGCTCGAGAGGAAGCGGTAAGTGCCGGCGTTGAACCCGAGTGCGCGTGTCCAGCGCACCGAGAAATCATCAGGTGGTATGACCGGATCGGGACTCCCACCACCCCAGTCGAAATCAATCGCCTTATCGTCCCGCACCAGAGCAGGGCTGCCACTGAGGGTGCGGTTGGCAAAATACTCTCCGCGCCAGGTCGCCCCACCTACCACTTTGCTCCAGCTTATGCTGATGGTGGCATCGCCTGTGCGTTCATAGTATTCAACCCGCACCTTGTGCGTCCCTGCCGGTATATAACGGTCAATGTACAGCGGTGTGGCCTGTCTGTCGCGCCATTCGTCCACCACCAGCGTGTCACCTACCCAAAGGCGCACGCCGTCGTCAGAGAGGATTGTGAAGCGGTACGTGCCGCCAGCGAACCACTCGTCACGCACCCAACGGACGGAGAAATTGTCATTTGGAATGCCCGGACCAGGGCCGCCCCGCCCCCAGCCGAAGTTAATTGCCTCGTCGTAGCGGCTCAACACCGGCGCACCGGCCAGGTCGGGGTTGTTGAAGTAATCCCCCCACCATTTACCCTGAGCGCTGTACGGAGCCGCATAGACAGGCTCGCGTGTCCATAACAGCGTAAGAATGAGCATAAGCGGCAGCAGAACAGACCAGCGTCTCCACGCCAGTACAGACACAGGCACAGTCATTTCGCCACCTCCTTCTCAAAGCAGGGTTCGACCACCCTCTGAAATGCTCATCTTGCGACAGGCCAGTTTGCTGGCAGCGGTGGATATTTTACCACAGGTCGCCCTGGATACCAAAAATTGCAGACATAAGTAGGGCAACTGCTCGCAGTTGCCCTACTATGACTATCGGTCACCTTGACAAAGCTGGCATTTCACTTATATTTACAACTATTCAGCCCGATTGAAATAGGCCTCCTTGGGCACTCTGCGCCGGGCGTAGGCCGACGCCGACGCACGCCGATCGGCGAAGGCCGACCGAAGGCCTGCGGCCCAAAAGGGCGACTTCAGTCACCGCCTGAACAGTTACACTCAATCCATCACAGCCATAAGGAGCGCATAAATGACCAAAATCGCATTCATCGGCGGTGGTAGCGTACAGTGGACACCGGTGCTGGTGACCGATATGGCTTTGAACGAGACGCTGGCAGGCGCGGAGCTGGTGCTGCACGACATTGATGCAGATGCGCTCGACCTGCTGGCCCGCGCCAGCCAGCACATTGTCACGCAGGCGGGTGGCACCCTGCGTATTTCAACCTCCCTCGACCGGGCAGAGGCACTGGAGGGTGCTGACTTCGTGATCCTGTGTGTGGCGATTGGGGGGCTTCCGGCCATGCGCAACGACCTGGAGATCCCCGAGCGTTACGGCATTCGTCAGTCGGTAGGGGACACAGTCGGTCCCGGCGGGTTGGCGCGGGGCCTGCGTCACATGCCCTTCGCTGTCCAGGTCGCCCGTGAGATGGAACGGCTCTGCCCGGATGCCTGGCTCTTGAACCTGACCAACCCGATGACGACGATCTGTCGAAGTGTCACCCGTGCCACAAGCATACGCACCATTGGCCTTTGCCACGAGGTCACCGGCTTACAGTATCACCTGGCCTCCTTGCTTGGCGTCCCTACCGAGGCTATCACCTTTGAGGTTGCCGGCATCAACCATCTGCCGGTGATCCTGCGCTGCGATGCGGGTGGGCGCGATGGAATGATATTGCTGCGCGAGTGGCTGGTCGCACACGACCCGTTTGAGTTCGCCCGGGAAGTAGAACTCAACAATGTTTTCGACGTATTCGTTGACCGGCTGGCGCTCAAGCTGACCCTGTTCGAGCAACTGGGCGTACTGTTTGGCGCGGGCGATCGCCACGTGGCTGAGTTCTTCCCCAACGTCCTGACGGAGCAGACCGGATGGGGCCTCAGGTACGGTATTCTGCTGACAACGGTGGAACAGCGTGCAGAGATGGCGCGCGTGCGCCGTGCACAGGTCGAATACCTGGCGGGTGGGGGTTACCAGAAGCTGGAAAAGTCGGCGGAACAGTTAGCGCCGGTAATGGCCGCCCTGTCGGGTGGCCCCTCAGGACGTTTTATCGTCAACGTGCCCAACCGGGGCCAGGTGGATAATCTACCGCGTGATGCAGTGGTCGAGTGCGTTGCGGAAATAGACGCGCTCGGGGTGCGTCCACTGGCCGTGGGCGCGCTGCCGCCCGCGGCGTACGCGATCGTCGCTCCTCATGTAGCGCGACAGGAGTTGATTGTCGAGGCAGCGCTCAGCGGCGAGCGGGCGCCCGCACTGGCTGCTCTGGCCACCGATCCGCTCGTGCGCGATCCGGCGACGGCCGCGCCAATGCTGGATGAACTGATGCAGGCAAATGCGGCGTACCTTCACAGGAGTTACGCAGTACCCTGAACGTGACTGGCACTGCGGAAACGGTCGCCGGAAGCCCGCACAGGTGGTTTGCATCCCAATAAGAGCCTATCCGAATAACCCTGCCGCCCGCAGGGCAATGAGGGCACAGGCAAAATGCAGAAAAGCGATGTAGTTCTCGGCCTTCTTCTCCCAACGAATCAGGATGCGCCG
>DAOTYA010000259.1:0-3212 GCA_034435075.1 Anaerolineae bacterium
CCAGAGGAGATGTCTTGACGCTCACCCTGTACTGGCAGGCAGATGGCCCAACCGATCTGGATTACAGCGTGTTTGTACACCTGGTCGGCCCTGATGGTCAGAACCACGGCCAGGCTGATTATCTCGCCGGCGGTGGGGTGGGTACCGCAGGGTGGGTACCTGGCCAGGTCACTGTGGACAGAGTGCACCTCTCCGTCGCTGCAGACGCACCGGCGGGTAAACACCGCCTTGCCGTTGGCATGTATGATGCGCTCACCGGTGTGCGTTTGCATATCACCGATCCCGGCGGCCTGGAAATCTCAGAAGAGCGAGCCTTCCTCCCGCTGGAGATCGTGGTAAAAGCGGACTGATCGAGAGCATGGTCTGGAAACGTGCGTGGACACATTACGCGGTACTTGTATTGTTGTGCGCCGTGGCGGTCGCACCGCTCTTGCGGGGAGAATCCCCCTGTTCCCACGACGGCGCGCTCCACTATTACCGGGTCGTCGCGGTACGCCATGCCCTCAGCCAGGGAGTGTTGTTCACCCGTTATCTGCCCGACCTGGCCTTCGGCTATGGTTATCCTTTCTTCAACTACCGTGAGCCACTGCCTTACTACCTTGCCCTGGCGTTTTACCTGATTGGTCTGCCGCTGCCGGCGGCGTTAAACCTCATCTATGTGCTGAGCATCATCGGCTCGGCGCTCACTGCTTATCTTCTGGCGCGCGACCTGTTCGGCCCCAGGGCCGGCGTGGTGGCTGCTATGGCTTACGCTTACGCGCCTTATCAGTTCCTGGACGCACTGCTGCGTGCCAACGCTCCGGAGTCCGTTGCTCTGCCCCTTTTTCCACTTATCATGTGGGCTTTTCGTTGCCTGGTGCTAATCGGGGGGAGACGCTGGTTTGTGCTCAGCACAGGCTCGCTGGCGGCGCTTTATCTCACCCACAATATCTCCTCCCTGCTTTTTACGCCGTTTTTGCTCGCTTACCTGGCAGTGTTATGGATGGTCTATCCTGACAGGGGCAGCTCCGGGCGTCGCTGGTTATCGGTCATCGCCGCCCTGGCCCTGGCGCCAGGGGTGACGGCCTTTTACCTGGGACCGGCTCTGCTGGAGCATGATTACGCGCAACTTTATATGTCCCGGGTCACACGCAACAATGATTTCCATTACAACTTTCTGTCCCTTGCCGAAATATTCGCTCCACCCGCGCCGGTGGATACCTCTCTGCTTAACCCGCCGATGCGAGTACATCTGGGATTGGCACAGGTCACGCTGGGGGCGCTGGGGCTGCTCGTAGGACTGGCCCGCTGGAGAGGCAGGGAACAAAGGGAGCAAAGGTTTACGCTCATTCTCATGACTTTCAGCTGCCTGGTGATGCTCTGGATGAGCACCTCTTCCTCACTATGGGTGTGGGAACATGTTCCGTTGCTGCCCTTTGTCCAGTTCCCGTGGCGGCTGGTAGGACGTGCCACCCTGCCGCTCGCTCTCCTGGCCGGAGCGCTCTTTGGTCAAAACGGCAACATCGCGAACCCAAGGTTGCGAATGTTTGACCGTGCTCTTTGCGGTCATCAGTATCCTCTGGCTCTGGCACTGTGCCTTTTAATCCTGGTCGCCTTCCCCTACTCTTACCCGCCCTACGGGTACTGTCGCGAGGCCCCCAGGCCCACGATCACCGATGTATTCGCATATGAACGTGAGTCCGGGCTGGTCGGCGTGGACCCGGAAGGCTCCTACTTCCCAATCTGGGTGAAACGCCGGCCAGAAGGATCGCCACTGGAAGCACAGTATGCCGCCGGCGGGGCGATTTCACGCTTCGATGAAACCTCGCTGCCTGAGGACGCCCGTGTTGCCAGGGCGGACTACGGGCCGAACCGGGCATCCATCATCCTCGAAACCGATACCCCTTTCCGTGCCTGTTACCTGGCCTTCTACTTTCCCGGCTGGCAGGTGCGGATTGATGGGCAGAACACCAGGATTATCCCCACGGACCCGGAGGGGCTGATCTCATTCGATGTGCCGGCCGGCCTGCACACGATCCATATCCGCTTTGGTTCCACCCCCCTGCGCACAGCCTGTGGCATCGTTTCTATACTCAGCCTCACTTTATTGGTACTTTTGTGGTCAGGGATGAGCAGGAATACTGTGGAAGTGCCGCCTGGGGGTGACGCCAGGATCAGCTGTGGCGTACTGACCCTGGTCGGCCTGTTGATGCTGGCGCTGAAACTGGGTGTCGTAGACCGCCGTGACACGCTCTTTCGCCATCCCGTGCTCCGGGCGGACGGTGAACTCCCCGGCGTTGCCAGTGTGCTGAAGCAGGCCTATGCGGATGGCATGCTGCTCATCGGGTACACCCGGGAGAGAGACGCCTTTCCGGGTGATGAAGAGTTGCGGGTTGACCTCTATTGGACCACCTACGCCAGGCCATCTGCGCATTATCAGACGGTTTTGCACCTGGTCGGGGCAGACGGCCTGCGCTGGAGCCTGGCGGACACCGCACGGCCTCGGGGCTACGCCAGCTATCCTCCCAACTATTCCTGGCTGCCCGGTCAGTACGCCCTCGATAGTCACCAGGTAATACCACTCCCGGGCACGCCCCCTGGGGTATACAATCTCGTGCTGACCATTTTCGACCGGCGCACCCTGCTGCCGCTTTCTGTGCTCAATGAGCAGGGACAGCCGGTCGCGCCGGAGCTTTCGCTGGGAGAGGTGAGACTGTTGCCCCCCCGGCGTGCGGTCGCTCCCACTCAGGCGGGGTTAGGGGAGCGACTGGATGTCCCGCTCGGTCCGCTCACCCTTCTCGACGCCGGGTTGGACCGGGAAACGGCCGCCCCAGGCGACGGGGTGCTGCTCACCACCTTGTGGCAGGCCAGAGCACAGCCAGAAGAGGAACTTAAAGTGCGACTGGTGCTCGCCGACAGCACGGGACATGAAGCGGCGGACTACCTCCTCCCACCAACAGCGTCGTGGTATCCAACAACGGAATGGAGGACAGGCCAGGTCTGGCGGGGACAGCACTTCCTGCGCCTCCCGGCCCACCTGAAAGGTGGGGAGTACAGATGGGAGCTGGAACTGCTCCCCGGTGGCTGGAGGACGGAGCTGGCGCAGGTGTTGCGCGTCGAAGAGCCGCAGCGGCTGTTTGAGCCGTGGAGCGTGGAGATAGAGAGCGGCGTGTGTTTGGGAGGACTGGCGACGCTGGTAGGAGGGGATGTGGAGGTGAGCGGCGGTGGGATGG
>DAOTYA010000260.1:0-1833 GCA_034435075.1 Anaerolineae bacterium
AACGCATCATTCGGGACAGAGCCTCGTCATCCTCAATGAGCAAAATGCGCTCATCCACAACCGTACCTCCATCTCGCTCGTTCAAGATGTGGACACTTCATCTCTCTGACATCGTGCAGTCGGTTTGGTAACGGGGCAGCGTCGCCATGTTTGGAGCTATCTTTACACACGTGGCCCGGCTGCTCAAATGCCCCTCCTATGTTGACCCTCCCTGCTATTTGCGGATAAACCATTACGGCTGAGCGGAAATGCTGAAGTAAAAGTCCAGATGTTCACCCTTCCTGAGGTCGGGATAGTATCCCTCAACCACCACGTGCTCATCCACGTCGCTGAGCCGAATAGTGTAGCTGCCGGGGTAGCTCGAATATTGGTTTGCCCGGGCTGTCACCGTGTAGCTTGTTCCAAATGACATCTTTATTCTGCCAGCCCAGTAAAAATTCGCACGCTGTTCGCTAAGGCGATAGTGGGTCCCATCCGGACCATATGCCACTATCTCAACTACGGCATCAGCGGGCAACCCGTAAATCTGCCCGCCAACAACTGCTCCTGGGAAGCTCTCGCAGGCCTCAGGAAACTCTTGATAGAACCACTGGGGACAGGCCTTGAGATCCGTTACCTCCCCGCTCAAAGGATCAAGCATCACCAGTTGATCACGGGTACTGATGTAAGATGTCTGGACAAGATAAACCAATAGATGTGTCTCGGTGGGAGACCATCGGTGAAAATATGAGTAGAAGGTGGCCTTCTTAATGCCGTCCACCATGTCCCAAACTTCGTACCATCCACACGGCGTGTCATGGAATGAATTCATACATATCACAGCGAAGCGCTCATCAGGTGACCAGCAGGACTTATCCGCCTCGTATATTGTCACTCCGTTTGGAAGGACCGCTATACAATGCGGGATGTCCGCGCAACATTGACTACATTGGAGCGCCAAACTTACCTGTCCGCCCGGAGATATTAGCGTGTCTGTGAAAAACCTTACTACGTCGCTACGGACGGGGGTGTCTGGTGGCAGCGTTGAAACAGGTGACAACGGGCTGCTGAGCGGGCTTGTTGTAATCACGGGTGGTGACGGGAAAGTACAGCCGGCCATTGTAAGGCAAAGCAGCGTAGAGCACAGCCAGCTTTTACTACTGCTTCGTTTTGTCATTCACACACGATCCTGCAGAGACAGAATGCTTACAAGAAGCGCTCAAGCTGCGCGGAGCGAGCGCAGCCGGCCTGGTTACAGCAGGCAGAAACCTCCAGATTCCCACTCCTGATTCAGAACCGGACGTAGGGGGCGCATCCGCAGCGCCTCCCTTTCGACTCATCCGGCCTTGTCACAAGAGCCGTTGTCATCGGCATCCTGTTGGGGAGTACGGGCGCAGCGACGCTGCCCCTTCCCCCAGACCTGGCACATGCACCCGCAGATTTGGACATTGCGTCCGGTTTTCGATCCGCGATAGACAGTCGCGCTCGCCTGAAACCCAAACTCCTTCTGTACCCGTGCCCTTTCTTTTGGCAGCCCCACGTCAGCCTGTCCCAGGCATTACCCTGGGCTTTCGCTTCTTGGGGTATCCTGCTCCGTCAGGGCTTGCGGCCCAGTCACCTGCTCCAGTATCTGATAGAGCACCTGACGGGTTGCCAGGTTCCGTATGCCCATTTTCCGTGACCTTAGGGTGGTAGTACTCAGCCGCTTTGGCAGGTTCTGTACGGGCGCAGCGCCGCCCAACGTAATTATACATCGAATTCAACCCGAGTGAAAGCAGTGCTATCGGTCAGTGTTGCCAGCACATTGAGATTGTCGCCCCAGCCCAGCCGGTCGGCGATGAAGTTGGCAGCGAC
>DAOTYA010000261.1:0-9410 GCA_034435075.1 Anaerolineae bacterium
AAGACAGCTCAAAGTGTAAACCAACTTTGGGGTGAAGATGAACCATCCCTTAGTGCCTACCCGAAAAACGAACCGATGCATCCCTGTGCGTCGGTACGGTTTTTCGGATAGGCTCTTAGCGCCTACCGAAGAACGTAACCGATGCATCCCTGTATACGGTTTTTCGGATAGGCTCTTAAAAAGCCAAGATGCCAGAACTACCAGAAGTTGAAACGGTTGTCCGCCTGCTGCGACCATCGCTGATAGGGCACACCATCACCGGTACCGAGGTGTATTGGGTGCGCTCTATCGTCCCACCAGAACCGCATCTCTTTGCCGGCCGACTTTGTGATCAGGTCATACTGGATATGGGGCGGCGTGGCAAATGGGTGGTGGTCACGCTTGATGGCGGGGATACGCTCCTGATCCATCTGCGCATGAGCGGTCGGTTGATGCTTGAGCCAGCAGCGCATACTGCAGGCGAGCGCCACCTGCGCGTCCGCTTCCTCCTCGATGATGGACGGACGTTAAGCTTTATTGACCCGCGTAAATTTGGGCGGCTCGTGCTCACGAACAGGCCGGATGAGGTACTGGGAAGCCTGGGACCGGAGCCCCTGGGGGCAGATTTCACGGTGACACACTTCAGGGAGCTGCTGGCACACAGGCGGGGGCGCATCAAAACATTGCTGCTCGACCAGACGTTCATCGCCGGCATGGGCAACATCTACACCGACGAGGCACTGTGGCGTGCCGGCATCCACCCGTTACGTGAAGCAAACTCCCTTACCTCCACCGAGAGCGAACACCTGTACCAGGCTATCAGAGCAGTGCTGAGCGAGGCCATTGCCGGCGGCGGTACGACGCTCGCGGACCAGAGCTACCGGCAACCGGACGGCCGCCTGGGAGAGTTTGCCGATGCCCTTGCGGTGTATGGCAAGGCCGGGAAGCCCTGCCTGCACTGCGGCACGATCATTGAGCGGCTGCGGCTGGGGCAACGTAGCTCATACTATTGCCCTGTCTGCCAGAAATTTTAAGGTTTAGTTATTGACAGAGCCCCGAATTTGGCGTAAAATGAAAGCAAACAGGCGGTTGAAGCGCCCCGTACCATTCCGGCGTCGCCTCACCAAGATGCTCTTAGATTATATGGGTAACCGGGAGCCAGGGCAGACGGAGCAGCCGTCAGAGAAGGCGAATGCGCCTGAATAAGGGCGGGGCGATTGGGAACAGTGACCTTGAGCAAAGGTCACTGTTCTTTTTAACCTGCTCGCTCTACCGTGGTCAGAGCAGAGAGCACGTGGCCGCGCCCGGCAATACGAATCGGCCTGCCATAGACAAATGGAAGACCACACCCTGCTTCTTAAGCCTCCCATACCGCGTTACCGGTTTCCTGTGCAAACCGCGGCGGCGCTCCTGTGCTCGATGATAGTGCTCCGGCCGCGTTCTTTCGCTCGCGATGCCTGCGCGTCCTGGTCCGGGCTGCACCCTCCGCCGGGGGTGTCAGGAGTTGAACATATCCCCCTCCGTGGCCCCTGTCTGGTCGTGTGTAACCATTACAGCCGCCCGGGCTTCGCAGCCTGGTGGATCGCGCTGGCGATCACGGCAGCGCTGATTTCTCACCGGGCACCGGATGCGTACAGGGAGATTCACTGGGTAATGACAGCAGCCTGGACGTTTCCGGAAAGTCCCTGGCGGCATCGCCTCCTGACTCCCCTCACACGCCGTGTCTTTGCCCGCCTCGCGCAGGTATACGGCTTTATCACCATGCCACCGATGCCTCCTGCGCCTGATGAAATGGCAGCCCGGGCTGTGGCCGTGCTCAAGACGGTGCGCCTGGCCAGACAAATGGCCCGGCAGGGCGGAATGATCGGCCTGGCGCCGGAAGGGCAGGACTTTAAAGGAGGGATTGGACAGCCACCCGCTGGTGCGGGCGAATTCATCGCACTGCTGGTAGAGGCTGGACTGGCCCCGGTTCTGCCGGTAGGGCTGACGGAACGCGACGGAAGTCTGCGCATTTCATTTGGACCGTCTTTTATGCCGCTCGTCCCATCACAACGCGCCGGGCGGGACCGGGCAGTCATTAAACAGGTGATGGAGGCCATCGCTGAGCAATTGCTCTGAGGCACACGCGGGAGATAAGAGGCAGGAGGATTATTGACTTATCTCAAGCAGGGAATATAATCATCGTTAAATCCCTGCCTGATGCACACACCGCTGCCGGGGAGGTGACCCTTACAATCCACACATCAAGGAGGTAGGTATGCGCAGGCCTTTGCTCATCTTTCTGCTTATTGTGGCCGTGGTGGTCTTGATCGTTGGCCTCATTGCCGGCTACGGGGTCTTTACCGTGCGCCGTCCCTGGCCCAAGATCAACGGCAGGCTCCGGGTAGACGGCCTTCGCTCAGAAGTGACTGTCATCCGCGACAGGTGGGGAATTCCCCATATATACGCTTCCAACACCCACGATCTCTTCTTCGCACAGGGTTATGTGCATGCGCAGGACCGTTTCTGGCAGATGGAATTCTGGCGCCGCATCGGTTCCGGGCGACTGGCGGAAATACTGGGCAAGTCCGCACTGGAGCAGGACCGCTTTATCCGGACCGTAGGCTGGCATCGGACGGCCGCCAGAGAACTTGAGTCACTCGACGGCGAAGTGAAAGAAGTACTGGACGCTTATGCAGAGGGTGTGAACGCCTATATCTCGACCCATAAAGGCCGCCTGGGGCTTGAGTTCACCATCCTGAGGCTGAACGGTGTGCGCTTTGAGCCGGAGCCGTGGACTCCTCTCAATACCCTCACCTGGGCTAAAGTGATGGCCTGGGACCTGGGCGGAAACCGCAGCGACGAGATGGTGCGGGCGCATATTGCTGCCCGGCTGGGCACATCCGCCATACCAGTGCTGATGCCCGAGTACCCGGCGGACTACCCGGTGATCGTCCCACACCCCCTGACAGGCGCGACGCTCGATACCGTGCCGGAACTCGTTTTCAACGCGTACATCCTCGGGGACGGCGAAGGGCTGGGAAGCAACAACTGGGTTGTCGCCGGCAATCGTACCGAGACAGGCATGCCTATTCTGGCAAATGACCCTCACCTGGGCATTCAGATGCCCTCGATCTGGTACGAAATCGGCCTGCATTGTACTCCTCAGGGACCGGATTGCCCCTACAATGTGGTGGGAGCCTCGTTCGCCAGTGCCCCGGGCGTGGTCATCGGCCATAACGATCGCATTGCCTGGGGGGTGACCAACCTTGGGCCAGACGTGCAGGATTTATTTATAGAGAAAATCAACCCGGAAAACCCTAACCAGTATGAGTACAAGGGTAAATGGGTTGACATGGAAATTGTGCCAGAGGAGATCACCGTTGCCGGAGAGGAACAGCCGGTGATAGTGAATGTACGCCTTACTCGCCATGGGCCTATCATAAACGACGTGGTGGGGGGCACCGAAGAGCCGTGGGCCTTCGGCTGGCAGCCACTGGCACTTTCCTGGACTGCTTTAGAGCCGGGTACATTGTTGAAGAGCGTCCTGCTCCTGGACCGTGCCAGCAACTGGAAAGAATTCAGAGAAGCACTCTCTTACTGGGACGCACCAAGCCAGAATTTCGTCTACGCTGATGTTGATGGAAATATCGGCTACCAGGCACCCGGACGCATCCCCATTCGTGCCTCGGGTGATGGCTCAATGCCGGTCCCGGGCTGGACAGGTGAGTATGAGTGGGTTAAGTACATCCCCTTTGACGCATTGCCCTATGCTTTCAACCCAAAAGAGGGGTACATTGTCACAGCAAATAATGCTGTGGTAGGTAAGGATTTCCCCTACTTCATCTCTAAGGATTGGGACCCGGGCTATCGAGCAAAGCGCATTGTGGAATTGATCGAAGCAGATCCCTCCCTTTCGCTGGAGGATATGCAGGCCATCCAGGGGGATAACAGGCCGGTTTGGGCAGAAGAGGTACTGCCCCATCTGCTGGTCCTGCCCTCGACCAACATAGGGCGTCCTCCTAAAGTAGAACGTCGCCTCTCTCAGGCTCTGGAACTGCTGCGGATGTGGGACAGGCAGGCACGCCGAGACAGCGCTGGCGCTGCCCTTTTCGAAGCCTTCCGACTCCATCTGGTGAGGTTAACCTTCGAGGACGAGCTTGGTGAGCAGCTATTGAACCGTGCTAAAAGCGACCTGATGGTGGCGCTGGTGAACCTGCTAAAGGACAATAAGTCCCCCTGGTTCGACAATGTGATCACCCCCCAGGTGGAAACGCGCGACGAAATCCTCCTGATGGCACTGGAGGAGGCGGTGAACGAGCTGACCGAAAAGCAGGGGAAGAATATGACCAGATGGCGTTGGGGCGAACTGCACACCGCAACCTTCAGAAACCAGAGCCTGGGCCAGTCCGGCATACCCATCATCGAGGCAATCTTCAACCGGGGGCCGGTGGAGACCGACGGGACCGTCGCCACGGTGAACAATACCGGCTACAGCCTGAACGATCCCTACACCGTCAGAACCGTCCCCTCCTACCGCCAGATTGTGGACCTGGCAGATTTCAGCCGCTCCCTGGCCATGCATACGACAGGGCAATCAGGTCATCCCTACCACCGTCACTACGACGACATGATTGATCCCTGGCGCAATATTGAGTATCACGCGATGCTCTGGGAACGGGCAGATGTGGAGGCCAACGCCGAGGGGACCCTGCTTCTGATGCCAAAATAGGGGAGCAGTACTTATATACCGGACCCGAGCCGCTGCATAAGGCCTCTGGCCGGGTCACGGGTGTGGTCCGGAGACCGGCCTGAGCCGGGGAGTGGCAGAATAGGATAGCAGTACTGTTCAAGCGGTGACTGGATGGGCGAGGCGTATCTTGCCCTTAAACCCTTTGGGGCCGCAGGCCTTCCCGCCGGGCAGCGTCGGCGCAGGGGCGATCCACTGGATCGCCCCAACCGGCGCGAAGCGCCCAAAGGGGGATGATTCTAATCGGCCTGGACTATTTACCATTCTGGTAAAGCCGCTGGCGTATAGAGATAACCTCGCGCCGGATTTCCGGATCCTCTTCGATGAGGCTGGCAATGCGTTCGCACCCGTGGAGAATGGTGGTGTGATCCCGCCCTCCTAACAGTGCCCCAATCTGAGGCAGCGACTCTCCCGTCTCCTCGCGAATCAGATACATTGCGATCTGTCTGGGGCGTGCTAAAGCCTGGCTGCGTCCGGGGCCGCGCAGGGCAGCTTCATCTATACCGAAGTACCTGGCGACTTCGCTGATGATCTGCTCGGGGGTCACTTTACTCTGTTGAGGAAGCAGGTTGCTGAGGGCAGCTCTGGCAGTCTCGAGCGTCAGGGGCTCGCCTGTCAGCCTGGAAACGGCGATCACTTTATTGAGCGCTCCCTCAAGCTCGCGGATGTTGCTCTGTATCTGACTGGCGATCAAGGAGAACACCTCATCGGGTACGTTAACGCCGTATGCCTCTGCTTTGGAACGGAGGATGGCGATACGGGTCTCCCAGTCGGGAGCCTGAATATCCGCGATCAAGCCCCACTCAAACCGGGAACGCAGCCGTTCCTCAAGTGTCCCCATAGCCTTCGGCGGCCGATCCGAGGACAGAACGATCTGTTTCCCGTTCCCGTGCAAAGCGTTGAAAGTGTGGAAAAATTCCTCCTGCGTGCTCTCCTTGCCAGCGATAAACTGAATATCGTCCACGAGCAGGATATCTACCGTCCGATACTTCTCGCGGAAGGCGTCGGTAGTGTGGGAACGGATAGCCTCGATCAGGTCATTCATAAACTTCTCAGACGAGATGTAAAGCACCTGAAGCCCCCGGGTATAGCACTTGTTACCGATAGCATTGAGCAAGTGCGTCTTTCCTAAACCCACCCCTCCATAGATAAAGAGCGGATTGTAGGCGCCGGCAGGGTTTTCTGCGACGGCCAGGGAAGCGGCATGTGCCAGGCGATTGGTTGGTCCCACTACGAAACTCTCAAATACATAGCGGGGGTTCAGATTGGCCGGGTGTGCCCCTGAAGAATGGGACGGTAGAGAGTGGCGTCCAGATTCTGGCAGAGGCGTCACCTCGGACAATTTTAATAATGGGGTATCGTACTGCCCGGAGTTCTCCCCGTTCCACACCACAAATCTGACATCTACGGTTTTCCCGGCCAGTCGCACGAGGGTGCGTTTGATCACGCCAAACAGTTTGCTTTCCAGCCAGTCCTTGGCGTAGCCGTTCCTGACACCGATCACATAGGTGTCATCCTCGTACTTCAAAAGCCTGGTATCGCGCAACCAGGTATCGAATGTCCCCTGGGTCATTTGTAATTGCAGCTCACCGAGGGCAGCCGGCCAGATTTGCTCGGGTTTCATAGTGGTCACCAATAGTGTACAGGTTGCCTGGAACGATACAGTGGATCCAAGGGGATAGTGGTTACCTGACGGTGATCGGGGCTTCCGACCTGCGGGTAAGCCGTTCCCCCTGTCGTCATCCCCGCCCCTGAAGCGTCTCCATTATACCCAAAAAGCTGCCACGAAGCAACCGTTTTAGTGGGCTGTAATCTTAAAAATGGGGCTTTTTAAGATTAGGGCAGAATAACGGGCACTCTGGGCTGCGGAGATGGTATCTGTTTGGATAGGCACAGCGATATTCCCAAAATATAGGGCTTATGGCGTATTCCAGTCTGGTTAAATTTGCGCCGATTTTTCCAAAATTCTGACATTCTGCATCTGCCGCTGCGAACGTGTTGATCTTCACAAGTTACGGGGACTGACCAGATTTTCAAGAGCTGGCAAGTCCATACTTGCCAGCCAGAACTACTTGCGGCATAATTAAAGCGAGAGGTCCTGTGCCCCGGCTTCTGCCTGTCGGACCAGCACAGGATTGCCTGTGAAGAAGACCACCATGACAGACATTGTAACCCCAGAGTGGGTGAAGGACGCCATATTCTACCAGATCTTTCCCGACCGTTTCGCCAGAAGCGAAAGGATCCCCAAACCCACCAATCTTGAGCCATGGGATGCCCCTCCTACCCCTCTGGGCTTTAAGGGAGGCGATCTGCTTGGTGTGGCCGAACATCTGGACTACCTGCAGGAGCTGGGTGTCACGGCAATTTATTTCAACCCCATCTTTCAGTCCGCCGCCAACCATCGCTACCACACGCACGACTATTATCGTGTAGACCCGATCCTGGGCGGGGACCAGGCGTTCCGCATACTGCTGGACGCGGCCCATGCCCGCTCTATCCGCATAGTGCTGGATGGTGTTTTCAACCACACTGGCCGGGGATTCTACCAGTTCCACCACGCACTGGAGAACGGTGCAGCTTCGCCATACCTGGATTGGTTCTATTTTGATGAGGAACGCCTGCGCTCGGGCCGTCCGCTAAACGCCTATCCTACCAGGAGGGCACACCGTGGCCGCAGCTTGCAGGAACTGGGATACCGGGCGTGGTGGGACCTGCCGGCCCTCCCCAAGTTGAACATCCAGACCAAGGCCGTGCGACGTTTCATTTTCGACGTGGCACGCTACTGGATCGAGTACGGCATAGATGGATGGCGTCTGGATGTGCCTGCTGAGATAGATGATGATGCCTTCTGGCAAGAGTTCCGCCGCGTGGTCAAGGCGGCCAATCCTGAAGCCTACATCGTGGGCGAAATCTGGGGGGAGGCCCACCGCTGGCTTAAAGGTGACCAGTTCGATGCAGTAATGAACTACGTCTTCAACCGTGCCTGCCTGGGCTTCTTCGGTGGGAAGAGCCTGGATACCTCCGTTCGACCGGGTGGATTCAAACTCCGCAGGCTGAGCGCCACCGCCTTTGCCGGCGCCGTGGATTATATGTTGGACCTTTATGACTGGAATGTGACCCTTGTCCAGCTCAATCTCCTCAGCAGCCATGACGAGCCGCGTTTCCTGACCATGGTCCAGGGTGACAGGGAGGCGCTGAAGCTGGCGACTCTGTTCCAGATGACCTTCCCCGGTGCCCCGTGTATCTACTATGGCGACGAGATAGGCCTCACCGGTGGGCATGACCCGGACTGCCGACGTGCTTTTCCGTGGGACGAAGCCGTGTGGGACCACGAGCTTCTTGACTTCTTTCGGCGGGCAACGCGGCTGCGACATGCGTATCCTGTCCTGAGGCGTGGACGCTACCTGAGATTACACACGGATGACCGGCATATGGTTTACGCCTTCGGCCGCTACTTTGAGGAGGACGGGACGAAGACGCTGGTGGTAGTGTTCAACAACGGCCCGTGCGAGTACAACCTGAATGTACCGGTGAGGGGATTATTCGCAGAGGGCACCAGATTGCGTAATATATGGCAGGAGGGAGAGGCGGAGGTGAGAAATGGCCACGTCACCGGCCTGACGCTCCCCTCTCGTTCAGCAGCGGTTTTGACGTTGGAGCGCGAACAGGGGTAGCACCGCAAAATAGCGTGGTGGTGATTACCCACATGTAGTTTAGGGCAATACGGTTTAGACAAGCAGCTGGAGTAGAGCCTTCAGGCGGAAAAGACCAGCTAAAGTCTCGACCCCGGCCCTTATAACAGAACCGTCCGGTTTTAGAGTTGAAAAACGATGGCCGATGTGGTATGCTTACGAGTGTAAGCACCAGGCAGTGAGGAGGATAGAGATATGGTGAAGCAAAGCTGTGGAATTGAGAACTTGCCGGTGGCAGAAATTAACGATGAGTTGGAGCAGTTCCTTAAGCCAGTGATGATGCAGTTGCCTGAGAAGAGGTTGCGGGAAGTTGGGAAACTGGCTGTGCAAGTGATACTTGGCGGCCAGTCGCCCCTGGTGACCAAGATTGCATGTGGGGTGATGGAACGGGATGAAGAGACCATCTGGCCAATGGCCAAGCGGCTGTATCGTTCCATCTGGAATGACCGGTTCAGCCATCGGGAACTGCTGAAGGGGGTGTATGGTATCGCCCAAGAGGTAGTGGCACACTACGCGCCTGCACACTTGATTGTGGCGCTGGACCCGGTGAACTTCGAAAAACCTTACACCAGGCATCTGTAGGGGGTTTCCACTGTGTTGAAGAGCACACCTCCCGGTCCGAAGGGGGAGAAGAAGCTCACCTCTGGATATCCTGCGATGACGGCGACGGTGGTAAACCTGCCGGAGCCGGTGGTGACATAAGCGAATTGGTTTTCGTACCGCAGCGCCGACTTTGTCAGCGAGAATCGCGAGATTTACCGTGCGATCCGTATCACGCGTGCTCTATTTCCCCATCTTCCTCTCCGTTTTGTGGCTGATGCCGGGCTGGATGACCAAAAAATCTTCACCTGGTTTGAGCTGGTCAACGCTGAATTCATCATCCGTGCCTGTGCCAACCGGACCGTTGAAGTCTACAATGACCGTCTGGACCGCTGGGAAGTGGAGTTGTTGGACGATTTAACCGCTACGCTGCCGCTGCCCCTTAAACTGCGGGTGGCTTTCACTCACGC